>CAXQRK010000138.1:0-17134 GCA_964226535.1 Polaribacter sp.
TTCCGATCTCAATCCGCCACAACACTTCCGCTTTGACATTATAGATGTCTCTATTTGCAAAGAGGGGCATGGGCAGATACGTCATTATCCAAATGTGCCTCTTTTTCACAAACATTTTTCAGTCCAAAGCCCGCCGCTATGACAAACGCAACAGATCAACCCAGGCATCCTTTTCTAAGAGGTTTAAGCAAGCATCGTGGTGCACCGCCAACAGTGGTGGTCATTTTTGGTGCATCCGGCGATTTGACCGCACGCAAGCTAGTGCCGGCAATTTTTAATCTTGGAATCGATAATTTGCTGCCTAGCGAGTTTCACTTGATTGGGTTTGGACGCAAACCGATCGGGGATGATGAATTTCGCGCACTGATGGATGCGGCAATCCGTGAGTATTCTCGTCGTCCTTTAAATGAAGCGATTTGGGAACGGGTACGCCAACATATGTCCTATCATGCCGGCGGATATGATGATGCCGAAGCCTTTGCCACATTGGCAAAAAAGCTTGATGCTATTGAGGCTGGATTGGGGCGCGATGTACAACGCTTATTTTACGTGTCCACTCCACCGAATGTATTTGAATCGATCATTCAAAACCTTGGTCGCAGTGCGATGGCCAAAGCGCATGTGCACACTAAGTTGGCCTCAAAAGTAATCATCGAGAAACCATTTGGTCGGGACTTGGCTTCGGCGCGGGCCCTCAACACCGCGATTAATGAAGTATTTGAAGAGCCGCAGGTCTATCGTATCGATCATTACCTTGGCAAGGAAACGGTACAAGATTTGTTGGTGCAGCGCTTTGCAAATTCTATTTTTGAACCCTTGTGGAATCGTGAGCATGTGGACTGTGTGCAGATCACTGTAGCCGAGAATCTGGGTGTTGGCGGGCGTGGCGGTTATTACGATACCAGTGGCGCGCTGCGCGATATGATTCAAAATCACACCATGCAACTGGTCGCGCTCACCGCCATGGAACCGCCGGTTTCGCTGGATCCAGAAGCAATTCGGGATGAAAAAGTTAAAGTATTGCAGGCGATTCAGCCACTGGAACTCAAGCAGGAGGGGGGCGATGTAGTGCGTGGCCGCTACACCGGTGGTTTGATCAACGGTGAGCCGGTTGTAGGTTATCTCGATGCGCCGGGCATTCCAGCCGATTCAAGTACAGAAACCTACGCGGCGCTACGATTATCGATTAATAATTGGCGTTGGCAGGGCGTTCCGTTCTACATTCGTTCCGGCAAACGTATGGCTCGCCGGGCGAGTGAGATTGCGATTCAGTTTAAACGTCCACCAGGAATTTTGTTTTCGGAAAGCAAGAAATATGATGTGGCTCAAAATACGATGGTGATTCGTATTCAGCCGGATGAAGGCGTGACCCTGGTCATGAACTCAAAAATTCCAGGCTTGGAAACCCGCACACAGCCGGTTAAGATGCACTTTCGTTATGCTACCACCTTCGGGTCCAATACGCCTGAAGCGTATGAACGTTTGATTCTGGATGCGATGATCGGTGATAGTACGCTGTTTATTCGCGGTGACGAAACCGAGGCATCCTGGAAACTGATTACGCCGATTTTGCAACATTGGCAGTCATGCGGACAAAATGGGCTGGCTGAGTATGCGGCCGGTTCTTGGGGGCCACTGGAAAGTGAACGTTTACTGTGGGAGAAGGGGCATCAGTGGCGTCGCTCTGGTTGAATATAAGTCCGCATGGGAGTATTCTTTGAATTTAAGCAGCGAGTGTCATGGCCGAATTAATCAATGCACTGCCAGGGATCGAACTGCCCGTTCGCGAGGTCACCGACCGACTCGCTTCAATGTGGGAATTGGAGCCTGCGACTGCACAACTCGAGTTTCGTGCGTCGCAGATGAATGTGGTGCTACATTTCGGTCTGGATGTTGCGGCAAACGACGCACGCGAGCGGTTTGATGCCTTGATTCATTTCGCGCAACGTTATCCTAGCCGGATTATTGTGCTGTGTCCGACTCGGGTGGATCTGAAGGGTGCGATGCAGAGCAAGCTGTTCAGCCAATGCTATATAGGGGGCTCGCACCGCGAGATGTGTTGTTGCGAGGCCCTGATGCTGCGCTATAAATCCGAGGATTTCGGTTATTTGGCCAATCAAGTTTCGATCTGGTTGGAGGGCGATTTGCCCACATATCACTGGTTCAGTGGGGTGCCTGCTTCGCGTATTGAGAGTTACTTCGGTAATTTGCTCGTAGGTGTGCGGCGTTGTGTGTACGATAGTTCAACCGAAGTGGATGACCTGTCAAAATTGAATTGGCCAGGCCCCGATCGTGTTGGCGACTTGGCAAGGGCACGTCTGTTACCGGTCCGCCAGGCCATTGGCCAGTTCATGAGTGGCTATTCAATGGCACAGATTTTAAACGGCTTGCAATCTATTCAGGTGCGGCACTGTGCGACGATGTCCGGAGAGGGGCGTGGCCTGCTTGAGTGGGTGCAATCTTGCCTGATGAGTGGCCCACACCGCGGATCCTATCGTGATTGGACGGTTGCATGTTCGCTCAGTGAGCTGGCTGACGCTGCTACCTATACGCTTGAATTGGAGCTTGTATATGAAGATCAGCGTTACTTCAATTGTCGCAAGTTTAAGCAGGGTGCGCGCGGGGAAATCAACGCATCACTTGGCAAGGGAGAGGTGAGCATTTGCACCCGTATGAAAGCTCTCGCGGCCGAACAAGTGTTGGCTGAAGCATTCTTTTTTTAGGCCTGCCGAATATGGCTGTGAACGAAACTGGTCAGGCCTAGCAAGCCATGCTAAACAGGGACCGAACGGGCTTGTTTCTACTGTGCGTCTAATGCGTCAAGTGCTGCTAGTATATCATCTGCTTGGGTGGCGGTGGATGCTTTTAAATCGCGCCACACGAGCTGGCCATCTCTAAAGATATACGCGTGGCGGCTCCAGCGACTCTTGCCAAATGCGCGGTGCACGGCTTGCTCGGTATCGGCAATGAGTGTGAAGGGCAGTTGGTGCTTGTCACGAAATTCGGATTGTTTGTGAGCCGTATCTGCTGACACACCGAATATGGTGACGTTCCGTTGTTGGAGAATCATCCATGAATCACGCAGGCTACATGCTTGTTTGGTGCATCCCGGAGTCATTGCCTTGGGATAAAAAAAGATCACAACGGTACCCTTGCTAAGGGCTGCACCCAGATCGATTTGATGGCCACTGTGATCAGCTACGATAATTTGCGGTGCAGCGGCTCCGATGCCAAGGCTATCTGCATGAAGTCGAGATGAGAATACGGAAAAGATCATAAGTGCGATGAAGCTGTAATACATGTACGAACAATCGCGACTGGTTCATTTGCCTTACAGATAAACCGCCCGTGTTGTGAGCACAGATCTTGCGTATGATTGCGATTAAAAATAGTATCCGGCCTATTCAATTTCGCGCAACTGAATCGTATCGATCATCTTTTGACTGGCAATAACATTGCTAATAACGACTACCGATCCACCTTTTTTCACCCAGTTGCGCTCTTTTAAGGCTCTTAGAGCATCTTGGATGGTATTTTCTGGGCAAGTGTCATCAAATGCCAGAAAAAAAGGCTCAATGCCGCGCATGATAAGCAGTTGGGCAAACAAATCCTGGTTGTCGGTAAATGCATAAATGGGCACTCGCGCTCGGAGTGAAGAAAGTTTTTGCGCCAGCAGGCCACGGCGAGTGAATACCACTATGCCAGCATCTTCTAATTCGGAGGCGAGGTAAGCGGCCGAGCGGAGCATTTTTGATTTCGCTAGCTTGAGTACTAGATTCTCGCGCAGCACTGGGCCTTTTTCGGCTTCCATGCGGTCGGCGATGCGGTTGATTGTTTCGACGCATTCGACCGGATATCTGCCAACGGTTGTTTCGCCCGACAGCATCACACAATCGGCCTCTTCGCGAATGGCATTGGCAATATCAGTGACTTCGGCACGTGTTGGAATGGGTGAGTCGATCATCGATTCGAGCATATGCGTTGCGACGATTACCGGTTTAGTGTTCTGAATGCAGGCGTCAATCGCCCGGGATTGAATCAGTGGCAAATCTTCGAACGGGCATTCAACTCCCAGATCGCCGCGGGCCACCATCAAGCCGTCCGAGGCTTTGATGATATCATTGAGATTTTCAATTGCTTGCTGATCTTCGATTTTGGCAATCACTTTTGCGACAGAGCCTTTGCCAGATAAGTAGCGATGAAAGATATCCAGATCATGCGGTTCGCGCACAAAGGAAAGGGCGAAAAAATCAACCCCTTCTTCAATGCCGACATCAACATCGCTTTGATCCTTTTGGGTGAGCGCAGGCAGGTTGACACGTATGCCGGGCAAATTGATGTGGCGGCGGTTGCCCAGAGGGCCGGGAATGATAACTTTGCAACGCACCTGTAGGCCCTTGATCGAGGCCACCTGTAATCGCATCAAACCGCTATCGACCAGCACCATATCCCCGATCTTTATATCTTTAGCAAAGTCTTGGTAATTGACATCGACGCGGCGAATACCATCTTCGCCGGTGCCACCAAGGCCTTGCTCAAAGGTAAAGTCGAAAGTTTCGTCTTTTTCCAATTCAAAGGTCTCCGGCACATCGCCAGTACGAATCTCTGGCCCTTTGATATCCATCATAATGGCAATCTTGCGACCAATACGGTCGCAAACCGTGCGCACACGGCGGATGATTTGACGTGACCAGGCATGATCGGCATGTGCCATATTGATGCGACAAATATCAGCGCCGGCATGAACCAATCGTTCGAGCATGGCTTCGTCCTGTGTCGCTGGCCCGATGGTGAAAATAATTTTTGTTTTTCGATAAGGATTTTTCATTCGATTTGATACTGTATGGATGCGATTTAGCCGTTCACCATTTGGGCGGCATTAACTGTAGGATCGACGATGTGAATGGTGAAAGTGCTATCATCACCGGCAAGATCTGCAAACTTATTGCGGACTAACTCCACTGTGTTGCAATCTTTGCTCAAGTGCGCCAGATACACATCGCGTACCGCAGAGCTACCGTTCAAGCCGCTCAACACCTTATGACAGGCATCATTTGAGAGGTGGCCATGACGGCCTCGGATACGTTGTTTGATTGACCAGGGCCGGCGTTGATCACTTTCTAGCAAGTCTTCATCATAGTTGGACTCTAGTACCAAAGTCTGCACTTGCCTGATCTGCTGGTTGACATGTTCGGGCACATAGCCCAGATCGGTGACCCACGCTAGGCTCTGCCGCGGCGAAATCAGGTCGTCCACCTCACCCCAATGGAAGGTGTAGCCTACCGGATCATAGGCATCATGTGGGATTGCAAAGGAACGCACGTCGATATCACGAAATTTAAAGCTACTGCCGGTTTGAAATACCTGCCAGTTGACCGCATTGCCCAGCTTGGTCTGTACGGCGTCTGCGGTATCGCGATTGGCAAATACGGGTAGGGGATTGCGTTTGATCAGTCCGCGAATGCCCTGCGCATGGTCGTTGTGCTCATGGGTCAGGAACACCGCGTCAATCTGATCAATCGATTCACCTACAGCTTCGAGCATCAAGCCGATGCGTTTGCCCGAAAAACCAGCATCAATCAAGATGATGCTGTGCTCGGTGCGCAGGAGGGCGCAATTACCCTCACTGCTAGACCCTAAAATCTCAAAAACCGCCGACATTAGAGTCGAGGCTTAGCAGCTTCGGTACATTCGGCAAAACATTTTTCCAACTTGCCAAGCTGTGGAATCCTGCATTTATTCTTATACTTTGATTAAATACATACCTGGTCTTGCGTTGAGAGTCATTTCCTGACAGCTTGTGATGAAGTATTATCTGCAGGCTTACGCATGGTCCATTCCAGCATGAAGAATAAACACAGCATTTCAGCACAGGATGAAGGCTGCGCCGCTGCGGCGCAGCCGGTGAAACTCTATGATCCGACTTTCATCCCAACCGACGAATATCGCTCCGGCCTGCCGGACATGCAAAATTTGGATGCACGGCAGATTTTTGGTGCGAATGTGCCGATTCTCAAGGTTGGTATTTCTAATTTTAAGCTTCCGCTAAAGTATATTACACCGACTTCAGATACGCATACACTCGAAACCTCGATAACAGGTACAGTTTCGCTGGAGGCTGGTCAGAAGGGGATCAACATGTCGCGTATCATGCGTGTGTTTTATACCTTTCAATCGCGCATCTTCACGCCCGATTTGTTGCATGAAATCTTGCGCCGTTACAAGGCCGAAGTGATTGCGCATCGTGCCCAGTTAAAACTTGAGTTTGATTATCCGATTTTGAAACCCAGCTTGCGCAGTGGTCTCGAAGGTTGGCAGTACTACAAATGTGCATTCGAGGGCAAGATCGATGAGTTGGATCGCTTTCGTAAATATATTCATTTTGATTTTATTTACTCTTCGGCTTGTCCCTGCTCATCCGAACTCTCCGAGCATGCTCGTGAAAGTCGTCAGGTATACAGCATCCCCCATTCGCAACGTAGCACCGCTCGAATAAGTTTAGAAGTCGCTCAAGGAGAGCATCTTGCAATCGAAGAGATCCAACAAATTTGTCTTAATGCACTTAAAACAGAGACGCAGGTTATGGTTAAGCGCGAAGATGAGCAGGCCTTTGCCGAGATGAATGGAGCCTTTACCAAATTTGTCGAAGATGCGGCACGTCTGCTGTATCAGGAACTTGACGCAGAGCCGCGCATCGTTGATTTTCAAGTCGCGTGCGCACACCTTGAATCCTTGCATTCGCACGATGCGGTTGCGGTGATCAACAAAGGAGTCGCTGGTGGATTTGTTGGCCACTTTGAGGACTTCAAGGGCTTGATTCGTTGAATCAAGCCCGAATCCTGCGGCTGCCGGTCTCGTTCGACAGTCTATTTGTTTTACAGTACTTACCGTGCAAGATCCCAATGAATTATTTGATGTGGTCGATGCAAACGATCAAACACTTCGCACCGAGCTTCGTTACATAGTGCATCGTGAAAAACTGATGCACCGCGCCATTCATGTCTTTGTGTTTAATGGCGCCGGGCAACTCTACCTGCAACGTCGCTCACTGAGCAAAGATTCAGCTCCCGGCAAATGGAGCAGTTCGTGCGCGGGTCACCTTAATAGTGGTGAAGCGTACGCGGCGGCCGCCTCGCGTGAACTGGGTGAAGAGATTGGCCTGTATCAGTCGGAAGGTCTGAAGCCTCTATTCAAAGTGCCTCCCAGCAAGGAAACTGGACAGGAGTTTGTGTTGGTTTACCATTGTGTGGCTGAGGGGCCGTTTACCCTCGACCCCGACGAAGTCATTGAAGGTCGGTGGATACACCCGGATGCGTTGAATGTATGGATTACAAGGCGCCCCCAGGATTTTGCTGGTTCCTTCAGTTATTTGTGGGAGCAATACTGTAGGCTGGCTTCATAAGACACATACAAAAAATGTTCGAGTCTTGCTTTTTTCCAGCAGCAGGTAGGCATGTCCGCGGCAGCTATCAGGTATCAATCAAGCGCGATGCGATGCCCGACGCTGGCGTTCGATTTCACGCAACTTGTCTCGCTCTTTATTGAATTTCTGACGATTACAATTACAGTGCAAACAGAGTGGTGAGTTGTATATCAATGCGATGCGCTCATGCAATTTGAGTGGTCGTTGCTGGCCCAATTCAACTAAACGCAAGCCATCCATACAGCTTGGAATTAAAGTACCTAGCAAAGCGCAGGCGCGATCAGATAGAGACGTAGATGAAGGCTTGGAAGACATTGGATTCAAATAGATTAAAATATACCACAGAACCTTACATAAAAGCTGACGAAAATGCTAGGCAATTGAATACTTTACCATCATTTGCAATCATCGACCGAATCGCAAACGGTGTGGAATGGTGAGGTGTCGTGAATTTTCAGTTTCAGGTGTTTTTGTTTAATTCAGATTTATTGTATAGTGTTGTCATTTGGTTTAAACCACTATTTAAGTCGATTAAATGAATTGTTGTGTTTTAGGAGCCGGTTCTTGGGGTACTGCGATGGCCCTGCATTTAGATCGTTGCCAACATTCGGTAGCACTGGTGCCGCGTCGCATGGAGCATGCCTTGGCGCTTGCCTCCTCGCGTGAGAATGTAGAGTATCTACCAGGCTATCAGTTGCCGCACACCATTCAGATCGGTTGTGAGTTGGCTCCTGTGCTGATGGAAGCGGAAGTGGTATTGCTTGCTTGCCCATCCAAGGCTTTGCGGCACTTGTGTGAACGCGTGCGTGCCGTGCGGGATGTTGCCCGGCAGTTAAAGCTGTTCATCGTCATGTGCAAAGGCCTAGAATTAGATAGCTTCAAGACTCCGGCCGAAATTGTTAATCAGATCTTTCCGCAGATTGCCTGCGGCGTATTGTCCGGGCCGACCTTTGCCGGTGAAGTGGCTGCAGGACATCCGACGGCAGTCACTCTGGCGCTAGATGCCGGCTGCACCGATACACTGTTTTATCAGCAAGCCTTTAGTAATGCATCACTGCGTGCATATTTGTCGCACGATGTGCGCGGCACGGAGTTGGGTGGTACCTTGAAAAATATTTATGCCATCGCTTCGGGCATGTGTGACGGTTTGCAGCTCGGCGACAATGCCAAGGCTGCGCTGCTGACACGCAGTCTCAATGAACTCGTACAACTCGGCCAATTGTTGGGGGGGGAGAAGGAAACCTTTTACGGATTGAGCGGGTTTGGCGATTTGGTGGCGACCTGTTCAGGCAGTTGGAGCCGCAATCGAACCTTTGGTGAGCGCATTGCCAGCGGAGAGCGCCCGGAATCAATCATTCGCAACCAGAGAGCGGTGGTCGAAGGTTATCGTGCGACCGATTGTATGCAGCGCCTGTGTCAACAACAGAATCTGGAGGCACCGATTCTGGCGCAAATTCATGCCGTTTTGTATCGCGGCCAGGAGCCACGCATCGCGTTACAGGCATTGATGAGCCGTGGCCTCAAGGCAGAATAATTGGCGAGTGTGTGTACGTTTCCGCCAGCAATGATTGCTTATCGTCATGTCCGCTTCGTTACTGTGTAAAGTTGACCAATCACCGATACATCAACGGGGCTTATTTGCCACCTGCGATATCGCGGCAGGCACTGATATCATCCAGTATCTCGGAGAAAAGATATCCAAACAGGAATCGACCCGCCGTGCCTTGGAGTGGGAGGCAAAAGCCCGCGATAGCGGCAAGGGACTGGTGTATATTTTTGAGTTGGATGAAGACTGGGACCTGGATGGACGCTTGGGTGATAACCCTGCACGTTACATGAACCATTCTTGTGACGGCAATTGCGAAGCGGTAAATTATGAGGGCGAGATCTGGATCGTTGCACGCAAAGATATTCAAGCCGGCGATGAGTTGGTGTATGATTACGGCTATGACATGGAGCATTTTCTGGATCACCCCTGTGTATGCGGGGCGAACAACTGTATCGGCTACATTGTCCGTGAAGATCAACGTAACAAGGTAAAAAAGCTTCTCAAGCGGGCTGCACCGGGCGCTGAAGAAGCGCCGTCAAGCAATCGCAGAAAGCCTCGCAAAGTCAGCAAGGCACACCGGCCAACAGACTAAATTTTTAGTCTTTAAATTTGTACGCTGTTTGTTTGTATGGGCGCGTATGAATCGCATCACTCCCGAAGTCCGCAGTCAAATTGAAGCAGTCACGCGTCGTGCTGGGCATATCTGGAGGTATCTTTGACGGCGATACAAAGACTGCCCGTATCGCCGAATTGGAAGCGCAGATGGCGATTCATGATTTTTGGGACGATCAAGTAACCGCACAAAAAGTGATTGCTGAGGTGAATCGACTCAAGAGCATGATCAAACCGACCAAGGTATTTCGCGATGAGTTGGACGATTTAGCGGCGATGTTAGAACTGATTGATGAGATGGCGGACGATCCGGATGCGGTGCCGTATCAGCAAGAGGTGCTCGACACCTTGGCACAGTTGCAAGCGAAACTAGATGAATTGGAGTTGGCCTCGTTTTTGAGCGGCACCAATGACCTCTGCAATGCATTGCTGACGATTCATGCGGGGGCGGGTGGTACCGAATCCTGCGATTGGGCAGATATGCTTTTTCGAATGTACTCGCGCTGGGCAGAGCAGGCTGGCTATGCCGTGGAGGTGCTTGACATCGCTCCGGGTGAAGAAGCGGGAATCAGCAGTGCAACGATGCGGATCGTCGGACCGAATGCATTTGGCTATGCTAAAGCGGAGCGCGGCGTGCATCGTCTAGTGCGTATCAGTCCCTTTGATTCAAATGCGCGACGGCATACCTCATTTTCGTCGGTTGATGTGATTGCGGAATTGGAAGATGATGCGGATATAGAAATCGATCCAGCGGATATTCGCACCGATGTATATCGCGCAAGTGGCAAGGGCGGTCAACATGTGAACCGTACCGAATCGGCCGTGCGTCTGACCCATCTGCCGACCGGCATTGTGGTGACTTGCCAGAATGAGCGTTCGCAGATCAAAAATAAGGCGACTGCCATGCGCACGCTGAAATCACGCTTGTATGAAAAACAAGAGGATGAGAAACGCAGTGAAATGGAAAAATTTTATAGTGAAAAGGGTGAAATTGCTTGGGGTAATCAGATTCGCTCCTATGTTTTTCAGCCCTACCAGATGATCAAGGATTTGCGCACCGGTGCGGAGTCTGGCAATGTGCAGGCGGTGATGGATGGTGCGCTTGATCCCTTTATTCATGCATGGTTGCGGGCGGGCGGGCCGACTTCGCGACGCTCCGCAGCGGAGCGCGAGTTTGCCGATGAGTGCTGAGCCTAACCGCGCGAAGGACTTGAGCTACACAACACTGTCACAGTCCTTTGCCACGCAAGGTTTATTTGCAAGCAAGACCTGGCGTTATTCGCCGGTGGCCTTTCCACTGGATGCGCAACAGCTGGCTGAGATCGAATCGATTGGACAAGCCTGCTACGATTTTTGTCGCGCGCAAGAGACATTGTACCTGCGCTCGGCGATGGGTAAACATATCCTGCGAAACCGCGCATTAAAAGCGCCTTGGGTGGCAGAATATCTCGACCGCGGCAAGCCGGCCGCCTTGATCGAATACGCACGGTCGAAGGCATTGCGTGGTTCAATGCCGATGGTGCTGCGGCCCGATCTATTGATTACGCAACAAGGCTTTGCCTTGACCGAAATCGATGCGGTGCCCGGCGGCATTGGATTGACCGCATTTTTGAACCGTCTCTACACAAGGGTGCATGCGGATGACTTGATCGGTGCGGGTGAGCAGGATATGGTGGAAGCCTTTTACCGGGGACTGTGTCGCCACGCCGGCAGTGTGCTTGCCCCGAATATGGTGATCCTGGTCAGCGATGAGGCGGCAACCTATCGGCCCGAAATGGAGTGGTTGGCGCAGGAGCTGCGATTGCGCGGACGGCGTGTATCAGTGCACCATCCCAACGAAATGGTGCCCTTGGGCGATTCAATCGGTGTGCGGGTGAATGGCGAGCTACAGCCGGTCGATCTGATGTATCGTTTTTGGGAATTATTTGACCTAAAGCATGTGCCGATTGCGGAATATTTGTTGCAGGCAGGTCGAATGTCAGCACTGAGCCTGACGCCGCCCATGCGGCCCTTTCAGGAAGAGAAGCTGAATCTGGCACTGTTTCATCATCCCATGTTGCGCGACTTCTGGCAAGAAACTCTGTCACGCCGCTCGTATCAAACACTCAAGCGGGTGATTCCGCCCACCTGGGTAATCGATCCGGTGGAACTGCCGCCCAATGCAGTGCTCAATGCTCCGTATGTCGGTGGTCGACCCATCAGTGCCTGGTCGGAATTGATCAAAGCCAGTAAGAAAGAGCGCAATTTAATTATTAAGATCAGTGGCTTTCACGAGCGTGCCTGGGGTGCGCGGAGTGTGATACTGGGCAGTGACTGTTCGAAAGCAGCCTGGCAGGCTGCGGTTCAACAAGCTATTCACATGGCGGATACGTCGCTGCACATTCTACAGACCTATAAAAAACCGAAACGTTTGCAGCATCCGGTTTATCATACCGATGGCAGTCTTTATCAGATGGAAGGGCGCGTACGATTGTGCCCGTATTATTTTGTGGATGAAGCCACACAATCCACGCAGCTACATGGCGTACTCGCGACCGTGTGCCCGGCCGATAAGAAAATCATTCATGGTATGCGGGACGCAGCTTTGCTGCCCTGTGTGCGTTGGCATTGCGGTGAAATGGGCAATACACAGTCAATGCGACACTAATTACTGTGAACTGCGGGCTGAAAAGCACTGCTTGTCCTGCGACGGTGTTTCACCCAGAAACGAAATTTACCGGACTGAGTTACAACATTTTGAAGTATTTGACCCCCTTGCGGTCGATGAACAGGATGCGTTTTTCCTCAATGATCAGGGCTTTGATGCCAATTTTGAAGTTGACGGTTTCACCGACTGAGTAGGTTTTGTTGTTGAGGATGACCTTGCTGTTGGTTTTGGAAATACGCACGCCGGAGATCGTTGCATGGGTGAGCCAGTCAATTACCTCTTGACTGGGTTTGGGTTTACTCTCGGCTTGTTCGACTGCGGTGGCTTTGGCCTCGACCTCGTTGCGAGCACGATCTAATTCGCTCAGAATATCTAGTCCATCCAATGCCGTCGGCGGTGTGGCGATGCTACGACTTTGTTCCAGTGGCTGAAATAAGGGGTTCTGTGCTTCCGGTCGTGTTGTTTCTGTAAGCATTGTTGGCGTCGGCCTTGCCGGGAGCTGCTCAACAGCACGGGCAGGGTCCGTGCGCAGCACGAGGATGCTGAGTCCGATCACCAGTCCGATCAGCACCGCGATGCCTGCAATCAGCCCGATCAATAGTCCTGGTCGGCCGCTGTGGGCCGCATGCTTGTGGCCGGGGCTGCCGGTATACTCTACGGCAGCGGCTGCACGGTTGGGGGTGCGCTGGTGTTGCGCTTTACGAAGGGCCTGATTGATTAAACTCATAACTGAGTGGGAGTGGTGAGACAGGGATGGTTGAATATGAGCGCTACCGGTGCAGTCGGTTGATATCTTTGAGGGCCTTGCGCACGTCCCACCAGTTGACATTGACACCGTTGCGGATGAACGACGAGAGCAGGGCTTTGTCGCAGAGATTGTTGATCATGCGGGGGATCCCCAGACTGCTTTTGGCAATTTTTTTGATGGCACGCGGGGTAAATTGTGGCTGGCCGTTACTGCCGGCGAGGCTGAGTCGGTGGAGCACGTACAACTGTACTTCTGCCGCGTTGAGAGGCTTGAGGTCGTAGTGCACGAGCACCCGTTGGCGCAACTGGCGCAGGCGCCGTTGCTTGAGTTTTAAGCTGAGCTCGGGTTGACCCATCAAAATGATTTGCAGCAGTTTTTGATCGTAGGTTTCCAGGTTAGAGAGCATGCGCAGCATTTCCATGACTTCAAAGGATAGATTTTGTGCTTCATCAATAATTAGAATGATTTCGCGGCCCTGATCGATGCGTTCCAACAAGATCTCGTTCATACTGTCGAGCAGGTCGTTTTTGGAGCGTGCTTTTGATGCTTCACCCAATTCTTTCATGATGCCCTTGAGCAGTTGGGTCTCTGAAATTCTTGGATTCAAAAGTAGGGCGGTGTCACACGTTTCGTTCGCTTCGAGTTCTTCAAGCAGCTTGCGGCACAATGTGGTTTTGCCACAACCCACTTCTCCGGTCAGGACGATGAACCCTTTTTTATCCTCAATTCCGTAGCGCATGTGCTGCAGCGCTTCCTCATGCGTTGGACTGAGAAATAGAAAACGCGGATTAGGCGTGACGTGGAACGGCATTTCCGAAAATCCAAAATACTCCTGATACATGGGAATTGAAAGGGGCTAGGCACCACCGAGATTACACTTTTCAAAACCAATAAAATGCCCTTTTATGTGAAGTCTAATGGCCCAACCTACACAGCGAAAAGAACGCGTGATCCTGTTGTTGATGATGGGGATACTACTAGTATTGATCATTTTCTTTAGCGGTTTGATGGTGCAAAACTATAGAGAGTACAAGCACTTCAAAGACCGTCAGCTTAGGATCGAAGCGAAATTCATACAAGCTCGAAAAGAGCTTGCGCAAAAGGAAATGTATTTGGTCCGATTGTTGGAAGATCCTGACTTTTTGGAACGAGTCGTTCGTGAGCGGTTGGGGTATGCACGGGCGGATGAGCTGCTGTTTCGTTTTTCCGAAGAACCTTGAGGCCAGGGTGGAAGCAGGTGGATCATTGGCTGGGTTACCCGCATGAATCTGGATCTAAGGACTGAGATCAGACATCATTTCAGTAGACAACGATAACGTTATCGTTTGTAAAACCCGATTTGTTGCAATTGTTGCATCAGAGCAATCGCTGGGCCGGCGCGATTGAGAATGTAGAGATGGATACCGGGTGCACCTTTTTCTAACAGTTCACGGGCTTGTTGGTAGCTCCACTGGATGCCGATCGCCTCGACTGCAGCTGGATCGTCGCCGGCCGCAGTGAGTTGCCGGTTAAGTGCAGCCGGGATGGAGGTGCCACACATGTCACAAAAACGCCGTGCTTGTTCCCGCGAAGTAACCGACATCAGCCCAGGAAGCACCGGAACGCGAATACCCACTCGACGGCAGTTGTTGACAAATTCAAAATAGACCGTGTTATCAAAGAATAACTGTGTGGTGATAAAGCTGGCACCCGCATCGACTTTTCGTTTTAGGTTCAGTAAATCAATCTCCATAGACGCTGCCTCAGGGTGTTTTTCGGGGTAGCCCGCCACGCCCAAATCACATTCCGGATATAGTTGACGTATCAGTTGCACCAGTTCGTTGGCATAGCGGAGCCCATTCGGATGCGCGGAGAAATTACTCTCGCCTTTGGGCGGATCGCCACGCAGTGCCATTATTTGTTTGAGTCCGGCAGATTTGAATGCAGCAACCGTTAGCTGCAGTTCGTCACGTGAGTGCCCCACGCATGTGAGGTGCGGCATGACTGCATACCCATACGATTTGTGCAGTTTGCATGCATACTTTAGGGTGCGGCTGCGTGTACTGCCACCTGCTCCGTAGGTAATGGATACAAAATCAGGTGCATAGGCCTGAATACGCTCGGCGGTACGCAGCAATTGCTGCGCGCTGGCATCTGATTTCGGTGGAAAAAATTCAACGGAAAAAAGTGGATCGTCGCTCGCCAGGCCTTGTTTGATAGAAAAGTTCCTCATTTAAACAGATCAAGATATGATGATATGATGATATGTAAAGCAGCAATGTGTGGGAGATTCAATAAAGGTCTGAACCAATTACGTAAAAAGGTATAAAAGTGGATAACGCATATCCTTGTATATTCACTCAAGACTTGCAAGGGTTGGTAAGTATCAATTTTAATTTGAACCAAGCTGGCTAAGCTGAAGCAACTACTTATGCAAGACACTCTCTTTATCGCTTGGACGACGGTGGATTCCGAAGCTTCAGCACAGCGCATTGCTACTGATTTGGTCGAACGAAGACTCGCCTGCTGTGTGCAAATTGATGCGGCTGTGCGATCAGTGTATCGCTGGGAGGGAGCTGTTCAATCTGGCAGCGAGTGGCGCTTGTGGATCAAGTTTGTTGCGAGGCATGCTCAACGGTTAAATACATACATTGAAGAAAATCATCCATACGATGTGCCTGAGTGGGTGGTTGTGCGTGCCGAGCAAGTGGCTCCCCACTATTTAAAGTGGGCTCTGAGGGCGTACGAATAATCTGCGAGTACATGGCTACATAAGCGAATAGTTAAGCCATACTAGCGGCGATGTAATCGCGTGCCGTGAGCACTTCTTGAGTGGTCAAATGTGGACTCAGTTCTAGCACCAGTGTATGATGTGGACGGATAAATTTAGCGATCATTTTAAAATCAACCGTGCCGGTGCCTGGCACCTGATGGTCCTGGCCACGCTCGGTGACGTCGTGCAGATGAAATCCACTCAGACGATCTGCCATCGACGTCAGATGCTCACAATGATCCAACAATCCAAGCTGATGCTTGATTTGGCCATGCCCGGTATCATGCCAGTAGCCAATATGCTCGGGCTCGGACAGCGCATCGATAAAGTCAGCAAAATCGGTATCAATTGGCATTTCTTCGATTGCGGCACGGTTTTCAAGGCATAGCTGTAGGTGACGTTCCTTCGCCCAGGGAATGGCGAGCTGATAACTTGCGATAATACGCGGCATGGTGGCTTTCGAGGCCTTTTGAATACGCTTCATCGCACGATCTCGGTGTTGAATAAATGCTGCATTCGTCGCGCACTCGGTCGCTTTGATCATGGCTTTATCGACCCAGGCCTCGAGTTGTTGCTGCGGAGAACCGAAAAAATGCCAGGTACGCCCCGAATGCATGATGACTTGCCTGGCACCGACTTTCTCTGCAAAATCAAGTGTTCGCAGTGTGTATTGATTCCATAGCCTGATCTCGCGCTGATCTCGCGCAGAGGGCTCGTATAGGTTTGGTGCGGCATGGCGAACACTGTTCGGTAGCGGACAAAAATTGTGCACAGAAGAGATTTCCACAAGGCCTGCCTCGATCGCTTGTAGAATTCCCGGAACGAGTGAAATGCGAATTCCATGACTCAACTCAATACGTTTAAACCCAAGCCCTGCCATCTCTTCAAGCATTGCATAACCATCGCTGTGTCGGGCAGAGCACCAACAGGTCGATAACGATAAACGATCAAAAATATCACTCATGGAAAAGAGATAAAAAAAAGTCCCGGCGCGCAGGGGCGAAACCGAGACTCTCTTAAGCGCAAGCGCTGAAAGGCACTTGGTGGAATCAATTGATTTGTTTTACATGTTTGAATAACGAACGCGCAGCATATTATTAAAATCTAATTCTTTGCGTTTGCGACGCCTTGCCTGCGCCGGTTTTACAAAATAGCGATTGGCTCGGACAGTATGAATCACAGCTTCGCGATCAAGTTGTTTCTTGAGGCGGCGAAGCGCGCGTTCAACAGGTTCACCTTTGTGGACTTTGACTTCGATTGACATATAATTAGAATTTGATTACAAATGAAAGTACTTAAATCTGCGTATTCATGTGGCTGCGTCAACTTTATTTTTATCGTGATAAATCATCCTTTTGCCAAGCTGAGGTTTTTAGGGTTTAAACAAACTCACAATTAAAATT
>CAXQRK010000139.1:0-6986 GCA_964226535.1 Polaribacter sp.
TTTTGCCCCACAGGGCATTGCAAATTCGATTTGATGCACCAAATGGTGCGCCTTCACGCCTTTGCAATGCCCTGTGAAACAAAATCTTACAAAATCTCATCGACTCCAACTCCCGAATTTAGGATAATCTACGATTGCCAGAGTGTCGTCATGTCCATAGCTTCGTGATTTTTTTCACACACGATCACTGTTAACATGTCTGAACTTACACGTGCTCAAAAAGATGAATTCATCGAATTCATTGCTTACCTTTGTCAAGAAGCCGCCACACAAATCCTGCCTCATTATGGCCCGGATGTTACCATTGAGCGTAAATCCGACGCGACTCCGGTGACTCTGGCCGATCAAAATGCCGAGAAGCGCATCCGCGAGATACTCGCGGAACGCTACCCGCAGCACGGCATCATCGGTGAGGAATACGGTCGTGAACGAGATGATGCTGAGTTTGTGTGGGTGCTGGATCCGGTGGATGGAACCAAATCGTTCATTTCTGGGGTACCACTGTTCGGCACATTGATCGCGCTGCTGCACAAAGGCCGTCCGGCAATCGGCGCAATCCATCAACCGGTGCTGCAGCAACTTTTGATTGGCGACTGTGAAACCACCACACTCAATGGCACGCCAGTTTCTGGACGTGAGGGGCGTCCGCTGGCAGACGCTACACTGTGTACCACTGACCCGATTCGCACTACCCTCTGGCAAAATAATGCCGACTGGACCGCGTTGCCACCGAAGGCTGCGCTCTACCGCTCCTGGGGCGATGCGGGTGGCTACATCCTACTTTGCACTGGCTTTATTGATATCATGTGCGATCCGATGATGGAGATCTGGGACTGCGCAGCCATTCTTCCTTGCCTTGAAGGGGCAGGCTTCACCGTGACCGGCTGGCAAGGAGGCGATGCCTTTGACGAGCGCTGCATCATCGCCGCCAAAGCAGCGCTACACGCCGAAGTTATGGCGACACTTTACCCAAATCAATCTTAGGATTGCATGTGCCGTACATTTTAGGCAAAATTGTAAGAAAATATCACAGCGCTTGTATCTGTAATGTTTCAATCTGTTAAACAAGCCATCGCTGCCGCTAAAGCGTATAATGTGCTTGATTTTTTTCCGTTGCGCAAATCACTTTCCGGCTACGCAACCGATTTTAACGGTCATTTGCTCGGAGATATACGCGCCGGGATTAATGTCGCTTTGCTCGCCTTTCCACAAGGTATGGCCTATGCACTTGTCGCAGGATTGCCGATTCAATATGGTATCTATGGGTCGGCCGTTGCCGCTATGATAGCACCATTGTTTGCCCGCAGCCCCCATATCACGATGGGGCCCACCAATGCCACCTCAGTCATCCTGCTGAGTGCATTTGTCAGCCTCGGCATTGTGGGCGAGCAAATGCGACACCTTGTGCCCCTGCTGATCCTAATGGTGGGTCTGTTTATTCTAATCGGCGCCTATTTTAAAATTGCCAATTTTGTGCAGTATATCTCGCGCTCGGTGATTACCGGCTACATCACTGCGGCGGCATTATTGATCATTGCCAACCAAACGCCGAAAATACTGGGCCTTGAGTTAGCAGGCAAAGGAGCGAGCTTTTACGACTCACTCACTCTGATAATCGCGGCAATAGACACCGTGCATTGGCTCACCGTTAGTATCAGTCTCGCGAGCGCAGTGCTGTATGCCGTGCTTAACCGCTTTTTCAAAGCACTCCCGAATGTTGCGATCTGCCTGATCACGCTGTCCATACTCACGGCCGTGACCGTTGGAGATGACCATGGCATCGCTTTTCTTCCTGGAATCAACGCCGCAGACTGGTCTTTCGAAGCACCAACCCTAACACTCAAAAATATCCAGTTACTTGCTAGCCCGGCAATTGCAATTGCACTGCTCTGCGTATTAGAAGGCATCTCCATCGGTAAATCACTTGCCGCCCAAACCGGCGCACGCTTAAATGCCAATCAAGCGATGTTTTCGATCGGGATGGCCAATATCGGCTGTGCCTTTTTCTCAGGAATGCCGGCATCGGGCTCATTGACGCGCTCATCACTGATTACAACCAGCGGTGGTCGTAGTGTTTTGGCCAGCTATCTCAGCGGTGTCATTGTGTTTGCGGGAGCCTTTGTACTTGGCCCGTTCACACGTTTCATTCCGCAAAGTACACTGGCGGTACTGGTAGTCGTAATCGGACTTTCACTGCTGAACAAACATGCGATTCGAATCGTCACTCGAGCCACAAAATCAGACGCCATCGTCTTTGGTACGACCTTTATCAGTGGTCTGATCATGCCGCTGGACACCGCCATCTATGTCGGAGTGGGCCTTTCGATTATGCTCTTTCTTAAAAAAGTCGCTCGGCCGGAAATGGTTGAATATACATTTAATCAGGAAGGCCACCTTACCGAGCTGGCACCTGCCGAGCAACGTGACCGGCCGGAAGTCTCGATTGTGCATGTCGAAGGCGAACTATTTTTCGGTGCGGCAGATCTGTTTCGCGATCAAATGCGTCGTATTTGCGAAGATCCAAATCTTAAAATTGTCGTCCTCAAGATGCGTAACGCGCATAATATGGATGCCACAGCAGTCATGGCATTGGAAGAGTTGCTGGGCTATATGAAAAAGAAAGGACGCTACTTGTTACTCAGCGAAGTCAAGGCCGACTTGATTCGCGTCATGAAAAACTCGGGCCTGTACGACTATATCGAAGCACGCAACATCTTTAGCGATGAACCAAGCAATCCAACATTATCCACTGCCAAGGCCCTCAAACGTGCCAGGCAGCATCTCGGTAATGCCAATGCAAATGTATCCATCTATGTAGATCCGATTCGCGATAAGCAGAAAAAAGGCGAGCGTGCTTAAGCTATCTGGTTTATTGCTTTTCGGTTGGAGCGACCTCATCCTTTGGAGCTGTTTTCTTTGGGGCCTTCTTGGTCGCGGCTTTTTTAGTCACAGCTTTTTTAGTCGCTACTTTTTTTCGTACAGTTTTCTTGCTGGCAGTCTTCTTTGCGCTGGTTTGCTCGGGTATTTGTGTGGATGGTGAATTTTTTCGTACACGCGCCTTGCGCGGAGTGTGCGTTTGTTTTTTCAGTGTTTCATCGCGTTCATAATCTTCGATCGCAGCGGCTATTTTCTCTTCCATTTCTTCATCGGTATACGGAATGGTACGTTCGATACGATCCGCTTGGCGGGTGGGAATCACGGCTTGCTTCGGTGGACAATATGCTTGCGGGGGCAGTACAATGGTTTGGTACGGATCGACCGGTAATGCCGTCGCCGGTAGCACTTCGGTAGCCGCGCCACTGAGGCGCGGATACAGGGTGATTTCATTGGGAATGTTGGACTGGTTTGGATCCAGTAGCCACTCAATCGTACGGGCGACCTGTTCCGGGTCGATTCGGGCTTGGAGTTGTGGGTCTGTGCGGCGGGATTCATCGGTCAGTGTATTGTGCCGGAGGATCAAGTTGGTCAGCCGCAGACCAGCATCACGGGCCCGGTCAAACAGTATCTGGTTCATTTCACGCAAGGCCGCTTCGATCAGTGCGTTCACCGCACTGGCAATATGTCCGTGTTTGTTGGCCGGAATGATATGAATCAGTTGACCGCGGAACCGTAGCAGGTTGGGCAATAGCAGGCGCGTAAGCATGACGGGACCCAGTAGTCCCACTTTCAGCACGGCTTCAAGGTTGCCAATTGGCAAATGCTCAAAGCTGGTGCCAGGGGTCACATCAATGGCGTGAATCAGAATGTGCACCATTTGTTCCCGTTCGAGGATCGTTGTCGCCGTATCCGCAACGGCGTTGAGATCACTTAGGTCGATCGCATGCGCAATAAAATGTGGGTCCGCAAAACGGACACTGGAAAAGTTATTGCCGATGCCGTGTACGCGGCACCCTTGGCGGATAAGTATTTGAATTAAGTGGAGCCCAAGTGCTGTGTCTGCTCCGGTGACAATGGCAATGTCCATAAGCATGTATGTCGTTGAATACTAGGGGGCTGATTCGATGAGTTCGCACAGTGAATTAATCACTGGTGCCCCGGTTGCGACTAAACGATCTGGATGATGATGCCCGTGGCTGATCAGTATACAATCAGTACCGATCGCTGCCGCCACCTCATAATCATGTACTGTATCGCCGATTAGCACAATGTCTTGCGGAGACCCGTGCAGTTGCTCCACCCAAGCCCGGCCTTGCGCGACTTTGCCCTTGGCATGAATATTATCGGTGCCAACCAAGCCTAGAAAGTGATCGTGTAGGCCAAAATGTGGGATGCCGATATCAAGTGCTTCCTGTTTAGCAGCTGAAAGCACCGATTGAGTAATGCCACGTTGAGTGAGTTCAGTCAGTACTTCAGACGCATTCGGGTGTAAGTCGCATTCCTGCAGCCAGCGTTGTTCGTAGTCTTCAATAAATTCGCGGCTGATTTGATCGAAGCTGTCGAGATCCGTATCGAAACCGAGATACGCGTAGAAGTGAATCACCGGGAAATTAAAATGATCGCGATAGGTTTGTTGAGAGATCGGTGCGCGTCCGCGCCGTTTGAGTAATCCGTTGAGCACCTCGATGCAAAGCCAGGTATCGTTGAGCAGTGTACCATTCCAGTCCCAGATAATATGTTTATATGGCTTAGTCATCTAATCCATCAGATCCGGTTTACGTTGAAACAGTACCGCCGGCAACTGTAACAGGGCGAGAAAGATCAAACTGCCTTGCAGCCCCGGGACACCTAAGCGTTCACCGCGTTCAGCCGCTGCCATATAATCAAACATGACCGATACCACCATCACGAATACAAAGGCGATAGAACTCAATACAAGGAGGGCATAGGCCCACTGCCACCGGACGATCGAAAGCCGTGTAAATGGCAGATTCAGGAGTATCCCATATAACAAAAAATAGCCGGACCGAAAGCTTTCAAAAGGCCCCTCAAGGCCACGGATCACGGCGATGCCGCTGAGTCCGATTAAACCAAATCCCAGTAGCTGGCCCGCCCGGCGTGCGTAATCGACCCCCTTGGGTAGATCAAGTTGTCGTTTATCTTGCGGCATAGTTGTTACAATAATTCATACCAGTCACAACCATGCAATGCCTCGGCGTCAAGCAGTGCTTGCTTGCGGGCCGATCCCCAGCGGTAATTTCCCGTGCCACCGGCAGATGGAACGACGCGGTGGCACGGGATAAGCAATGCTATTGGATTCGCTGCAATTGCCGAACCGACCGCGCGAGCAGCACCCGGTTGACCCATTTGAGTGGCCACTTGTTTGTATCCAACTGTTTGACCACAAGGTATTTCCATCAGCGCACGCCAGACCGCACGTTGAAAACGAGTGCCCTGCGTGAAGAAATGCCGCCACTGAGCCCTCGGTGGCATCTGCTGAAAGTCACGCAGGCAATGTATAAATGAGATCTTAAATAAGCGATCATCCGCTGCTTGTGTCGATGGGTGGTCCTCAAACACCATACCCTGTAAGCGATTGGCTTGACGCTCCATCTTGAGGGTGCCCCAATGTGTGCGCAGATAGGCACGGTGAGAATGTGGATGAAACGAGTCCATTAGGATAGTGAACAAATTATCATTTAAACTTGCCATGCTTCAAGTCATCCGTGATTTCATTTGCAATTCATCCATAATTTTTAATTTACTGTACACATGGCCGTAAAAGAACAAATCAAAAAAAACGAACGTAATCCTGACACAGATCGCAAAAATCTCGATCTTGCCGTTTCCGGAATCAACAAACAATTCGGTGCGGGTGCAATCATGCGTCTGGGTGAAGCGGCAAAAATGCAGATTGACGTCATTTCCACCGGTTCCATTGCGATTGATCTGGCGCTTGGCATCGGGGGCCTCCCGCGTGGCCGTATCTGCGAAATCTATGGTCCGGAAAGTTCAGGCAAGACCACGTTTTGTTTGAGCGTGATTGCCCAAGCGCAGAAGCAAGGCGGCAACGCGGTCTTTATCGACGTGGAACACGCACTGGATCCACGCTACGCTAAAGTGGTCGGCGTAGATCTGGAGAATCTGATGGTGTCACAGCCAGAAAGCGGTGAAGATGCCCTGAATATCACCGAAACCTTGATTCGTTCGGGTGCGGTCGATATTATTGTGGTCGATTCGGTTGCCGCACTGGTGTCAAAAAATGAGTTGGATGGCCAGATGGGTGACACCACCGTTGGCCTACAGGCACGGATGATGAGTCAGGCGATGCGTCGTCTTACCGCAGCGATTAGTAAATCCAGGTGCGTCGTGCTCTTCACCAATCAGATTCGGGAAAAGATCGGTGTGATGTTCGGTAGTCCAGAGACCCAGCCGGGCGGGCGGGCCCTGAAATTTTTTGCGTCCGTGCGGATGGATATTCGGCGGATTGGCCAAATTAAAGAGTCGGCTGGCAAAGTAGTCGGCAATCGAACCCGCATTAAGGTCGTCAAAAACAAGGTCGCCCCACCCTTTACCGAGACCGAGTTCGATATCATGTACAATGAAGGCATTTCACACTCCGGCTCGTTGGTGGATCTGGGAGTAGAGCATAAGATGCTGGACAAGAAGGGCTCATGGATTTCATACAAGGGTGAAATGATTGGTCAGGGCCGTGAAGCTGCGAAGCAATATGTCAAAGATCATCCGGATCTAGCAGATGATTTGACCCAGCTAATTATGTCAAAAGTACATGTGCGGGGCGGCGAATCCCTCACCGGTGCGAGCGCACCGGAAGAGTGATTAATTCCATCAAAGCATACGAAGCGAAACTTGTAAGCGACGATTGTTTTCAGGTTTTAAAATCTTACCTGGACAATTTTTTTGATTTTATCGTCAGGTCTTCTTCGTATACAGATCGCAGATCCAAAACCAATGGAGGCATCGAAACGAATCGGTATGTCGATTGGTTCGCTCCTTGCTGTGCCGAATTTTTTCGAGTGCTTAAGCCAACCGATACCTTTATACTTAACATCAAAGAAAAGGTTGTGGTGTTCACTACTTTCATTTAA
>CAXQRK010000140.1:0-29660 GCA_964226535.1 Polaribacter sp.
GCATACGAGATTAACGATCGTGACTGGAGTTCAGACGTGTGCTCTTCCGATCTCTGAAAGCGATAAGATTATCGAAATGATTTAAACTTAAAAAAGACACCTAAGCACTCAACTGCACTGGCGTGAATTATATCAGCGGGCAGGCTTGAGCGTATACAATAAGCCAGACATACAGCCGCACTTCAAGCAAGCACTACGCAACTACAGTAACAGTGCGCTGCTGCTCCTTGAGAGAGCGGCTATCTGCCGATCGACAAAAACCGTGCTGACCGACTCTTCCAGATCATCAGCATTTGCTTGCGCTCGGCGCTTGTCATCATTGTTGTTGCAAATAAACCATCAGGCTTGATTATTTTATTCAGTGTCCGACACGTACTCCAGTTCATTCAATGTACATGCGCGCTCCAACGTTAATTCGGTGTGGGGCGCACTGACGATGGAAGTGCTTGCACGCCTTGGTGTAGAGACCGTAGTGACCTCTCCCGGGTCGCGCTCGACGCCATTGACGATCGCGGCAGCACAGAATCCAAAGTTGGAGGCGCTGCCAATTTTAGACGAACGTTCTGCCGGATTTTTTGCACTGGGGCTGGCGAAGCGCACACACAAGCCAGTGGCATTGGTCTGTACCTCGGGTTCGGCGGTGGTGAATTATTATCCGGCGGTACTTGAAGCATCGATGTCAGGCACCCCGTTGTTGGTACTCACCGCGGATCGCCCTGCAGAACTGCGGGATTGCTCCTCGGGGCAGAGCATTGATCAATTGAAAATCTTTGGTCATTCGGTGCGTGCATTTCACGAGATGGCACTGCCGGAAGCAAGACCTGCAGTCCTAGCCTATCTGCGCCAAACCTTGGTCCATGCGGTTCATCAGACAGGGCATGCCAATCCGGGGCCGGTACATTTGAATTTTCCATTTCGGGACCCTTTATGTCCCGATGCAATGGGTCCCCCAATAATCGAAGCCTGTGCCTTGGAGCGTGAGGCGACGGTTTCGATCTGCGCCGGTCAATCAGGCGGTATGCGAGGCGATTTGGATGCGGTGGCTGTGGAGCGTTTAGTGAATCATCAACAAGGTGTGATTGTGGTGGGTGCGGTTAATCCGCGTGATGGGGATGAATCGTTTGCCGATGCGCTGGCGATGCTGTCGCACAAGTTGGGCTGGCCGGTGTTGAGTGATGCCTTGAATCCGCTGCGTGGGCATTGGGGCGAGAATCAGGCCTTAATCGGTCATTATGACATGTTTTTGCGCAACCGTGAGATTGCACAAGCCTGCGTGCCAACTGCAATTTTACAGATCGGCCCGCTGCCGACCAGTCGGGTGCTGCGCACATGGTTAGCCGAGCTTGATGCGGTTTCTTTTCTATTGTCGGAACGACCGATTAATACTGATCCGCTGCATCGTGTAGCGACCCCGCTCTATGCCGAGGTGCATGTGCTGGCCGAAGCGATCGCCCATCAGACGCCCCATCCCACATGGATTCAGACTTGGGTGGATCAAGAGCAACGCGCCATTGCAACTTTGGATGCAAAATTTGCAGCAATGGATGCATTGTTTGAGGGCAAAGTGGCATGGTTACTGTCGCGTCACGTACCGATCCGCACGCCGATCTTTATTGCCAACAGTATGAGTGTGCGCTATGCGGAGTATTTTTGGTGTGCAGGCAATCGTGCCTGTCCAATCTACTGTAATCGTGGAGCAAATGGGATTGACGGTACACTGGGCACTGCTCTGGGCCTTGCACATCGAGCGAATCCGGCCGTACTGTTGACCGGCGATCTCGCTTTTCTGCATGACAGCAATGCCTTGCTGGCGGCAGAGCACCTACACGGCAGTCTCACCGTGGTGTTGGTCAATAATCAGGGAGGAGGCATTTTTGAGCATTTGCCGGTGGCCGCTCTGCAGGATTGTTTTGAGTCATACTTTGCCACCCCGCAAACTGTGCGCCTAGATCGCTTGTGTGAAGCATATGGCGTGCAGTATCAGCGGGTCCAGGATTGGCACTCGCTGATTGCTGCAATTCGCCTGTTGCCAACCAGTGGTGTGCGGGTAATCGAAGTGCCGACTGATCGCAAAGCCGATCAACTGCAGTTACGTGAATGGTGCACTGATGGGTGAGCGATTTTTTATCGGCCGCATTCTTTTTAAGTTTCCCATGTGCTAAATTCCGATAGTGTGAGAGTCACAGGATTTATTTGAACTCAATAATGCTTATGGCCACACCACCACCATTTTATTATCAGGAGCCTTTTCCGCAGCTCAAAGGGCAGACCCAGTATCGTTGCTTGACCGATGAATTCGTGCAAATGGCTGACTTTGATGGCGAATCGATATTAAAAATCGAACCGCAAGCGTTGACCTATCTCGCCGAGACCGCGATGAAAGAAATATCATTTAAATTGCGTACCACGCATTTGGAGAAAGTTGCCGCGATTCTTGAAGATCCAGAAGCCAGTGAGAATGACCGTACAATTGCCCTGACGATGCTGCGCAATGCCGAGGTGGCGGCGCACGGTGTATTGCCATTCTGTCAGGATACCGGTACGGCAATTATTTTTGGCAAGAAGGGTCAGCGCGTGTGGACTGGGAGTTGCGATGAGGCGGCACTTTCGCGGGGAGTCTATAATACCTATACACAGGAAAACCTGCGTTATTCACAGATGGCAGCACTGTCCATGTATGAGGAGCAAAATACCGCGTGCAATTTACCGGCGCAAATCGATTTGTTGGCAACGGCAGGTGATTCCTATGATTTTCTTTTTGTCGCTAAAGGTGGCGGCTCGGCCAATAAAACTTTTCTGTTTCAGGAAACCAAGGCCTTGTTGAATCCGGCCAATCTGGAAAAGTTTTGTATTGAAAAAATGAGCACACTGGGTACTTCGGCCTGTCCGCCGTATCATATTGCCATCGTCATCGGCGGGACATCTGCTGAAACAACGATGAAAACAGTGAAGCTCGCATCGACCGGCTATTACGATGCATTGCCTACGGTGGGCAATGCGTACGGCCAGGCGTTTCGGGATTTGAATCTGGAGGCAAAGCTACTTGCATATACCCGTCAGATGGGCTACGGCGCACAATTCGGCGGTAAATATTTCGCCTTGGATGTGCGTGTTATTCGTCTGCCGCGCCACGGTGCGTCCTGTCCTGTTGGAATTGCGGTTTCCTGCTCGGCGGACCGTAATGTCAAGGCACGGATTGATCGCGACGGTGTCTGGCTGGAACAACTGGAAGATCATCCGGGGCGCTTCATTCCTGATTCGGCGGCAATCTCCAAGCCCAAAGAGGCCGTTAAAATCGACCTGAATCGTCCCATGGCTGATATTCTTGCGGAACTCAGTCAGTATCCGGTCACGACACCACTGTCACTCTCCGGCACGATTGTGGTCGCCCGTGACATTGCCCATGCGAAGCTTCAAGAACGCCTGGATCGTGGCGAGGGGCTGCCGGATTATATGAAGCATCATCCGATTTACTATGCCGGTCCTGCCAAAACACCCGCCGGTAAGCCATCTGGTTCGTTTGGGCCCACCACGGCGGGGCGTATGGACGCCTATGTAAAATCGTTTCAGGCACACGGCGGCTCAATGATTATGTTGGCGAAGGGCAATCGCTCACAACAAGTCACGGATGCCTGTCAGCAATATGGGGGCTTTTATCTCGGTTCGATCGGTGGTCCAGCAGCATTGCTCGCCGAGTATAATATTAAGGCTGTTGAGGTGTTGGAATATCCGGAACTTGGCATGGAAGCGATTTGGAAGATTGAGGTGGACGATTTTCCAGCGTATATACTTGTTGATGACAAGGGAAATGACTTTTTCGCTGGGATTCGCGAGACCTGTGCCAAGTGTGCCGCACAAGCCTTTGATACTGCAAAAAACGCATGAATCGCGACCATCAACGGCTAGTCGACACTCTAGAAAGGGACGCTAGCATATCGGCTAGGACTCTGATCACTGTACCTCGATTTGATTCATATTTGAGTTGACTAAAAATAATCAGCACTGCTGTTATTAATCTAGCGGTCGTAAAGCAAGTTCACGTTGGCCAGCAGTATTGGTTTTTAGCAATTATCATTTATACAATACAGATGCATATACCCGATCCCAACAACTTGTCTGATGAGACGGATATTGAACGTCTGATCCAGCGAGGCCATGGATTGCAACGCCTTATTCATGCCTCTATTCGCATCAACACGGAACGCACCTTAAAGGGGGTCCTTCAGGCGATCGCCGATTCTGCGAGGGAAGTCATCGGCTGCAAATACGCTGCATTAGCGATTGTCGGTCCCTCGGGAGACACGGTCGAGAATTTTGTGTTCAGTGGCATTGATACTGAGCTTAGGAACAAGATCGGCTCGCTACCTCAAGGTAAGGGAGTTCTCGGCTTGCTGATTGATGACCCCACGCCGATCCGAGTGTCGAATCTGGCCAGCCACCCCCGATCATCTGGCTTTCCGAAACACCACCCTCCGATGCACTCCTTCCTCGGTGTTCCAGTGCTGGGCAAAAGCGCCACAGTGGGCAACTTGTACTTTACTGAAAAGATTGGTGCAGATGCATTTTCTGATCAAGACGAATCCATCGCGGTGATGTTTGCCGCGAATGCGGCGGTCGCGGTTCAAAATGCGCGGCTCGATGAGGAATCGATTCGACTCCTAAACGAACTGCAGTTGATGCATCAAAGCCGCGATCGTTTCTACGCCATGGTCAATCACGAATTGCGCAATGCGCTCACCGCAGTGCATGGCTGGTCCGAGCTCCTGTTTCGGAAGTCAGGTGGCGATCCTCCGCAGGTGGTTAAGGAAACCATGGAAGCCGCGCAGTATGCGTTGGAACTGATGAATGATCTGTTGGACTTATCACGCCTGGATGCGTCCATGATGAAACTTCGCACGGCCGATGTATTGGCAAACGACCTGGCCCTGGGAGCCATCGCTACGGTCCAGCCGAGCGCCGAAGAGCGGCAGGTCCTCATCCGCCTCGATGCGGCACCCGACATTGCCTGTCATACCGATGGTCGGCGGGTACGGCAAATCTTAGTCAATCTTCTCTCCAACGCTATTCGGCATAGTAGTGACCATTCTGAGGTCGTTATTACAATCGATGTGGATGCCGATAAGATTAGGTACCGGGTCATTGATAAAGGTGAGGGGATTGGTCCCGAGGAAATCGCCATCATTTTCGATGCGTATAAGCGGGCCAACTCAAAAGCCGGTGGTGGTACCGGCCTGGGCTTGACCCTTTCACGTCGGCTTGCGCAAATGCTCGGTGGTGATTTGAGTGTAGAAAGCGTACGTGGCAAAGGTGCCACTTTTATTCTGATCATCGACCGATATTTTTCGTAGAAATTTCTTTGCAAAACCGCCAAATTTTTGCTAAGAATCACCACAATTATTGTAATTATGCGAATTTTGATTGTAGAGGATGATCGTAAAGTGGCTGGTTTCATTCAAATGGGCCTGCACGAAGAAGGGTATGCTGTAGATGTTGTCAACGACGGCGAGCAAGCTGTCACCAATGCACATGTCAATGACTATGATGCCATTCTCCTTGATCTGATGCTTCCGAAAAAGAATGGCATCCAGATTGCAACCGAACTGCGGCGAGAGGGTCGTACCACTCCGATCCTTATGTTGACTGCTCGTGACACGACCGAAGATATCGTGCGCGGTCTCGATGCTGGCGTCGATGATTATTTGGTCAAACCGTTTAAGTTTGATGAACTGCTGGCGCGTTTGCGTGCTCTGCTGCGGCGTGGTGGTGCTCAGCGCATGGATCGCTTGGTCTATGACTCGATTGAGGTAGATCGTGTTAAACATGAACTATATGTGAATAAAAAATTATTTACCGTCACACCGCGTGAGTACCAGATTCTTGAGCACTTTTTGTTGAATCCAGAAAAAGCGATCAAGCGCACGGAGTTGCTTGAGAAAATTTGTGAGCGGTATGTCGATCCAGAAAGTAACTTAATTGATGTGCATATGGGCAACTTGAGACGCAAACTGAAGGCAGAGAACGCGGATCTGATTCAGACGATCCGTGGGGTGGGCTTTATTTTGAAGTCCAAAGCGCCTGCCGAAGGTAATTCCTAACCCAGTTTGCCCAGTTTGCCGGGTTGATGCGCAAAATTTAGTTTGTACGCCTACAACTAGTCATATAAGCGAATATTTTTTGAATCCATATATTGTGCGAATGATTGAATCCACGATGCAAGTTACATTGCTCAAGTCTAAGCTGCTGCGTGTCGAAGTTACTGACAGGGCCCTCCATTATGAAGGCAGCCTGGCAATTGATGCCGCGCTGATGGAACAAGTCGGGTTACTCGCCTACGAGAAAATTCTAGTGGCCAACATTGCCAATGGTGAGCGCTTTGAGACCTACGCAATTGAGGCCCCGAAAGGGTCGCATACGATTTCACTAAATGGCGCCGCCGCGCATAAAGGTGAACTGGGCGACTTATTGGTGATTATGTCATTTGCCCAATTTGATCCGGAAGATGCGCAGACCTGGAAACCGCAGGTGCTGGTGCTGGCTGATCGTAATCAGCGAGTGGTGCGGGCCGACAATGTGCACATCGCCGAAGATCTGTTCGTGTAGGTGAGAGTGTTGGTTAAATCCACACACGAACAGTCATTAATAAGCACTTCTTGTTGTAAAAATTAGGAGATGTCTTATCTGGCTGATGAGAATCGATCTCAATATGTCCGATTGGGCGTGGTGAGGAGCCCCTGTGGTCGGCTGAATCAATGAACTTACGACGAGAAACGATTCCTGTGAAGCTATTGAGATTGATTCTCTTTAATCATTTTAACTTGTCGTGTCATCTTTTTATGAATTTGTAGTCTCTGGTATGAACACAGCAACGAATAGATTACACCGATCCTTTTTGGGGAGCTTGGCTTTTATATGTGCAACAACTTGTTCGACCGCTGAAGCGATTGAAGCTGACGTGGTTGACGATCAAGTATTGGCACCGTATGTGGTCGTTGCGACCCGCACACCACTTGACTTGGAGCGTGTGTCACCTTCGGTTAGTTATATTGCGGCGGCTGAAATGGATCAATGGAAAGATCGCAGTCTAATTGATACTTTAAGGCGTCAAACAGGTTTGTCATTCAAGCTGAATGGTACGCCCGGTTCTGTAACTTCATTGTTCGTGCGTGGCGCGAATAGTGATCAGACCGGTTTTTTTCTGGATGGCCGTCGCTTGAATCCTGGTTTTGGGAATCAATTTAACATTGACGCACTGAGTATTGACAACTTGAGTAGTGTGCAGATCTTAAGAGGCGCTTCCTCAGTGAATTATGGTTCTAGTGGGATTGGTGGTGTCGTGAATTTACAAACGCAGTCAAGTATTGGTGAAGCAGGTTATCGGGGAGCGATAGGTGCAGAATTGGGATCTCATCAATATGCTCGGGCGGCTGTAGCGACTACAGTTTCTACCAAGGCTTGGGGAGTTGGTCTGGGTGTGTCTACACTCACAACAGATAATGATCGGGTGAATGATGCTTATCAGCACGATTCGTTAAATGCACGCTTTGATTACAAGATAAGCGAAGATCTATACTTTGAATTAATTGCGATGTACACGAATGCAGACAAAGAGGTTGCAGGACCACAGAGTCGACCAACGAATCAAGATCATCAGAACAATCAAAATTGGTTGATTTCCCCCGGATTTCAATACACCACAGATCTATTGTCGGTGCATGCCTTTTATTCGCGAACAAGCGCTACAATAGAAAATGATATTGAGGATTACTTGGGCAGTATTTATGGCACGAAAGCTGAGGTTGAGTCGGATGAAGTCAACTTGCAGGCCGATTACAGGTTAACAGATGAATTACTGCTCACTGCGGGAGCAGTTTACAGAAACGATTATGCGTATGATCGAAATTTAAATGCATATTCATCTGACTTACCTGTTGACCAATATACTAATAATGCCGGACAGGCTGGTGTGTGGAGTCAAGTGCTCTCGCGTATGTCTGAAGTATTTGAAATACGTGGAAGTGCACGTTTTGACACCTATACCGACTATGATGATTCAATCAACGGGAGCCTTGAAGTAATTTATCATCACTTAGATATGAATGGTTCTCTATTTGCCAAAATAGCGAGTTCATATTCACCCCCATCTGCTTTGGATCTGGCTTACGACGAGAATTTAGATTCGAATAACAATCCGAATAATACCACACTAAATCCAGAGGAAAGTATGTCCTATGAGTTTGGAATTCGACAGACCTTATTGAACGATGCTCTTGAATATTCGGTGGTATTATTCCACAATGATATCGATGATTTAATCGTATATGAGTCATATGACGATGGAAATTACAACTATTGGAGTGATACTTATAACGTAGGTGAAGCTACCACTCAGGGTATTGAGCTGATGCTGCAGTATGCGGTATCCGCGCAATTCAACTTAGGGATTAATTATACCTATCTGACTGCAGAAGATGATGATTTAGATCAACGGCTTGCCTATCGACCGCGTCATTTGTTGCAGTTGACTGCTATGTACCAACCGGTTGAATTCGTAACACTCGGTATGAGTGGTATCGGTCACTATGACCGTGAGCGAAATATTTACCAAAGCCCAAATGAGGATGTCGAAGATTTTTTTGTGATCGACCTATTTGTTGATTGGGTAGTATCCGATCAACTGACTTTATTTGGTCGTGTTGATAATATCTTGGATGAGCACTATGCATCAACCTATGGCTATCCTGCACTCGGGATGACCGGATATGTGGGTGCCCGTTTAAGCTTCTAGACTTTACTCATCCAAAAATCGTGGCAGGCTGTCATTTTGTCTTAGATCAATCGACAGTCCGCTTTTTTATGGTTTATGGCGAATACGCAACAACGTGAAGTCATCTTATCCGTCTTGAAAGAGGCCGGGCGTCCACTTACGCGCGAAGAGATTCTGTCACTGGGCCGTCAGAGTCTACCCCGACTCGGTGCTGCAACGGTAAACCGCGCCATTCGAGCCATGACGGCAGCATTTCAGGTGATCGGTGTACAATTTGCCGGCCAGCCGCGCCGTTACGAATTGCCTGCACCGAGCGCTCACCCACACTTTATTTGTCGATCGTGCGAGCGTGTGTTTGATCTGCCGATTGCCATGCAATTACCGAAGATCTCGCCGCCCAAGGGATTTTTGATCACCGGCGGCGAAGTGGTTTATTCTGGAAAATGCCCCGAATGTCGCACGCAATCCAAATAAAGCTGGAGCAGCAAGCGTGCGCAGCAGGTCCACGATCAAAGCTGGCTATGAATCATGCGGTGCTATTCAACTCCATTCCAGCAAGCTATGTGCCGTTGTGTCCGGTTAGTTTTGAGACTTGATTACTGTGTGCAGGTCACTATCTATGCGCTTTGATTTTTCAATCACTGCTACAATGGAAAAGACACCACTACTCATGCTGGGATTGCCGAAGGGCAGTCTCCAAGATTCAACCATCAAACTGTTTGCCAAGGCCGGTTTTGTGATCACCAAAAGTGCACGCTCATACCGTCCGTCGTTTGACGACGATGAGTTGGACGGACGTTTCGTGCGTGCTCAGGAAGTGAGCCGTTATGTTGAGCATGGATATTTTGATTGTGGGCTGACCGGCCAGGACTGGGTGCGTGAAAATGCATCTGATGTGGTTGAAGTATGCGATTTGGTGTACAGTCGCGCGTCCAATCGCCGCTCGAAGTGGGTGATTGCCGTGCCGGAGGCCTCAGCGGTGCGGACTGTTCAGGACCTGGAAGGTAAGCGTATCGCAACCGAGGTGGTTAATATCACCAGCCAGTATCTACAAGACCATGGGGTGAAGGCCGAAGTTGAGTTTTCCTGGGGGGCCACTGAAGTGAAAGTGCCGGATTTGGTGGATGCGATTGTGGACCTGACCGAAACCGGCAATTCGTTGCGTGCGAATAAACTGCGCATTGTCGATACGCTGCTGTATACGAATACGGTGCTGATCGCCAATCAGGCTGCCTGGCAGAATCCTGAAAAGCGCAACAAAATCGAAAATATGGCTTTGTTGTTGCAAGCCGCTCTCGAAGCACATGCCAAAGTGGGCCTGAAGCTCAATATCGAAAAGTTCAAGCTAGATGCGATCCTCAGCGCACTGCCTGCGCTACGGAATCCAACCATTAACCGTCTGGCAGATGAATCCTGGGTGGCGCTGGATACCATTATCGATGAGAAAGTCGTGCGTGAGATCATCCCGGTGTTGAAAGCCCATGGTGCCGAAGGGATCATTGAGTACCCCCTGAACAAAGTGGTTTATTGATGGCTGTGTTGAATCGTGGTCAGGCGCTCTTGCTTGACGCCGAGCTTTGGGATGCATGCGATTAGGGCTTTTGTGTAGGGGTGTTGTGGGGTGCGCAAGACCTGCTCAACCGGGCCTTGCTCGACAATTTCGCCGCGCAACATGACCATCACCTCATCCGCGAAGCCTTTAACGATACCGAAGTTATGCGTGATCAGTACAATGCTCATGCCAAGTTTTGCACGCAGCTCACGGAGTAGCGCCATGATTTGTGCCTGAATGGTCACATCCAAGGCGGTGGTGGGTTCATCCGCGACCAAAAGCTTTGGCTCGCAGGCCAGCGCCATCGCAATCATCACACGCTGTTGCATGCCCCCGCTCAGCTCGTGCGGATAGGCTTTGTAGCGTTGCGCGGCATTGCGAATGCCAACTAGCTCTAATAGCTCAACCACACGCCCTCTCACGTCGGTGCGATCAGGACGGTGCAGTTGTACAGCTTCGGCGATCTGGTAGCCGACTGTAAAGACTGGATTGAGCGAGGCGGACGCTTCCTGAAAAATATATGCGATGCCATGGCCACGTATACTTCGCAGGGTCTTACGGTCCATCTGTAGCACATTCTTGCCTTCGAATAGGATTTCACCGCTGACCGTGCAAATCGGTGCCTTCGGAAGTAAGCGTGTGAGCGCCATACAGGTCACGCTTTTACCGCTGCCGCTCTCCCCGAGAATGGCGACTGTATGTCCGCCGGCATCGACTGAGAAATGGATGCCATGCACCACTTGATTGGCTTTGCCACGCGAGTGAAACGTGATTTGCAGATCAGATACATTTAACAAATGACTCATAACTAATATTGACGATTTAAGGGGCTTTGCCTGGTGGGACGATCGACGACAACATCCCTAGTGTATACGCATTTTGGGGTCGACAATGTCACGCAGCACATCTCCTAGCACATTGTAGGCGATTACAGTCACGAAGATTGCAAAGCCGGGGGTTAACATCCACCAAAAGTTCATAAAAAATACAATCATATTGCCCTGCGATTGCTGCAACATCAGTCCCCACGATGCTGACGGCTCTGAAATCCCCAAGCCAAGGAAAGATAATGCGGCTTCGGCAAGAATATAACCAGGAATGGAGAGGGTTGCCGCCACCAGCAGATAACTCGCCAGATTGGGCAAAATATGTTGGATCAAGATGTTTGGTACCGATTGTCCCATGCTTTCAGCTGCGATAACAAACGAACGATTACGAATCGAGAGCGTCATTCCACGAATGATCCGGGCGGTCCCAGCCCAGCCAATCACAGCGAGTATTACGATGATTACGATAAATACTTGTGCTGATGAAATATCCGGGCCAATCAAGGCCGAGCGTAGCGCCAGCAGTAAATAGAGCGCAGGGATCGACATAAGTAATTCGACCAGGCGCATCGCCACAAAATCGACCACCCCCCCGTAATAGCCGGCCAAGGCTCCGACCACAAATCCCATAATCAGCGTAATCGAGATGCCAATAAAGCCAATGGATAGCGAAATCCGTGCCCCATACAGCAGCCGGCTAAAGATATCACGCCCGGTATCATCTGAGCCAAATAAATAGATTCGATCAGTTGGGTCATCGCTGTCGATTTGAAATAAGCGTCGCTCCAGCGAGATCAAGCCCCACAACTTGTACGGTTCAGTCGGTGCAAAGAAACGAATCGGAACGGATGCATCCATTTTTTCGACATATACTGCAGAGCCTATCGCAGCTTTTTCATACAGTTTCGCATGCAGTGATCCGTCTTTCCAGGTAAAGCCGCTGGGCGGATGATATGGCTGGGTCAAATTTTGCTCAGTGATCCCATAGGGCGCAATACACGGAGCCAACAGCGCACCACTGTAAAGGATCGCCAGCACCACAACTGCGCAGAGGCCCATGGGACGCCGCAGCACTTGCCCCAGCAAGTGCTTGAACAAGTTATACACGATGTATGCGACCAGCAGCACACAACTTAAGGCCAACAACGCGAGCAAAACGATGCCGAGGTATTTCAAGCCGATACCAATCACCGTCAATACTGCGGGCACATATAATTCGACTATGATTTCAAGTCCGATCAGTCCGATCATGCCACCTCCAAGCAAAGTAAGAGTGCGGTGCGTCACCCCGCCGACAGTTCTTGAGGACTCTACTCGAATACGAGGGTCGCTCCATGCCAGTAGCAGATCTGCAATTAAGTTGCCGAGCACCAGCATGCCGACTCCCATCAGCACGCCGGCCATTACCACGTATTGATCCTGTCGTACGATGGCATCATAAATCAACTGCCCCAGGCCCGGGTAATTCATGACATTCTCAACCAATAAGGCACCAGACAACAAACTGGCGAAGGAATATCCCAAGGATGTGATCAGCGGATTGACTGCATTGCGCAGCACATGTATGAACATAATCGTCTGCTCACGTACACCTTTCGCTCGGGCGGTAGTCGCAAATTCAGCCTGCATATAATCAATGAAATTGGCCCGCATGATGCGCATCATGCCGGCCACACAGCCCAGTCCAAGCACGATCGTGGGCAGGATCAAATGATACGCATAATCGGCTAATCGAAGTGTCAGTGGATAAAATTCACTCGCGACGGAGGAGCGCCCTCCTTCGGGTAAAATACCGGTTACTGCAGCCAAATATACGGCTAAAATCGCCAAAAAAAACTCTGGGATGGAAAGTGCTGCATAGGCCAGCAAGGCAGACACGCGATCGAAGATGGAATCTTTATACACGGCAGCCAATACGCCGAGCGGAATGGCAATGCACCAGGCAAAGGTGATCGAAGTTAACGAAAGTACAAAGGTGGCGGGCAAACGCTGCCGCAACAAGGTCAATACCTCGACTTTATAGGTCCAAGACTCGCCGAAGTAGGGCATGCCGAAATAAACAGCCTGTACATCATTGCCCACCCATGGACCATATTTAATTGGAGATACATTTGCAAGCCAGCGACCGTAGCGTACAAACCAGGCGGTTGGATTGCCATCCACATCAACCAGCCCGAGTTGACGCTCCTGTTGTTGAATAATTTCTTGATCGATATCTTTGGATGCCCGCGCCTGGGTCAAAAAATCTCCTGGTGCCAGGTACATCAGCAAGGATACCAGTAAACTGACTCCAAACAGTAGAGGAATGAGTGTCAGAAGGCGTCTGAGGATCACACTAAGCATACTTTATCGATCCGAATGATCCTCCCAAATTTGCTCGATGTTCCAGAGCGCCGTGCCGGCACGGGGCACATACACATTACGCCACTTGTTCTTGATACCAACGTAACTGTATGGAGAGAAAATGTATAGCAAGGGTAATTCGTCCGCCAAAATGGCCTGTACCTCATGCATGATCGCATAGCGCTGCTCAATATCCAAGGTGCTTTCTTGCAGACGAATCAATTCATCGATTCGTGCCTCCCAGGGGGTTGCCGGTTCAGCCTGCTCGGGATACCACTGATGATAACTGCCACTGCTCAAATACAGTGCCTTGCTGCCACTTGGATCATAGGCCGCACTGTTGGAGCCCCAGCCGAGAAAGGTAAGATCATAATCAAAGGTGTCATCCGTGCGCTTGAGTAATGTGGCGAAGTCGACTTTTGATAATCCAACGGACATGCCCAAGGCCTTCATGTTCTCAATAAAAGTCACTGCAATGGTATCGGCGGAGGCAACCCCATCCACCGCCAATAAATCAAATTTCACCGGCACACCCTCGGCATCAATTAACTGACCCTGTGCATCCCAATAAAAACCGGCTTCTCGCAACAGTGACCGCGACTTATTCGGATCATACGCATAATCCGGTAGATTCGGATTGTGCCACTTGCCTTGAGCCGGTGGGATAATTGAAGTCAGCGGCGTACCTTTGCCAAATAACAATGCGTCAATCATTCCTTGTCGGTTGAGCCCGTACTGCACTGCCTGCCGGAACCGTTTGTCGGTAAACCAGCGATACTTGTGCGCTTCCATGTAAGGCAGGCCCGCTTCATTTTTGCCGGGGTGTTGATTGAACCAAAAAAAATTCACTCCTGCAGAGGGTCCGCGGTCATGAATAGTAAATGCGTAGGTTTCCGCTGCCTGTTTCACCCAAGCGTAATCTGCAGCACTGATGGTGGCGCAGTCACTTTTTCCAGTCGCGAAGTGCGCCACCGCGGTATTCGACTCCGCGACAAATTTATAGATGCAATAGTCCAGATAAGGTAAGCGTTGCCCCTGCGTATCCGCTTTCCAAAAATGCGGATTCGGGCGCATCACCAAGCGTTCGCCTGGTCGATACGATTCAATTACAAAGGGGCCCAGCCCGACGATTTCGGCGGGTGTTTCAATCGCCACCTGCGTCGACCATTGTTTGGTAAAGCTACCATCTGCAAACGACTCAATCAATTTATGTCGCGGTAGGATGGGCTGTCCGACATCATAGATAAATGGCGCATAGATGCTTGGTAAATAAAAGCGCACCGTATGTGCATCGATTTTTTGATAGCGGATCTTCTCGCCGTTGATGTGGAATTGCTGGTAGTATCGAGACGGATACTTTGGCTGTATCGTCCCGGTGGTTGCATTCAGTTCCTCGGTCAAAATACAATCAAAGGTAAACACCACATCATCGGCACTAAACGGCACCCCATCACTCCAACGCACGCCCTTGCGCAAATGAAAGGTATAGGTCTGAGAGTCCTCGGATACCTCCCAGGACTTGGCTAGACCGGGAGTAAACTCGTTGCGACGAGGATCAAACTCCACCAAACTACCGAGTACTTGCGACAGGACTCGTGATGTCGTGACATTATTGGGCACTTGAGGGTTAAATGTCGTGGGCTGTGTCGTTTCATTTGATACCAGAATACCACCGTAGCGCCCTGGTTGAATTGGTACAATTTTTACATCCTCGGGCAAGCTATGTTGTCCGCGTACAATTGGCGGCGGGGCTTCACAGCCAGACAGGATGACAAGCCAACCTAGCATCCAGTAGCGGAGGGGGAACCGTTGAAGTATATCGCGCAAGTAGGATGCCATATGAATTGGAAAAGACTAAAATTGAGAAAACTAAAATGGGCCACTTTCGCAAGGTCAGCGCATGTCTGATCAAAAAGGGGGGCTGAAACGATTCTCTAAAGCTCGATGCTGCGCTGTTGGCCGCCGCCCAACAGCGCAGCCACTCTCTGTGGCACTCCATCGAATGCACCGTTGGTGAAAAATACAAAGACAGCGCCGTCCATGCTTAAACAGTCTCTGCGAATGTGCTGAAAAAGTGCTTCGTTATTCTGAAAAGCAAATGCCACACATCGGCCTTTGGATAACTCTGCTGCGATGTGCGAGGTATCCAAACACTTATCGGCAGGCATGGTCGCCGCCCGTCGCACCGCCCCCAAGTAGACCCGATCTGCTACTGACAGTGCTTGCGTAAAGGCATCCTGAAACAGCGAGGTGCAAGCGGTATAACTATTCGGTTCAAAACCAATGAACAGCGGACGATCGGGATAGGCTGCACGCAGGCTTTCGGATGCCGCAGCGATAGCAGTGGGATGATGGCCGAAATCTTCGAGCACGGTCCATCGAGTACATGTGTGCAACACATCCTGCCGGCGACGCACACCGCGAAAGCGGGCCAAGGCCGCTAGATCAAATTTAAGTGGCGACTCATATCCACAGGCAAATGCCGCAGCCAAGGCTGCCATTGCGGCATTGCGCGCGTTGAATAGACCGTGCATCGACCAATTCACATGTGTCCACTGTACGCCTCGCCAAATTAAATCAAACCAGGCTCCACCTGGCCCGTCTACGAAATTGGCAATCCGCAAATCATTTCCTTCGGCGGTACCAACGCGTATCGTCTGGGTCCAAGGAGCTGGTAGTAGCGCTGCGATATTCGGATCATCGCCATTTATAATTACATAGCCCTGGCTCGGTACAATACGAAGCAAATGCCGAAAGGTGCGCTGCACGTCTTCCAAATCGCGAAAAATATCCGCATGATCAAATTCCAGATTGTTTAGCACCGCGATCTGCGGGCGATAGTGAATAAATTTACTACGCTTGTCGAAAAATGCGCTGTCATACTCATCTCCCTCAATTACAAAAGCCGGCCCGTTCCCAAGCCTTGCCCCATCTGGCAGATCATGTGGCACACCGCCAACCAGCCAACCGGGCGCAGTCCCTGCGGATTCCAGCAAAAATGCAGTCAAGGTCGAGGTGGTTGTCTTGCCATGGGTCCCGCTGACCACCACCGGACAACGCCCGCACAAGACGGTATCATGCAGTAATTGCGGCAGTGAAATAAATGCAACATCTGACTGATTCAGCAACCACTCCACCTCCACATTGCCGCGACTGATCACATTGCCAACGACCACACGATCTGGTTGCAGGGCGGCCAGTCGCTCCGCATCATAGCCATCAAACACCTCAATCCCGGCATTCGCCAAAACATCTGACATCGGCGGGTAGACGCCTGTGTCAGCACCACACACCTCATGCCCTTGCTCGCGCAGCAACAAGGCCGCATTGCCCATTGCTGTGCCACAAATACCCATAAAATAAATCCGCATATTTGTTCATCACTTGAAAGCGCAAAAAATACAAGTCACAAGTCGACAAAAGCTCGACCTAAAGGAATCTCTGTATCAGTCTATTTTCATATATGGTCAGTGGCGGATTCAGCCGATATCTTATGTTGCGTATCCACAGTCTTGTCCGCTAGTGTCACTTTAAATACTATGTCACATTCAAACTCTCCACAATCGTCTATTAAAAAACGTTACACTGATGCGGCCAAACAAGCTGAGCCGGCCTTATGTTGTCCTGTGGAGTATGCGCCTAAATATTTGCAAGTAATTCCGGATGAGGTGATTGAGAAAGATTATGGCTGCGGTGATCCATCTAGATGGCTGCAGGCCGGCGAGACCGTATTGGATCTGGGCTCAGGCACGGGCAAAATCTGTTTCATTGCCGCACAGGTTGTCGGTGCGGAAGGCAGAGTCATTGGGATCGATATGACCGATGAGATGCTTGCTGTGGCACGGCGGAATGCGCCGATCGTGGCGGATCGAATCGGATATTCAAATGTTGAATTTCGCAAGGGACGTATCCAAGATTTGGGCTTGGATCTGGATCAACTTGATCAGGCATTACGCTCGCATCCAGTTGCCACGGTGACTGATTTTTTGAATTTAGATGACGTCGCGGAAGAATTGCGCCTCAAGCATCCTCTGATCGAATCGAATTCAATTGATGTCGTGGTGTCAAACTGCGTACTGAATCTAGTCGAGTCGCATCAGAAACCTCAGTTATTTCGAGAAATCTTTCGTGTATTAAAGTGCGGTGGTCGAGCGATCATTTCAGATATCGTGAGCGACGAGCCGGTTCCGGAAGCCATGCGCAAGGATGCGCATTTGTGGACTGGCTGTATCTCTGGTGCGCTGACAGAGGAAGGATTTTTACAGGCTTTCGAAATAGCTGGCTTTTATGGGATTGAATTGGTCAAGTTTGAAAGCAAACCCTGGCAAACCGTTGACGGCATTGAGTTTCGTTCAGTCACCGTCCGAGCGTTTAAGGGCCAGCAGGGTGCCCGCTTTGAGCACAATCAGGCAGTGTTGTATCAGGGGCCGTTTAAATCGGTTTTGGATGATGATGGGCATCGATTTGATCGTGGCGTACGCACGGCTGTTTGCGACAAGACATTTAATTTGTTGCAAAGCGGTCCGTATGCCGGACATTTCGCCACGATTCAGCCTTTACAGACGGTCTCGGCAGAGCAGGCAGATCCATTTAACTGCGCGAAAGGTGCACGACGTCATCCCAAACAGACCAAGGGTCAGGATTATGAGGCGACAATCGCTACAGCCATCGCTACAGCCAATTGTCTCGAAGGTGGAGAGTGTTGCGGATCAAATGATGTATGATCCACACCTGAGAGACAATCGTTCAATGAATTTAAAGGCACGGGTGGGGTGATGCATCGGGAATGGTAGTATTATTGATTCAATTGATTGGGCGCTTGAGTGCGGCAGCACCGGTGTGGCTGATGCGTAGTGTTTGCGTGGTTCTGGGGCGCTTGATTGGGCGGGTGTCCGTTGAGCGGCGTCGCTGTACCTTGAAAGATCTACACCATGCATTCCCCCAGCAAACGGAGTGTTGGCGTCGTCGGGTGTATGCCGAGGCCTGTGCCAGAGTCGTCGAAATGGGACTGTTTGTGCCCGCGTCGTGCTATTTCTCGGCGCGCCGATTGGATGCGGTATTGGAGATCGATGCCGCGGTGCGTGCACGGGTGGAGCGCTATATTTCCGGGGATACGCAAGGGCAGCCCTTTGTAGTGCTGTTGCCGCATATGACGATGGTGGAGGCGGCGTCCTTATTGCCGCGCTATTTCCCTGGATTGCCGACCGTTCATGTCGTGTTTCGACCCTTAAATCAGGCTGCACTCAATGCCTGGTTGGAGCAAGTGCGTGCACGCTTTGGCAACCGCCAACTGTCGCGTCGATTTGGCTACAATGATGCGATGGCCGCCCTGCGGCGGGGAGAGGGGGTTGCGGTGCTGTTTGATCAGGATGCGTCTCGGCATGGGACCACCTCTTTATTTATGGGGCGCCTGGCGTCGTTGACTGATTTACCGGGCCTGATGGCCCAGCGTTTTGCGGCCGATGTGCATCTGTTACTGCTGGAGCGCACTCAGTTTTGGCAGGCAAAACTACGGTTGTTACCATTGCCGGCTTGTCAAACATCGACTGAAGTGGCCGTGCGGGCGCATAATTTGCTCGAGGCATATTTACGGCGAGATGCTCATACTGCGCCTGATTGGCTGTGGTTGCACAATCGCTGGGGGCATCGATACAGCTCCCATAAACGGTTTTGTTTGCCAACGAAACGGCTGCAACTGGCGCAAACCAATGCGATCAATGGTGATGCGCAAGTGCCTCGTAATACGCGCCTATGGGTGCGAATGCCGAATTGGCTGGGTGATGTCGTCATGGTGGTGCCGTTGCTGCGGGCGATTCGTCGGGCACGCCCTGACTTTGAGATCACATGGCTTGCCAAAGCCGCGTTCAAGCCATTGTTTGATCGTCTGGATGTGGGAGACCGCTTCATTGCACTGCCTGACCGTGGCTCCGGTTATTTTAAGTTGTTTTATCAACTGCGCTTGGAGTATCCGGATACTTACTTGTTGTTTACCAATTCAATGCGAACGGATTTGGAAGCATGGTTGACCCGTTGCCCACAGCGAATGGGCATGGTTCGTCCAGGCAAGCGGCGGCCGTTGCTGACGAGTCCCTACCATCTGCCGGCTGAAGTGGATGAGACAACACAGCACCAAACACAGGTGTGGCAATCGATGATGCACGCGTATGGATTGATCGAAGCACTTGATTATGCGCCCTTGGCCACCCGAGTATGCTCGGCTGAGCGTACTCGGGTGGGATTGATTTGCGGAACCGAAAATGCGCCCGAAAAACGTTGGCCGATCAGTCATTGGCGTACCTTGATTGAACAACTGCTGATTGAGCGGCCAATGGTCGAAGTATTATTATTTGGCACGTCTGCCGATCGTGCGATTACGACCCAGGTGGCGAATGGCTTGCCTAAAGCCTCGCTGCAAAATTTGGCAGGTCAGACCGACCTGGCAGCTTTTTGCGAGGGGCTGATGACCTGTCATGTGGTGGTGTGTAATGATACTGGTGGCATGCATCTAGCAAATATGCTGGGCACGCCAGTCGTCGCCATATTTGGTCCGACCAATCCGATACGTACGGGGCCAGTTTTCCAGGCTCCCAGGCATATTTTGCAGCCCGAAGGCTGTCCGGCAACGGGTGGTTCGGCGATTGATGAGGTATCTGCCGAGCGAGTGCTTGCAGCCTTGCGCCTATGTTTGGAGGAGGCTCGCGCATGACGGTGCTTGCACACCAGCTCGAGCCGGTCACTTTGCGGGTGATCCATTCCAGCCAAGCCTTGACCGCGACTGTAGTGACGCTTCAACTTGATAAAGTCTTACGCCTCCTACCCCAGCGTCGCGAAGTCTATGCCGGGCAGCTTAGCGGTTTCAAGCGTGCGGTGGTCGCCAAGCGTTTTCTCTGCCATCCCAAGCAGCTGCGTGATTGGCGGCGTGAGTGGCGCGGTCTGATCAAGTTGACTAAGCTGGGGCTGTCCGCGCCAACGCCACTGTGTGTGGCGCAGGAGCAGGATGGTGCGGCAGTCTGGGTGATCATGGATCGGATTGATGCTGCGGTTTCGGTGCAGGATGTCTGTTTGAATGGCGCGTTTGAGGAGCGTATGGAGTTGATCCAGCAATTGGCAAAACTAGTGGATGCCGCGCATCGTGTCGGTGTGCGACAAGGGGACCAGCACGTGGATAATTGGGGCTGGGATGGAGTACGGCTGTATCTGCTGGACGCCGGATCGATTCAATTCTCTGGATCCGCTTTGCCGGCGCGTGCACGTTTATCGGATTTGGCCGGTATTTGTGTGACGCTGGATCCAGCTGCCGAGCGGGCTTTTCGCGAAGCGATCCAGACTGAATATTTGCTTGATGATGTGCATCTGAAGGACCGGTTGTTATACCACTTGGAGGAGGCGATCGGTGCGTTGCAGAAAAAGCGCAGTCAGCGTTATTTTAAGAAGACACGGCGCTGTTGCAGCGAATTTGTGCGGGTCGAGAATGCGGCGTACCGTGCCCTATATCTGCGGCACACGACTCCTGGATTGATTGATTCCTTACTGGCCGACCCCGATGCTCTAATGGTCAACGGGGAACGTTTGAAATCTGGTAATACCTGCACGGTACAGGGGATCTCGTATGGTGGGCAGGATTATGTGCTCAAGCGTTATAATCAGAAAGCACTGTTGTATCAATTGCGGCATATGTGCTCGGATTCGCGAGCGTTAACCAGTTGGTCTGCTGCATGGCTCTTGGAGATGGCATTTATTCCCACGGCACGGACGATTGCCGTTTACGAGGATCGTCGCAGATATTTGCCGGGGCTGTGCTATTTGTTGATGGAGCGAATTAAGGGGCAGTTACTGCCCGATTACATCGAATCCTGCGCAGACGATGCTGCGCGCATCAAAGCGCTGGCAGATGCGTTTGCCCAAATATGGGCATCCTTGGCACGTTTGCGTGCCGTGCACGGTGATTTGAAAGCAACGAATTTGATTGTTGGCGAGGACGGTCGTTTGTCGCTACTGGATTTGGATGTCTTTCGCTTCGGGCTGGGGGCGCGTGCATTTGCGCGTGGCCGGTCCAGAGATCGCAAGCGTTTTATGAAAAACTGGGCCGAGCGCCCGGAATTAATCCAATTATTTGAGGCCCGGATGCGGGAGTGGCCGACATGATGACGGAGACCAGAATACAACGTATCTTGATTGTGAAGCCCTCGTCGATGGGCGATATCATTCATGGCCTATTAATTGCCAGCGCGATCAAAGCGCAGTTGCCGCATGTGTCGATTGATTGGGTCGTGCGCGTTGAGTTTGCCGGCCTGGTACAAGCCGCTACGGTGATTGATCATAGCTACTTGTTTAATCGTTCAGCGGGTGTGGGTGGATTCGTGCGCTTGATTCGTGAGGTGCGCACGCAGCCGTATGACGCTGTACTTGATTTACAAGGGTTGGCTCGCAGTGCAATCATCACCTTTGCCGCGCATGCATTGCGCAAGATTGGTCGATCGGATGCACGCGAGTGCGCGGGGCTTGCTTACCATGAGGTAACGCCAGCGTTTTCCACTGCGGATATCCCGCATGCGGTGGAGATCCTTGCTGCGTTTTTACCGATTCTAGGCTTGCGGCAAAGTGTGCCGAGTGCGCTTGTATTTAAATTGCCTGACGTACCGATTGCACTGCCAGAGCCAGTCGATGGCGGCAAGCGTGTGGTCGTGTTTCCCGAAAGTCGCCGGGCCGAAAAAAATTGGCTCGGTTATGAGGCACTCACATCTTGGTTATTGGCACAGCCTGGCATTGGCCAAGTGCTCTGGTGTGGGCATTCACCGGTTGAGGCGAGCGCCGCCGTGCTGGACAAACGTTTGATTAATTTGACTGGACAAACCAGAATTGCTCAATTGCCAGAGTTGTTAAATATGGCAAACTGTGTGGTCAGTAACGATAGCGGGCCGATGCACCTCGCGGCTGCGTTGGGGCGACCGCTGGTTGCCCTGTTCGGGCCGACCAAGCCGGAGCGCTTTGGGCCGTATCCGCCCAGCAACTGCCAGCGAGTGATTCGTCGGCCAGACGGCGACATCACTGCCATTTCCGTTGAGTCAGTCGGTGCGGCAGTACTCTCAGTGCTGGAGCAGTCGTCATAGGATACCTTTGTTGTTGTAGATGAGCCTGAAGAGATGCTATTTACATTTTAGAGTTGTGTCCCGCCGTGCTGAAGAATATCCAGTGCACATGAATTGTTTCTCGATCCAGAGATATGCCATGTTTTTGCATGCAGGCGTACGAAATGTACGACGACTTCTCCTGCTCTCAATTATGCCTGGACTATGGCTTAGTGCACAAGGAGATGGAGACTCCTACCGCGGCACATGGCAGATCGATACCCCGGACGATGGTGCACTCATTCTGATCGTCAAACGCAATGGTCGTGCCTCTTATTTCTGGGGTGAAAATGCCGATCGCAAGGTGTATCCAGGCACTTGGAGCAGCGCTGCAAGCGGGGTTATCCTGAACTGGGCTGATGGCAGTACCCACCACATTCAGCAAGACATCGTTGGCTATGTGGTCACTTTCAGTGACGCCAACTCGCAGGAACGCTACAGTACCCAAGCACAACAAGTGCCCAAGGAAATACTCGGTCAATGGGCCAAGCCGCCTGCTGGGCCCGATGAAACGGTGTCTGATCGTGATCAAGCCAAGGGCTTTTTTGGCACCTGGGAAATCGGTACCGGCGCGGCACGGTACTATGTAATTGTCGAACCGGATCGCTCCGCTGCAGCTAATTGGAATCAGGCACCGCTCAGCAGTGATGGATTGCGCGGCGTATGGGCGAAGCAAGGCTCCGAATTGCACATCGCTTGGGACAGCGGCCACTATGGCATCCTTAAGCAAAACGAACGCCAAACCTCGTTTAAATTAATCCCCCCGGGAAGTGTGATTGAGAGCGACTGGTCTAGCGCTCTCGGTGCAGTCCGTACCAGTAACGAGAATCTACCGGAGCAATGGTATACGCGCTACACGGCTGAAAAAAGTGCGGGTACAGCTGGAGTCGTTTTTGCCAATAACAAAGACGCCAATCGGTTTTTTCGTGGCGTTTGGATTATTCAGCACCCTGCCGAACAATTTGAACGGATCGAAATCGGCCGTTTTGGCGGACTGAGTAGTTCTGCTGACCGCAGTCTGGCGGGGACGTGGCGTCGCACGGGGCAAGAGCTCTCCATGCGTTGGGACAATGGGATGCGTCATGTGCTTAGTCCGGTCGGCGAGGGCTTCCTGCTGTACGAATACAAACCGGGCCGACCGCTTGACGGCGTGCCGAATCGAATCTTGCCCACCGCCCCAGAAGACGCCGCAAAACTTGCCGCGCACATGCAAGGCCAACGAAATGTGGCTGCGCAGATGCTCGAGCTCGCAGAAGCCGCTGGTGTCATTGCAACCGCCGAAGACCGCGCCTGGGGCCAGACATTTATGCGCTGGGCCTGGCCTTTTAAGGACGCTCTAGCCTCACCGTCCACGGCCACACTCCAACACACCAGTATTGCCCCGGCGACGACCCTCAATCCATGGTGGTGGCCTTTGTGGAGTGAACGACTCGACCATGCTGCGACCGACCAAGTCGAGGTCGCCACTGCGAATGATCCTGACATGGTCGATATCCCGATCGTCGAACTTGCCACGGTGGTGGCTGAACCGGCCGATGCCACAGATAGCATTCAGGACGCCACGACAAGTCCTGCTTCCTCGCAGACTCCAATTGATCCCCAGCCTTCCGCAACACAGCAGGCCCCCAAGCCAATTAAACAAAATTGGAACTGGCCGTTCTAGGTGCCGTCCAATACATACGTGCTTTTTTTCAACCGCTTATGAATACCGTCAACGAACTCTCTGTTTTAAATGCAGCTCCACTGGCCAGCATCGATCCTGAAATCGCTGCTGCGATCGCCGCCGAGCGCCGGCGCCAGGAAAACCATATCGAGCTCATCGCATCGGAAAATTTTACCTATCCATCCGTTATGGAAGCACAAGCCAGTGTGCTGACGAATAAATATGCGGAAGGGTATCCTGGCAAACGTTACTATGGTGGCTGCGAGCATGTTGATGTTGTTGAAACACTCGCAATTGAGCGTGCCAAGGCACTGTTTGATGCTGACCATGCCAATGTTCAGCCACATTCCGGCAGTCAGGCCAACGCAGCGGTTTACCTCTCCGTACTGCGACCAGGTGACAAAATTCTCACCATGAATCTGGCCGACGGCGGCCATCTCACCCACGGTCATCCGATGAATTTCAGTGGCATGTATCATGAGGTGGTTCATTACGGCGTGGGGGTGGACGACGGTTTGATTGATTACGAGGCGATTGCCGCAAGCGCCCGTACCGAGCAGCCAAAGATGATCACCGTTGGTGCCTCGGCCTATTCACGTATGATCGACTTTGCCCGCATGGCGGAGATCGCTGGTGAAGTTGGTGCCTATTTGATGGCGGATATCGCACACATCGCCGGCCTGGTTGCCGCAGGGATTCACCCTTCGCCGATTGCACATGCTGACTTCGTTACCACGACCACGCACAAAACCTTGCGCGGCCCGCGCGGTGGGCTAATCTTGTGCAAGCAAGCACACGCCAAAAAGATCGATTCAGCGGTGTTTCCCGGCACTCAGGGTGGTCCGCTCATGCATGTCATCGCCGCCAAAGCACTGTGCTTCAAAGAAGCTGCCACTGCGGCTTTTCGGATCTACCAGCAACAAGTTGTCGCCAATGCCCAGGCACTTGCAAATGCTTTGATTGGGCATGGGCATCACATTATCAGCGGTGGCACCGATAATCACTTGATGATGATTGACCTGCGCAAAAAAGATCCCGAACTGACTGGTAAAGTTGCGCAGATCGCCCTCGATGCCGCCAATATCACCGCGAATAAAAATACCGTGCCCGGCGAAACGCGTAGCCCGTTTCAAACCAGTGGTATCCGCTTGGGCACGCCTGCCGTGACTAGCCGTGGTATGCGCGAAGCCGACATGCGGCGCATTGCCGAGGCCATTGATCAAGTGCTTAGCGCTCCAAGCAATGAGCAGGTGATTGCACAGGCCCGCAGTATCGCCGAAGAGCTCACCCGCAGGTATCCGCTACCGTATTGATTCGCACACCCCACACAGTATCGGGCGTGGCCAGGCTTGCCGCGAGAGACCACCTAGGCAAGCATGGGGCTCAACATGTCTGGGAATCGAACAAGAGTTAAACTTGACTCAAATACACATATCGGTTTGGCTGCAAAGTCTAATTTTATATCCACTTAATCGCATCTCCTGCCATACCTTTACTATACTTATGAATACTCACACACGTAAACGTTTCGGGTTCACTTTGATTGAACTGCTCACAGTGATTGCAATTATCGGCATTTTAGCTGGCATTTTGATCCCGACCGTTGCTGCGGTTCAAAAACGGGCGGCGATGATCGCCTCGGTGAATAATCTCAAGCAAATCGGGATTGCGTACAGCACTTTTTCCAATGCCGGCAAACGCACCCGGGTCATTTCAAAAGGCGCCTGGTCGACTTCCAGCAACAGATCCGCTAATAACATGAAAGAGTGGGCCAAAGTACTCGCCTACCATGCACAACTCACCGATGCCAGCATCTGGTTCATTGGTTCTGATGAAAATGTGTCCGGCTATGGGGGCACTTTGCCACGCTCAATTGGCACCAAGGATGGCTCCGAATTTCAGGAATCCAGCGAATGGAAGAGCATACCTGAGGATGTGATTAGTTACTCTGCAGTCGTCGATATGAATGCCATCGCACCACCGTCAACACCACTTGCCTGGACCAAAGGCCTGCAAGCGAATGGTGAGTGGGAAGCCACTTCTCCCTGGTTGGGCGCAGGCGGGCATATCGTATTTATGGATGGACATGTGGAATTTTTTGAGAACTTGACCGACGACGAAAACAAACTGACACCAGGATCTGCTTCTGGAACGAATGAGTCGACGTCCAACATCAATATCGCGATAAAAACGACCTCCAAAACAGATTATTTATTAAAGGATTAAGCCAGTACTTGAATCCGTCTGAATGGCTTCTGGGTTCAGACTTTTTTCACTGTTCTCTGCCGACTGCATCTGCTTGAGACTGCCTATCTTCATCACAACAATCGCGGCCTGAAGGCTTGCAGAAGTGTAGGTCAAGCGACATCCATTCATCATGAAGATCATCATTGTTGGTGCCGGTGAAGTTGGGCATAATCTTTGTGCGACCTTGGCTGCCGCCGGGCACAATGTCACCCTGATTGAATCCTCTTCTCTGCGCTGCGAGAAGCTTGATGAGGAGCAGAATGCACGTATCATCGCCGGCAATGGCAGTTCTGCTCGACAATTGGTCGAAGTTGATGTGGCCGATTGCGATGCTTTTCTGGCGATGACCAGTGACGACCGCACCAATATCATTTCCTGCTCGCTGGCCAAGGGACTCGGGGCCAAATATACCATCGCTCGCATTCACGATGAAACCTACAGCGATAATTCGGTAATTAATTATCAACTACACTTTGGCATAGATCTACTGGTGAATCCGGAAGCGATTTGCGCAGTTGAATTGGCCAAAAAAATCCGCGGTGCGGGGCGGGTCGCGATCGAAAATTTTGCCCGCGGACAAATCGAAGTACAGCAGCAGCGGGTGGCCGCGGGATCACGCTTGATCGGTCGGCAATTGCAAGACCTAAAGCTTGATCCACGGGTGCGCATCGGCTATATTCAACGGGATGGTAATAGCGAAATCGCCAACGCCGAAAGCACCATTGAAGCCGGTGATTTGGTCACTCATTTCGGCCACCCAGATGCCTTGTTTGCCCTGCGCGAGAAATTTGATCCCAAACATAAGGGTGACCTATCACGCGTGGTTCTCTTCGGTGCCAGTGAAACTGCGATCAATCTGGTTCAATTGCTCAGTAATCCACGGTTCAAAATTCGTGTGATTGAAAAAGACCCTGCAATATGCCGCACGCTCGCCGCGCGTTTTCCGCAGATTACAGTGATCCATGGCGATGCCACCTCGCTACGTTTACTCGAAGAGGAACAAATCGACCGTGCCGATTACTTTGTGGGGTGCACTAAAGACGACGAAGAAAACATTCTCACCTGCATTCAGGCCGCCAAGCTTGGGGCCAAGCATGTTCAATTGGTGATCAATAAGGGTGATTATGATGAATTGCTCGGCATGCTCAAAACGACTCTTGCAATCGAGTTCGTCGTGTCTCCACGGCGGGCGACGGCCAATTTTATGCGCCGCATACTGTCCACCGAAACGGTTGTCCGTCTGGCCGAATTGCCCGATCAACAGGTGCGGATACTGGAAGTGCGCATCAGCCACTCCAGCCCATCTGTAGGTCGTACGGTTAAAGATATTCAACTCCCGCGCGGGAGCTTGCTGGTCGCGCTGCAGCATAAATTTAAAGCAAAAGTTCCTGCCGCAGAGGATCGTATTTTGGCCGGTGATCGCATCGTCGTACTGGTCAATGAAGCTCAGGAAAAAGCCCTTCTTGAACGCCTTATTTAAGCGGTGAACACTTCGATCATTTACAAGCTCTTGGGCATGGTGCTGGTGGCATTGGCCGGGGCATTTGGTGTCTGCATTCTGGCCGGACTGCTTAATGGCGAACGCTTTAGCGGGCGCTCCTTACAGGCGTTCATCTTATCGATCAGCATTGCGCTGGCGCTGGCGGCGATCTTTCGGCTGCTTGGGCGTAGGGGCACCGCCAAGCTCTTTCGGCGCGAAGCACTGTGCACCATCGGACTCTCTTGGATACTCTCGACGTTGGTGGGAGCCATCCCCTATTTGTTGATTGTGGATAGCTGCAGCGTCGCTGATGCGATCTTTGAAAGTTCGTCTGGACTCACGACTACGGGTGCCACTGCCTTTCCCGATTTTTATACATTTCCGAAGAGTCTATTGTTTTGGCGTTCGCTTAGCCAATGGGTCGGTGGCCTGGGGGTCGTCGTATTTTTTGTCGCAATTCTGTCATCACTCGGTGCAGGCGCAAAAATTCTATTCAGTAATGAATCCTCAGGCACCTCGACAGACTTTGACCATGGCCGCATCCAAAGTGGCGCACTGTATCTGATGCTGTATTATTTGGGTCTTTCGTTGGCCTGTATGATCGCCTATCGAATCGGTGGGATGGACTGGTTTCAAGCGATCAATCATGCGATGACCACCGTTGCGACCGGCGGCTTTAGTACCGAGCCAATGAGTATGGAGCAATTTCAAAGTCCGGCGCTGGAATGGATCTGTATCGTATTTATGGCGCTGGCTGGCACGACTTTCATGTTTGTGATCCGGCTGATTCGCGGCCGTGCTCAGGAACTCAATAAAAACAGTGAAATCACCTGGTTCTATGCGATCTTGGCGGTGAGTTCGTTACTATTGATGCTCTATCTTGCTCAATTGAACCATCAATTGCCCAACCATGACAGCATTCGCACCGCCATTTTTCAAGCGGTTTCGATCATGACCACGACTGGCTACTCCAGCACTAATTTTGATACCTGGCTGCCCTCTGCCAAAGTCGTGCTATTGATGCTGATGATGATCGGTGGCTGCTCCGGCTCGACCGGCGGGGGCATCAAAGTGGTCCGGGTGGTGATTGCCGTGCGTACCTCGTTGCGCAGTATCATGCAATCGTTTCGACCCAATATTACCAAACCCATGCGCATGGGGGGGCACGCACTTAGTGAATCGGCCATTCACAGTGTGATCGTGTTCATTATGTTGATGACATTGATTGAGCTTGGCTCAATATTATTGATTGCAGGGGTCGAGCCGACCCTGACTTTCATGGAAACCTTTTCCTGTGTGCAAGCGACCCTATTTAATATTGGTCCTGGTTTTGAATCGCTTGGTCCAACAGAAAATTTTCATTGCCTACACCCCACAACTAAGCTTTTTTTGTCACTTTTAATGATCCTCGGACGCTTGGAACTTTATGCCGTATTGGTATTGTTCTGGCCAAGCATATGGAAACAATATGCATAAATGTGTATGCTTGCCGCGCCCACAAGGGGCTCATTCGCAATTGAACCATGACACTTTTTCAAGCCACACTTTTCACTGGTCTATTCTTGATTGCCTTCGGCGTGCCTTATCTGTGGCATGGACTGAAAACGGCACCGTACACGCAGGCCTTTCCGCGTTCCCAGACCGCTGCTTACTTGC
>CAXQRK010000141.1:0-17622 GCA_964226535.1 Polaribacter sp.
GTGCTCTTCCGATCTTTCATTTAAAATATTTCCTTAAGTCGTTTTTAATATGCAGCTTATGTTTTTATGCATAATCCAAGATTGGATTGGAATGAATTATGCACTAGACTGTAGATATGAATATCGATTTGAATACCTTTACTGAAAAGTCAGCTTTTGCAGTGCAGGAAGCGCAAAATCTTGCACGCCGTAATGAACAGCAAGAGATTGATGTATGGCACCTGTTGCTGGCATTGGTCCAACAACAGGGCGGCATTGTGCCGACCCTGTTGCAGCGCTTGCAGATTACGCCGGCAGCGGTACAGTTTGCCACCGAGCGGGAGATCAACAAGCTGCCAAAAGCAAGCGGCAGTGTGAACGTGAGCCAGATCTATGTATCCTCACTGTTACAGCGGGTGCTCACCCAGGCGGAGCAGGAGAAAGCCGCACTAAAAGATGAATTTGTCAGCACAGAGCATTTGTTCCTCGGCTTGTTGGCGGCTGAGCCCGGTGGCAAGCTCGGGCAGTTTTTTCAGCAGTTTAGCATTGATCGAGACAAGGTCTTGGAAATATTGAAATCGCTGCGTGGCGGCCAAAAAGTGACCAGTCGCACCCCGGAGAGTACCTTTGAAGCCTTGCAGAAATATGGTATTGATTTAGTTGAGCAAGCACGTAAAGGCCGGATCGATCCTGTGATCGGACGTGATGATGAAATTCGTCGTGTGATACGTATCTTGTCACGCAAGACCAAGAACAATCCGGTTTTAATCGGTGAACCGGGCGTGGGGAAGACAGCAATTATCGAAGGACTTGCGCAGCGTATCGTGCGGGGCGATGTTTCCGAGGGCCTCAAAGACAAGACCATTGTTGCTCTGGATATGGGTTCGCTCGTTGCGGGGGCCAAGTATCGCGGTGAATTTGAAGAACGTTTGAAGGCGGTGCTGGCCGAAGTCAAATCCAGTGAAGGCCGCATCCTGCTGTTTATTGACGAACTGCACACGATTGTCGGTGCGGGAAAATCGGAAGGTGCGATGGATGCTGGCAACATGCTCAAGCCCATGCTTGCCCGTGGTGAGCTGCACTGTGTGGGTGCCACCACGCTGGATGAATACCGTCAGTACATCGAAAAAGACGCTGCGCTCGAACGCCGCTTCCAACCGGTGCAGGTCGATCAGCCCACGGTTGAGGATACCATTTCAATTCTTCGTGGCTTGCGCGAACGCTTTGAATTGTTTCACGGCGTGCGCATTCAAGATAATGCGCTGGTGCAAGCGGCATTGCTCTCGCACCGCTACATCAGTGATCGCTTCTTGCCAGACAAGGCGATCGACCTCGTTGATGAAGCCTGTGCCATGATTCGCACAGAGATGGACAGCATGCCGCAGGAATTGGACGCCCTCACGCGTCGTGCCCTGCAACTTGAGATTGAGGAAGCTGCATTGAACAACGAAAAAGACGATGCATCCAAGGCGCGGCTCACTGTGCTGTCTAAACAACTTGCAGACATTCGCGAACAAGCATCCGTCCTCCGTGCACAATGGGATCAAGAGAAGCAGGCAATTGAGGAGATTCGTGCGGTTCGGGAGCAACTGGATGCAACGCGTATCCAAATGGAGAAGGCTGAGCGGGAATACGATCTAAATGTAGTTGCACAACTGCGCCATGGCAAAATGCCGGAGTTGGAACATAAACTCCAAGCACTTGAAGCAGTCGAGGCCAAGCACGATGCCTTGTTAAGCGAGGAAGTCTCGCAAGAAGAGATCGCGGATATCGTTTCAAAGTGGACCGGCGTGCCAGTCAAACGTTTGGTCGAAGGGGAGCGAGAGAAGCTGCTGCGCTTGGATGAGTTGCTACATGAAAGTGTGGTGGGTCAAGATGAAGCCGTCACCCTGGTATCCGAAGCGATTCTACGTGCCCGTGCCGGGATCAAGGATCCGCGCCGGCCGATTGGCAGTTTCTTGTTTCTCGGGCCGACCGGAGTGGGCAAGACGGAACTCGCCCGCACACTTGCCGAGACTTTGTTTGATTCGGTGGATAACATCGTACGTCTGGATATGTCCGAATATATGGAGAAGCACTCCGTGGCACGTTTGATCGGTGCCCCTCCAGGCTATGTCGGCTATGATGAGGGCGGGCAATTGACCGAAGCGGTGCGCCGCAAGCCATACAGTGTTGTGCTATTCGACGAAATCGAGAAAGCACACCCGGATGTGTTCAACGTCTTACTGCAAGTCATGGATGACGGGCGCATCACCGATGCGCAGGGGCATACCGTCGATTTTAAAAATACCGTGATCATCATGACTTCCAATATTGGCAGCCGCTATTTGACCGAAGGTGTATCGGGAGACACCATCCCTGACAGCGTGCGCGAATCGGTGCTGACCGAGCTGCGCCAAGGCTTCCGCCCAGAGTTTTTAAATCGTATCGACGATGTCATTTTGTTCAAGCCACTCACCCTTACCGAAATTACTCAAATTGTAGACTTGTTACTCGGGCAGCTTAATGCGCGACTGACAGATCGCCAGATTACGATTGAGTTCGACCAGGCAGCCCGTGCGTGGATTGGTGAAAGGGGCTACGACCCGGTTTATGGCGCACGGCCGCTCAAGCGCTTCCTGCAAAAGCAGATTGAAACCCGTCTGGCGCGTGGTATTCTCAGCGGTGAAGTTGCCGAGCAAAGCACGGTTCATTTTACTCTTGAGGGCGACCGTTTGGTTATGCGGGCATAAATGCCGCATGGCTGGCCTCGCTAAAATACAACGATTCGTTTCGGCAATGGTGAGATTCGTTGCAGCTGGAGATTGACAAGTCTCAGTCAAGTAGACATCACGATATATTTATTGCTGTGCTCGGGTGGTGAAATTGGCAGACACGCCAGATTTAGGTTCTGGTGCCGCAAGGCGTGAGGGTTCAAGTCCCTCCCCGAGTACCCATAGGGAGTTCCGATTAATATTATACCAAATCCTTCTTTACGTCCTTCAGCATTTTGCCTTCGGAATTTTTCCATTCGATCCAGCCGTTCGCATGGCCACCGCTGACCACTGCCGCCGCTCCACAAACTCGCACGCATCCTCTACGCGATGGTCAAAACCGGCCCCCCCTACGAGCCTCGATGAATCGGAAATCCAACTCTGGCGAAGGTACGCAAAGAACGTTTTATGCGCCGCCATGCTGAAGAACTTGGCTATGTCTTGACACCTGCTAAGACATAAGTTTCACAGGAGGATACCTATGAACATCTGGTCACGAACAGTAAGCACGATATGTCTTCTTCTTGGTGTTGTTGTCTATCTGCCTTTCGAGGCACGAGCAGCCCTGCCACCAACGGCAAACGATCTGGGCATGATAGAAGCGGGTTGGGTGTTTCGAAAGTTTCAGTACGCCCAGTATGTAAGCGAAGCGCGTCTGTGGATGAAACCACACACAACCTTCGAATCACCACATCACGACCAGCCTAATCCGCTGTTCTTTCGTCACCAGGTAACCGGCCAACCGTGGAAGTACTATCGAGCGACACGGATGTACGTACCGGCATATCACGTTCAAACCCGTCTGGTTCGCGAAGCCGTTGAAGGCTTCGAACTCGAACAGAAGAGCAAGGGCACCAATACTTTTGCCTATCTTTCGGGCATCCCGTTTATCTCGCCCAATCCGCCCCCACCCGTTTTCTTCTACGAAAAACGCCCAGCCCCCTTTGAACCCGAGCAGCAAACGTTGAACGCAAATACGAGCAATAGCGCAAACGGAGCAACTCCTTCACCCGCAATACCGGTAGATTATCTACCAGCTTTGCAGAAAGGTTTACTGGTTCGATTCTGGAATAATGCAGCGCCGACCGGCCACACGGTTGAACGGCTGGATTGGGTCTACGACCAATTTCGTTACTTTGAACGAGACGGCAAACGTCATCGTGCGGTTTACATCATGCGATCGGTAATCCCCGATCAACTTACTGCCGGAGTTGGTTCGGTTTATGGTTTCGAGGTCAGAGCCGACGGCGGCATGCTCTTAAGACACCCGTTAACGCACGTGACTTTTCTTGATACCAATAAACCTTCCCGGATTGCCGCCAATGGATTACCGGTGGGTACGGTTATTTCCTCAACCCTTAATCCAGAACAGTTCCGCGAATCGGTGGGTGATCCTGCTATCTTTGATCCGGGAGTGAGCCGATGGGCACCGGCCGACAATCGAGGGCTGGTTCCCGGAAGCGATTATGCTTCGCTCGTCGGCGACCAGCCAATACCCGATCTTCGCGGCGTCTTCCTTCGAGGCCAGAATGCGGGGCGCAGTGACGACTGGGCCGATCCGGGCCCTCGTGATGGGCAAGGTTTTCAACAGGATGCCTTAAAGATTCACAGCCACGGAGTGCGCGTGGCATACCACCAATCGACGTCGAGAGGATGGTCGATGACTTACAACCAACCGGCAACCGGACACGAGCAGTCGCATCTGACTCAAAGTGGCACCGCTAACGAGTCGCGACCCAAAAACTATGCCGTGTATCGCTATATAAAGATAAACAACTAGTCCGGAAAAATAATAAGTCGCGGTGAACAGGTCAGGCTTCTTTGTTAAGTGCGGCTGGGTATTAGAAGGTTTTTGCGTATTGACCAACCACTACCACCTGGTGATTCGTACACCTCAGGGCAATTGAGTGTTCGGGATGCAATGGCTGCAATTGACGTTTGTGAATCGCTATCACAAGTTTCGCAAAGTACACGGTAAATTGTTCCAGGGGCGTTATAAAAGTTTGATTGTTGAGGAATCCAATTATCTTGGATCGCTGCTGCACTATGTGCACTTAAACCCGGTACGTGCGGGTATGGTGACAGCCGAGTCGCTGCGTGATTACCGCTGGTCGAGTTTCTCGTATCTGCATCACCCATCAAAACGTCCTGATTTCATGGACTGTAGTGGATGTCTGTCAGCCGCTGGAAGTTTGACTGATTCTCCGGCTGGTCGTAAGCGTTATCGTGAGTATTTGAGTGGGTTGTCGGCGGATTCTAATGCTCGAAAAGAGCAGTTATTTAATCAGATGTGCAAGGGATGGGCGGTAGGTAGTAAGGATTTTAAGAAAGGTTTGTTGTCCGAAGAGACTAAACGAAGGCAAGTTTTGGCAGAGGAGGGTGGAGATTTGGGGGCTAATCAGGAACGTTATGATGGCAAAGAATTGCGTGAAGCCAATGAATTGAAATGGGAACTATTTTTGGAACGTGGGCTCAATGCGCTTGGTAAGGATACAGCGGCAATCCTTGAAGATAAAAAGTCTGAGGGCTGGAAGGTACTGTTGGCAGCAGCACTTAAAAAGCATACGAGCGCGACTAATGTATGGATAACCGAACAGCTGAATATGGGTATTCCGCAGGCCGTAAGTCAGCATGTGGGAACGTTTTTCTCTTCAGGTGAGGGTCTAAAAAAGGATTACCAAGACCTAATTATAAACTTAACGACCTGACCCTTTCAAGACCCTTAGCGTCCACGTGCGCAAAGGCAAAGGCGGCAAAAGCCGCCTGTTGCCGATCGGCAGCGGTGCCCTGCGCTGGCTGGAAACCTATCTCGAAACCAGCCGCCCCGCACTCTGCATGAGCGTCACGGAGGCAGCCTTTTTCCTCGCCGGCTACGGCAAACGTTTCAACCCCCATTGCCTGGGCAACTGGGTGATCTGGACGATGAAGGCCGCAGGCATCTGCAAGAAAGGGGCCTGTCACCTGCTGCGCCACCCACATGATGGAGGACGGAGCCGACCTGCGGAGCATCCAGCAGATGCTCGGGCACACCCGGCTCGACACAACTCAGATCTTCACTGAAGTGTAAGCATCCACCACCTGCGCGAGGTCTACAACAGAACACACCCAAACGCACAGGCCAAGTCTTTGGACTAATTGCTTGAAGCCTTCGCCAGCATGGATACATTGCCAGAGATTATGACAACAGCGCTTAAAGAAATCTTCGGTGAACTCACCGGGCTCTCTGATGAGAAGCAGCAGGTGGCCGCTTCAGTGATCCACGCCCTATGGGCGGAAGAGAATGCCGAAGATGTGATCCACCCGGAGTGGCATGCCGAGCTTGATCGTCGCAATGCGCAGATTGAAAGCGGTAAAATCGAGTTTGTCGGTGAAACATCGATGGAATCATTTATCGACGATCTGACGGCGGATGAAAATTAGTTATCATCCCGAAGTGAAGGCCGACCTGCGCGGCTCCTACAATTACTATCGTAAAATCGATCCTGAACTCGGACTTGTGTTTATCGCGGAGTATCGCAAAGCGCTTGCCCTGGTGAAGCGTGAGCCGCTGGCGATGCGCACCTTTTACAAAAATGATCGTCGCGTGTTGTTCAAACGCTTCAAGGCCTTTGCAGTAATCTACGAAGTGCTTGAAGATGAAATCCGAATCAAGGCCGTGGCTGATCTGCGCCGCAAACTTTACTTCTGGCTGGAGCGTTAAAATCTTGCTTCTCGTCGCAGTTTGAAGGGTCTAGCGTTAGCGCCTGTTTAATGGTTGCTATCAATCCAGACTTCGCCCCTGCAAAAACCGACGCCAATCCGAAAAACCGCGTCGGGGGATTTTTTTCTTAGCCGCTAAATGGCGGCTCTTTAATGGAGGGTCTTCAAACGTACAATTGCCGTAGTGATCTGGTTGCTTGTCATGCTGAGAAGCGCCTTGCCCAATATTATCTTAAAAATGGATCACATTCAAAACAAGCAATGATCATTATTGCCAATTATTGTCAAAATATGTGCTATTTGTTGCATCCTAATGTAACATTCAGAGAATAAAAATGTCAGCAAATAAGCGGCATCTTTGACGGTGTAAGAAATTTTGTGTAAAGTCATTTCTCACTGATGCATTTTATTTGTATTGATTAGGCATTCTCTCAGAGAACTCAATGGAAAATCGGTTTAATCCAGCTGGCCAATTTTGGATCGGCATTGTCCACTTTTTGCTGATGTTCTGGATCGCTAGATAAAATAGCTTGTAGAGCGAGTCTACAGTTGGAAAGAGATTGCGCGAACGACTGATCTTCCTAAAGACGGGTTACCGTTGCTCCATCAAAAATTCAATTAGATTCTTCCACTGTATCCCATCCCGATTATCCGGAGCAAGGGAATCCATGCTCAGGACGGTCTTGGGGAAATTGTCAGGGAGTGCAGCAAGCGGACTGAATTCTCGTTTAAAGGTATCCTCTGAAGCGAGCAAGTAACAAACCTGAATGTATTGTTTCTCTTTTTCCTTTGTTGCAATAAAGTCGATTTCAGCTTCGCCCAATTTGCCGATGGCAACCTGATACCCCCGGCGTTTCAACTCAAGAAAGACAAGGTTCTCTAGCAGACCGTTAATCGCAGATTCTCGGTAGCCGAGAACTGCATTCCTGAGTCCAATATCCCCAAGGTAAAACTTTTCGTGAATTTCAAGGTTACGTTTCCCTTTAATATCATATCGCTGAACCCGATTCAAAGCATAGGTTTCAGTCAAGTAGCCTAAGTATTTCTGAACGGTATCAACTGTAATGCTTAGACGTTGTGATTTAAGGTAATCGGCGACTTTCTTAGCAGAAAACGTATTGCCAATATTATCAAAGACAAAGCGGCTTATATTCTGAAAGAGCGGAACATTGCGGATGCCGTGTCGATTAACAATATCTTTAAGCACAATTGTATCATAAAGCGAGTTGATGTACTGATAAATCATATCCTCTCGCTGAACAAACTGATGTATTGCCGGAAACCCTCCGTATTGCAGATAAACCTGAAATATCTTTTGAACTTCTGTGAATGGTTTTTGATTAAATTGCAAAAATTCAGGAAGGCTCAAGGGATATACCGGTACTTCAACATAGCGACCTGAAAGCAGTGTCGCCAGTTCTGATGAGAGCATGTGTGCATTCGATCCGGTTAGATAAATATCCCAATTACCTTCTTTTAGATAGGAGTTGACTGCCTTTTCCCACTGATCGATTTCCTGAACTTCATCAATCAGAAGATACTGTTTACCTTTGCCAACACGTACGCGCTCCTTGAGAAAGGCAACGAGATCTCTATAAGTGACAATCTCATCAAACTCAACGGATTCTTTGTCAATCAGGTGAATGCGTTTCAGTGGCACCTTGCGAGAACGCAAGTACGCAATCAACTGCTTGAGTACGCAACTCTTACCTACACGACGCATTCCAGTGATAATTTTGATCACCGGTTTATCTACCCAAGGGCTTAAATGCTTTTCGTATAAACTTCGACTGTAAAAGAAATTTTCACTCATAAGAAAAGAGTTTCGATTATAATCGAAACTCTTTCAAGGTAATTCGGGAAGCAAAATGAGGTTATAGCGTAGGTTATTTACCTGAGAGTTATTATACGAACTAAGAATTCATTGGCAAAGCAATGGAGACTTGCATGGATGCACAGGATGAGCAGGATTTTTCATAAGCTTTTGTCTGGGATGATCCTATGAATCCTGTGCAGTCATGCAAAATGCAACTCACATAAATTAATGTCCATTGGGCTCTTGTGGTCATGTCGCCTTCGGCTCGGTAGTCGTTTCAAAAAGCAGAGCCTAAGTATCTGTGCAAATCTGTGCCCACCTGCGGCTAAAATACGTATCTTCAGTTTCCACCCTTTTATTTTTGGTTGTGACTTTGTTGCTTTTAGGTACTCCGCTGTAATCAACCTAAAAAGATGAGTTAAAGTGTTTTCAAACCGGGTGCTATCGGCCGAGTTTATATTAAACAACGACTTGGAAATGAAATCCGACAGCGCCCTTGCTCACCATAATGACGAGGCTGAAAACGTAGTCAATGACTCATCTTCGACCTTACAAAATAACCCAGCTTGCCACACGCACGGTTTTTCTGTACAATAGTCCAAAGACCATGTCCGGGCCCGCTTGGATATTTTTGATGATCTCTTCGATGCAGAATCGGCCTGTCCGGCAGCTGCCATATCTTCCGCCACAGCATGGCCACGCTGATGCTTGAAAACGGCGCGGACATCCGCTACATCCAGCGAATGCTCGGCCACACCAGTCTGGAAAGCACCGAGATTTACACCCATGTCTCCGTGGCCCAACTGAAGAAGGTGCATGAGTTGACGCATCCGGCCGAAAACAAGGGTTGAGGGTTTACTGGTAGATGTCCTTGCGGTGCCTGGATTCGAGCACCAGCACGATAAAAACATCGTCCTGAAGCTGGCAAAGAATGCGGTAGTCGCCGCTGCGATAACGCCAGACGCTGTTCAACTCTCCTTTGAGCTGTTTGCCCCATTGGCGTGGATCTTCGGTGCCGGGAATGCGTTCGTCCAGATAGCGGATGATCCTTGCGGCGGCCTGTTTGTCCAGCTTGCCCAACTGTTTTAAGGCACGCTCTGAAATCTTATAATCCCAACTCACGTTTAGCCTCGTCTGCGGTGTAGAGCTTGCCCGGGTTCTGCAGGGCCTCGACGGCCAGGTAGTAGTCTTCCATGTCCTCGAGGTGTTCGAGGATGGCTTCCCGTGCGTAGTAAGTCTTGGTGCGTCCGGTCTTCTTGGCGAGTTCTTCCAGACGGCTCTCGACTTCCTTATCTAAACGAATGGCTAGCATGAGAGAGAATATTGCACTGATATACGCGTATAGCAAGCTAGTTTTTGCTTCCTATGAATACCGTGATCTGTAGCGTTAGCGCCTGTCCAATGGTCGCCCTGAATACAGAGTTTACCTCGAGCAAAACCGGAGCTGACGCTCATGTCACGCCGGAGTCCTTCGGCGAAGGCGGAAAAACCGCGTCGGGGGATTTTTTTCTTTAGAAGCCTCGCGAAAGCGGGGCTTTTTTGCGTTCAGGCGCAGCAATACAGGCATCCATGCCAACTATACCGTATGCCGCGCTTGTAAATCGCAGTTTGAAAGGCGGTGATCAGATTGGCGATGTTGTCGGCAAAGAAGAACTCACCGTGGCAAAGCAGCCGTGACAGTTGAGAGAAGTGGCTTGCGAGCGGTCAACCGATCACTAGGAACGAATCCCATGTTCGAGAAAAACGAAATTATCCCAGTCGAATTTATTGAGGAGATCATTCTTCTGATCCGCGAGCACCGTGTCATTATTGATCGTGATCTTGCGGCCCTTTACGGTGTAACGACCAAGGCCTTTAATCAGGCGGTAAAGCGCAATGAAAAGAAGTTTCCGAAAGACTTCCGGTTTCAGCTTAATAAGGACGAGAAGAATGAACTGGTCACAAACTGTGACCGGTTCAAAGCTCTGAAGCACTCCAGTTCAATGCCGTATGCGTTTACCGAACATGGTGCATTGATGGCCGCCAATATCCTTAACAGTGAGCGTGCTTCGGCAATAAGTGTTTACGTGATCAGAGCCTTTGTAAGACTGCGTCAAATGATTGTCGGCAATCATGAACTGTGTAAAAAGCTTGGTGAAATGGAACGACGCCTGGACAATCATGAAGAACATATTGCCGGTTTGTTAAAAGCCATCGACTATTTGCTGGCAGAGCCGGAACCGGAGACAAAGGGACGAATCGGCTTCATCTCGGGAGACTGATTTATCTTATCTTTAGGGTTTCTCGATCCGATCCACTGCTGCGATCCATTGTGTACGTGTCGACGCGTCCACAAGTGCCACTTCAAAGCCATTTTTTGCAATTTGAGCAAGCTCCGCGTGACTGAATTGTAAGCTTGCACTCAATGCGGCATATTCATCTTCAATCTGGTTGCCAAATGAGAATGGATCATCGGTGCTGATCGTACAGCGTAGTCCACGGTCGGTGAATTGACGAATTGGATGTTGTTCGAGTTCTGCTACGACATTCAGCTTTACGTTGCTAATTGGGCACATATCAAAGGTGGCGCCACTTTCGATCGCCAGGTCCACTACCGCCGGATCTTCAATTGCCCGCACGCCATGTTGAATACGCCGTACGCCCAAAGTCTCAATCGCTTCGCGCACATTTGCCGCTGGGCCAAATTCACCGGCGTGGGCCTTGGTCTCCAAGCCCGCTGCTCGCGCCCTGGCCCACAGCCTGGACGTCCAACTTTCCACGGGCAGAGACTCCAGCCCATGCAGATCCAGGCCCGCAAGCCCCTCCCAATCCACACATTGTTCCAGCACCGGTACCAATCCCTCGTTACAGGCATTGCCCGTCATTCCCATGAAGACCCGCACTTCCATCCCCGCCGGCACCGCGCTGCGAATCGCCGCTAATAGTTCGGTTCCCGGGGTATTGATCCATTCAATCATCCCGGCATGAAAGGAGGTCTCCACATAGTACACATTGCGTCGAAGCAGCTGCTCAAAAATCTGTGTGGCCGCTTCATAATAACGCTCCGCAGTGGTGAACCACTGCATCACATGTTCAATTAAATGATGTTCAAACGCGGCAAAGCTTGGCCACCTGAAATCCTGTGCCCAACAGGCTGGAGCGGCATTGAACTGCTCTGGATCGAGTTGCTGCAGCAATGCATATGGCAAGGCTCCCTCCAGATGCAGGTGTGTTTCTGTTTTGGGAAGGCGGCGAATGAAGTTAGCTGTGTGTGCGGGGATAGGAGGATGCATCACGATCAATCGCGGGCATGAGCGCGACAATAGCTTGTTGGCATTATTGTTTGAGTAAATACTCGGGATTGAGGGTTTTCAGTTCTTCGGTCACAAACCACCCGTCCTGACGGATGAGTACTCCGTCAAACCAGATTTCGCCCCCACCATACTCGGGCCGCTGAATCTGCACCATATCCCAGTGCACTTGCGAGCGATTGCCATTGTCGGCCTCTTCGTAAGCCTGCCCCGGTGTGAAGTGAAACGAGCCAGCGATCTTTTCATCGAATAAGATATCACGCATCGGCTTGAGAATGTGTGGATTAAACCCGATGGCAAATTCGCCGATATAGCGTGCCCCCGGATCTGAATCTAGGATTTCATTCAAGCGCTCCGCATTGCTGCCGTCTGCATGGGTAATTTTGCCCTTGGCAAATTTCAAGTGTATGTGATCAAACGAGACCCCCTGATAAATGCTTGGCGTATTATAGGTGATTTCGCCTTCGACAGAGTCCTTGATCGGGCAAGAGAACACTTCACCATCTGGAATATTATGACGTCCGCCGCAAGCGACTGCACCGATCCCTTTGATCGAAAAGCGCAGATCAGTATCGGGCCCCTTGATATGTACTTGATCGGTGTGTGACATCAGCGCTTTAAGCGCCTGCATGCCGTCCACCATGCGCGAATAGTCCTGTGTGCACACACGAAAGAAAAAATCTTCAAAGCTTGCCGTACTCATCGTCGCTTGCTGCGCCATTGCCGCAGTCGGCCAGCGCAGCACTACCCACTTGGTCTGATTGACACGATAATCCAGCACCGGCTTCATCGCCCGCATTACATGAGCTACTTTGGCCGGATCTACATCCGACAGTTCAAAAATATTATCGGATCCGCGCACGGCGATATAGGCATCCATCTGCTGCATGCGGGCCAACTCCCAGGTCGCCTGTGCTTCAAATTGTTCAGCATCAATTTGATTGACCAGTTCACGACCGATACGTCCATTCTGCAGGTGTACAAATGGCACTGCGCCATGCCGGCGGGCAGCTTGCACCAACGCAATGACCATCGCCTCCGGAATATCAATGGCATCGATTAAGACACGCTCTCCGGCTTGCAGATGAGTCGAAAATCCGGTCAAGACCTCGGCTAATTTCAAATAATTGGGCTCCATGTACAAACTACGGATTATTTCGGGCGGAAGGTCAATCACCGGACGTCCAAATTGTGTTCAATTTACAGTTTAACTGCGCACATTTTGATGGAATTTCATTTTGAGACACAGTCATGCTTGTTGTTTACGATCTTTCAAGTATAGTGTATGTTATTCTGAATACTTCACTACCACCTTTCGCCGGATTACCAGGCAAGCTGCTGCTCTTGAGCCCTGATTTAACAGAAGAATCAGTGATCCGTAAACATTTGGCTGACGCGCACGACGAACCATATGAATTGCGCCGGATCAACAAGCCTGAAGACCTTTCTTACATTGACTTTGAACATTCCTGCGATGCCATTTTACTCGACATGCGCATTGAAACACGTCAGGTGCTCGATGCGATCCATTTGATTGGTGGCAGCAACGGGGCAGTGGCTCTGATCTGTCTGTGCTTGGATCATGCTCAATTACTTGCCCACAAGAATATCATTCACATGGTGGATGATTATATCGTCGTGGAATCACTGGTTAAAGGTGAACTGCCAACTCGTATCTCACATGCCATCCGCCGGCGCTATAAAGAAGATCAGCTGCTGATTGAGCAGACGCTGCTGCGACAGTTGCTGCAAAACATCCCAGACGCGATTTATTTCAAAGATTTGCAAAGCCGCTTTATCAACGTCAGTCAGGCAATGAACCAAATCCACGGCTTCGAAGCCCCTGATGCACTCATTGGTAAAACCGACTTTGACCTGTTTGATGAAGCACATGCACAGGCCACCTACGACGATGAGCAGGCAATCATATCCACTGGTACACCGCTCATTGGTAAATTGGAAAAAGAAATACTGCCTGACGGAACGATTCGTTGGTTATCCACGACGAAAATCCCTCTGCGCGATAGTCACAATCAGATAATCGGTACGATGGGCATGTCCCGATTCGTTACTGAACTCAAGGAAGCGCAGGAGCAACTCGCCCGCGAGAGTCAGTTGCTCAAGACCGTGATTGACCACGCGCACGCTGGCATATTCGTCAAGGATACGAACGGACGGTACCTGATCGTCAACAAAAACCATGTCAATTACCTAGGGGCGCATTCCATCGAGGATGTAACGCAGAAGACCGTCTATGATTTTTTTGATCCAGCAGAAGCCGATCGAATCCATCAAGAGGATGTGAGCATCATGCAAACTGGCCAGGGGATTGAATGTTTGATCGATCAACGCGTGCAGACCGAAGGTCCCGATCTCTGGTTGCTGACTAGTAAGGTGCCGTTTTATGATAAAGACGGCACCTGCCTCGGCCTGGTCGGGATTTCGCAGGATATTTCAAACCAGAAGGAAGTCGAATTTAAGCTCAAGGCGGCCATCCACACACTCAAAGAAACCCAACTGCAATTGATTGAGGCTGAGAAACTCTACACGGTCGGTCGCTTGGCCGCAGGAGTCGCCCACGAGGTCAAAAATCCACTCTCAGTGGTCACGCTGGGCATCGATTTCCTCAAGCAAACAGTGGCGGATTCACAAGATGCCCTTGATATATTAAATGATATGCAAGCCGCTACCGATAAGGCCAACGATGTCATTTTCGAACTGCTCGACTATTCCTCACCTCATGAAGTCAATATGCAAGCGGGGGATATCAATGAGATCATCCGGCACGTACTGACGTTCCTGCGTCATAATATATATGACAACCACATTGAACTCAAAGTTGAACTCGCTGCCGAACTACCATCCGTTTCGATGGATGCGCCTAAAATGGAACAAGTCTTGATCAATTTATTGCTCAATGCCATCTCAGTTATGCCTTCAGGGGGTGAGTTAAGCGTTCAAACCTATACTCAAAAAATGCAGCAAGCCGGCGCAAATGTATCTAGTAAACTGACGGAACGCTTTCGAATCGGAGATCCCTTGGTGGTGGTCGAAATCAAAGATACCGGCAGTGGCCTCAGTGATACGGACAAAGAAAAAGCATTTGATCCATTTTATTCGACCAAATCCACGGGAAATGGGACTGGACTCGGCTTATCCGTAACGCAAAGTATTGTTGATATGCATCGTGGTTTTATCACATTGGACAACCGTACAAACATTCCCGGAGCCTGCGCTCGAATTATACTGCCTGCGACTTTAACATATGAAAACTGAAACACCCCCCAAACCGGTACGCGTGCTTTTAATTGACGATGAAGCCGCCTTCACTCGAATGGTAAAACTCAATCTGGAAGCGACCGGCAAATATGCCGTACGTGTCGTTAACGACAGTCTACAAGCACAAGATGTGGCCAATGTATTCAAACCGCAAATCATTCTGCTGGATGTGGTGATGCCAGATGCAGACGGTGGCGACGTGGCGATTCAGCTGCGCCAGCATGCGATTACCCAGGAGGTCCCAATCATTTTTGTCTCCGCCATGATCTCGCGCAAAGAATCTGGCAGCGGCTTTTATCAAAGTGGCGGCGAGCATTTCCTGGCCAAGCCGGTAACCACCGAACAACTCGATCATTCGATCCAGCGGGTGCTGGCAAACCAGATTAGTTGAGGAACTTAGGAAGCCTAACCGGGCTGAGAATGTCCGTATCGAACCAAAACAGGTCGCGGTGGGAGTCGGAGGAATCCATCGTAGGCTGTAGTGAATACATTAATCTCCTGGCGATGGGGTCATTTTCTGGACAATAACGACTCGTTTGCAGTCAATGCCTTCCAGTCGGAAGCATCTATTCATCAGAAAATTGCTCAACCAAGCCAAAAATTTCCTTGCAAATTTTGTGGCTCACAAAAATCGAGTCATCAACTGCAATCGGCAGCTTACCCGGTTGCAGGAATTGATTGCTTTCAGTCCAATCACAGCAATCTTAGGACCGCGTCAAAGTGGCAAAACGACTCTGGCAAAACTTTTGAAAGCACACTTCAACTGGCATCCATTCTGCCAATGTCCAGCTGTTGGCAGCAATGAGTACTTCTGTTTCGGATATTCTTGCACAATGAATCGTGAAGCACCCAAAAAAACAGCCCTGCGGCACGTGCCGGAGGGCTGTTGTGAATAGATTCTATTAGGTTCTAACTAAACCGATCTGAATTAGAAGGAGAACAGCAACTCAACTGCGCCGACGAATTCTTCGTAGTCACCGTAATCATCCAAGTCACCATCAATGTAATTGATTTCGGTAACCAGCAATAGGTTGTCGGTGAAGGCATAGTTGTGCGCTAATGTGTACTTGAAGGCTTCCAGAGTCTGATCAACAACCCCACCATCATATTCGAGGTAGCTGAAGCGACCGGTTACCGAAGCCACTTCGCTGTATGCGAAGTTAGCCATCAATAAACCGCTCAATGTATCAACATCTTCATCTTCGGAAGCATCAGATTCCCATGCGTCACTTTCGCTGTTGCCGTAGTTTAGTTCAGCAGCAAACAGCCATGCACCTGTTTCGTAAGTAGTGTAAGCATTGAGAATATATGTATCACCCTCATCAGCATCTTCGTAAACACCGCCGAGGAAGAAGCTTAGGCCATCTTCGAGAACGATCGAAGCAGCAGCCTCAACTGCATATGAGCTGTCAGCGTCCCTCTTAGGGCCACCGATACGACCACCATCTGCATCGAAAGCCTCGTCTTGTACCGAGAGACCAAAGAATGTATTGTCCGTCTCATAGGTTGCCTTCACACCCTGTGCATAGCCAGGAAGTGGAGACACATCACCCTGATAGTTGGATGCGTAGGCAGTCGAGTACTGGTAAAGGCCGGTTGGCTCGAATGCTTCGAAACCAAGCATCGACGCATAGCGACCGGCAGTGATGGCAAGCCCTTCAAGCTCACCATCCATATGGTAAGTTACAAATGCCTGCTCTACTTCAGTCTCATCATCCTCACCATTTGCAGAACTTTCATACTGAATATCCACCTGGGCTGTGACCGGATCGAAATCAAACAACCAATCGATTTCAACTTGATCGATTTGGAAGGAATTATCAGAAACATCCAGATCAATATCATCCGCCTCAGCATCGTAGTGCGAATAGGACATATCAACAAAGCCCTCGAAAGACAGGAAATCGTTGATGACGATTTCCCCCATCGAAAAGCTCGTAGCTGCAAGAAATGCAGATGCGATAGCAATTTTGTTTTTCATAGTGTAGTTTGTTTTGTTTGTTTGTTGTTGGTTTCAAGCATCGTCGACCACATTATTGAGCCGCTTTGTTTGCTTTGAAATTGGGTTTATGTACAGTCAGTACCTTACCTTTTCTGAAACTGACCTTGCCGCGCAGGGCATTGCCGTTATCACGGATGCTGGTTTCGTAATAAAACACTTCATCGACCCGTGGCTTGAGTGACTCAACCGAACGCGGCGGCGGTCCCAAAGCCTCGATTACGGTCTCGATGGAGGCGCCCGGCCGCACTTCGGCCCACTGTTGTTCGTTGGTCCAGCGCAAATTGCGCCAGGCGCTGCCAGCTAAAATATCAAACGCTGCGGTATTGCCAAGGATGGAGTTATGCGTGCTGTCAGAGCCGGCATTTGCGGCTAACACCTTAACTTCCTTAGTTTCCTGCTCAGCTTCAGCCAAGCGGGATTCAAGTTCCAAAATACGTGCTTCGGAGACAGTGGATACCGGGCCTGAATGCTCCTCGGCAGTGGCCAGGCGGGCCTCTAGCTCAACCAGGCGTGCTTCTAGTCGGGCAATCCGAGCCTCATTCGCATCCGCAGATTCAGCCTGTAGCGAGACCAACGGAAGGAGCGTCAAAAATGCTGTGGCACATGTGTTGAGTCGATTCATACGCATATATCAGCTACTCTGAATGCACGATGAAGCCATAAAAGCAAGTAAAAAAATGGCGTATAAAAAAATCAAAAACACCGCTTGACTTCGCTATATTGATTTCTAACGTGTGTGGTTTCTCTGGAATTTTCAGGGGTAGTAGCTAAGTTGGTTAGAGAGATCGGAAGAGCACACGTCTG
>CAXQRK010000142.1:0-21974 GCA_964226535.1 Polaribacter sp.
TCTTCCGATCTGTTGATTTTTCAGATCATTATACCTCTAGGCATTTTCAATGTGTGGCTGCTTAGGACTGGCAAAGTTACGCTTTACCGTGGCGGAAATGCACAGTCCTTGAAAGAAGAGTTTATGATTTATGGGTTGCCAGATTGGGCGTTTTACGTGGTCGGGGGCCTCAAGCTCTTGGCCGCAATCACCCTGTTACTTGGCTTTTTTATCTCACGCCTTATTTTTCCAGGGGCTTTGCTAATGAGCGCTCTCATGGTAGGTGCGCTTGCCATGCACCTTAAAGTTAGAGATCCGATGGTTAAGTCGCTTCCTGCTTCGCTTATGCTACTGATGTGCCTGGTTTTATTGTTTTAGAGCAACTGTATCGCGACCCATCCGCAAAGTAGCATGTAAAATATAGCAGGCAGGCACTGTAAATATGTGTCCCTAATTTTGATACGCACGCCAAGACCACAGGCCATCTGTAATGAGAGTCCAGCCGCTGCGATACCACCAAGCCACGGAATAATCAGTCCGACCAACAAACCTGTTGCACCCAGTAACTGAAGTATTCCAGTTAGCCGACGAAAATGCGAGAGCTGATAGCGCTCAAACTCAATGACCATTTTCTTCGTGCATAGACAACAGCAGCCATATATAAAGAATGAAAGGGCAGAAATGACTATGGCTAGCTGTGTGAGATCCATGAGGCGATAGATTCAAATGACTACTTTGGAGAAATAATTTGCTGCATGACGAATGATCCCGGTTGGTCGCTTCAGTTCATATAGTAGAAAGCATCGCGACGAGCATGAACAGGAATGCGAACAGACGTTTAATTTGGTTCATAGAGTTGCCAGCTTGCAGCGACAACGCGGCCATGGCAACTAAAGATAAGCGGATTATCCGGGCAGAGTCGTTGCGGAACGCCGCCAAAGTGACGGAGGGCATTTCCAGGCTGCATCGGAAACCGCTCCAAGCTGTCGCCAAGATGCTGCACAAATAAAGTTACCTCAGGTCACGGGTCCGCCTGTTCCGGAAAGTAGGCGGCGGGACCTTCGAGTCCAAGTTTAAGGGTAATATTGAGAAAAGTCAGCTCCCCCATCGAACGACATTGCAGAAAGCGTTCATCATGGTACATTTCTGCCAGTTCTTGGCGTAATTGATAGGTCTTTTCGATGCTAGAGATTTGATCGCGACACATGCAGTTGCGCAGGTGCTGTACACGGTACCGCGCAAATTCGAGGCGGCGACGAATCAATGAGCGTTCTTCACGTTGATATTGATGGCTGGTTTCCAGATTGATCAGCTCGGTGCACAGCTTAACGACCGGCAGGTTGTTCTTGAAAAACTGTGGGAGATACAGGCTGCGTCGTCCCTCGTAGCTTTGCTGATCAAAATCGATTGCACGTACACGGTATTGATTTTGCTCGAAGTCAGGCGTCACTTCGACCACATAATTATAGGCACGCATATCGCCGAGCAAGCGCACAAAGCAACGCTCATTGAATTTGATGAATTCTTTGGCCAGGCGCACCTCGTGCAAGTCAGGACGTGGTAAGTAGTCGCGGATAAAATCATCACCAGGCACGCCGATGATGTGTTCTTCGATCAAGGTGTTGCCGTCGACGATAAAGTTAATGTGATTGGGCGAGAGCAATTCTTCTAGTTCGAGTCCGTAAATGCGCGAGGCATCCGCCTTTTTAACATAAAAGTAGTCGTGATTATCATTGTATTGATTGACCACGCGCACACGCATCGGCTTAGTATTGCCAAAGGTGCAGAAGTCGACACGATCAATATAGAGATTGCTCAGGACCGATTCATCCCCGCCGGAACGCAGCAGCACGTAGATGCGTTTTAGCCCGTCATAGATGTCTCGCCCGAATTGTCGTTCATAGATCAAGGTCTGCCAAAGTGTATCGTTGCCATCTTTGTTGATCAATGCGAAAGAGTCGTCGTATTTGAGTAGATCTTCGTAGCTGACGGGCAGTTCTGTACTTCGGTGAAACGTATGAAGATAGTCTCTGAACAGATGATTGATCGGGAAGAATTGCTTTCGTTGTTGGGTGACGGCCGGCTGCATGCAAGAAACGATCGAAGATTTTGCGTGCTAGGTCGAATACGGAATGTCGCTATGCAATCTTTTTTTCACAGAGTTGAAAAAAAGTTCATTTTAGGGTTGAATGAAGGCCTGAACTTGGTGTCTGTTAGTAGTGGCCGGGTCCTATGCAATGTTAGACTGGTTGACCCCGTCAGGTCCGGAAGGAAGCAGCGGAGACCAACTCTTCATGTGCCGTAGGGTGCCTGGCCACTTTTTGAATATGTCTCCATGGAAAATGGCTATCAAGTAATCGCCCGCCGCTGGCGTCCCAAGCAATTTGATGAATTAGTGGGACAGGATCACATCGTGCGCACTTTACGCAATGCAATTGATTCCAAGCGCATTGCACATGCCTACCTGTTTGTCGGGCCGCGTGGCACCGGCAAAACTAGTACCGCACGCTTGTTTGCCAAGGCCTTAAATGCGGCTGGGGGACCGAGTGCGATGCCGGATAATGAGTCTGAGATCAGTCGCTCGATTATGGCTGGCTCCTGCATGGATGTGATTGAGATAGATGGTGCTTCAAACAACAGTGTGGATCAAGTACGTGATCTGCGCGAAGATTGCCAATATGCGCCGACCCAGTGTACCTACAAAATTTATATCATTGATGAGGTGCACATGCTGTCTACGGCCGCATTCAATGCGCTACTAAAGACACTGGAAGAGCCGCCTGAGCATGTTAAATTTTTCTTTGCGACGACCGAAGCGCACAAAGTGTTGCCAACCATTGTTTCGCGCTGCCAGCGTTTTGAATTTCGCCCGATTTCAGACCGAGTCATTGCGGAGAAGCTGAGCGAGATTGCGACTGCGGAAGGGATCACCGTCGAAGCGGAAGCCCTCGCCTCAATCGCTCGCCTGGCCAATGGCGGTATGCGTGATGCACAGTCGATTCTCGATCAAATGATTTCGTTCTGCGGCAGTACTATTGCGGACCGTGATGTACTGGATGTATATGGCCTGATTTCAGGCGAGCGTATTGCCGAATTGGCCCGAGCACTGGGCTCGCTCGATTTCTCGGCCATTATTGCAGCGGTGGATAGCTATGCGGCCGAAGGTCGTGATCTGTTTCGTATTTTACTGGATCTTGAGGCCTATGCCCGTGAAGCATTGTTGGATGCGATTCAACACGGTGGACGCACGGATCGGCTCGGCAGCACGCTGACCACCGAATCGATCATGCGCATGCTCGATGCCTTGCATCAAGGTCGGGCTTCGGTGCAGCGCGGGCTGTCTGAAAAGGTTAATTTCGAGGTGGTGCTGTTGAAAGCTGCGGAGGAATCGCGTTCGCGGGCGATTGACAGTGTAATCAGGCAATTGGCGGCGGCAGGGGCGACCTCACCCGAAAAAAAAAAGCCTTCATTCGGCCAGCGTCGTCAGTAATTGAATCGCCAGCAAGTGAACCGGTGCAGGCACCTGCGCCGGTGGTGGTCGATACGCTGGACCGGGAGCGTAATGGATCGCCGCACGTGGGCTTGATCGAGGCCGATCCAGCTGCCGTTGCCGCGACGAGTGGTCTGCCGCCGGCATCAGCGTCCGACGATGCCGGGTCGCAGCCAGAGGCATCTTCGACACGCACGCAGCCAGACTCATCTTTGATTACGGTCGACCAAGCTGCGCAGCGACTGGGGCCGGTGGTCTTGGCCGCATTGTCGGACCAATTTAACGGCAGTCTGACCGCGGTCCGCTCTCCAGATCAAAACGACCGACTGTTTAACGAGCGCTGATAGTTTGCGGGAATAAGCTTACCGTCAAGGACCTCTCATCGATACTATGAGTTCTGTCGCTCGCTTGTCATATCCAATAATCATTCTGCTGTGTCTAATCGTCGGCAGCCTCCTGCTGAAACATACTATGGCCCAACAATCCACTCCCGCCGAATCCAATCATGTAACGATGCACCACTGTACGAGTGCATGCGGTTTGCCCTCGCATGTCGATCACAACGGCACCCATTATCCAGTGGTACGCACAGATGCCGAATGGCAGGAGCGACTCACCGAGAGGCAATATCGTGTGGCTCGTCAGCAAGGCACCGAGCGTCCGTTTACCAATGCCTATCATGATCACAAGGCGACCGGTTTGTATCGTTGTATCGGCTGTGAGGCACCGCTCTTCAGTAGCTATGACAAGTTTGATTCCGGCACCGGATGGCCCAGCTTCAGCGCGCCAATTGATCCAGAAAACTTGGGTGAAACCGTGGATACAAGCTATGGGATGACCCGTGTTGAAGTGCATTGTGCCGTGTGTGGCTCACACCAGGGACATGTCTTTCCGGACGGTCCACAACCAACTGGTCTACGTTATTGTATCAATTCAGCCTCACTTGATTTCGAACCTGTGGAATCTGCCGAAGCACTGCAACAGATGCTTAAAGACTGGCAGCATCCAGTTAAGTGAGCCATGTAAACCGGATCAACCACCCGCACCACGTTGCTCAATCTGAGATTTCTTGCGGCATTCTTTACTCGAGTCGTCATTACAATCATTAGCATAGCTGCATGATTCATCTGTCGGAGAGGCACCATAATCGACCAGCCCTGGCTTTTCGATTGTCCATGACTGATGTTGCATGATTTTTGTAGCTGTGTGCACGCCGAGCTGTCGCGCCTTTCGATCGGTGCTTTGTTCGGGGACTGGCTCCGGTTCGTGCGTGGCATTTGCTGAATCCTGGTGCAAATGTACCGTCTGGGTCGGGAAGGCGAATTGCACGCCAAGTGTATTGGCCAGCCGCAGAATATCCATGTTTAGGCGCTCACGTTCGCGCAGTTCGACCGCCCAATCCGGTGCTTCGAAAAAGCAGTATAGCAGAATATCCAGACTGCTGGGTCCATAGCCATTAAAATAGACATGGTAGTAATCTTTGCGAGTGTAAGGATGTTTGCGAACCAGTTCGCGCACACCTTCAACAAAGGCCAGAATACGTTCATGTGGGGTATCGTATTCAATGCCTAGAGTGGTTTTATACCTGCGGTATTTGCGAGAGCCAAAATTATCCACATTGGCCCGTACTAAATTTGCATTCGGAACGGTGATTAGCGAGTTGTAAAACGTGCGCACACGGGTGGAACGAAATCCAATCGCTTCGACCGTGCCTTCCACATCATTGACCAACACCCAATCGCCGACCGTGAAGGGCTGATCAATCAGCACCGTAGCCGAGCCAAAGAAGTTTTCCAGTGTGTCCTTGGCTGCAAAGGCAAATCCGACACCGCCGATCCCTAACGCACCCAATAGTGGCACCACATTGAAGTCGAGACTCATGGCACCATAAATCACCCCAAAAATCACAATAAATATTTTGATCGCTTTGTTGGCCAACGGCAACAGCACATCATCCACATTGGTTTCCGTCTTGGCAGTAAATGCGCTGACCGCATCACTTATTATGTCACTGAATCGCCAGGCAGCGATCACGGCGACTGAAGTTGCAAAAATGCTTGCCGCACCATGCATGATTTTAAAAATGACGCCTTGAAAGCCAAGGGTATTGATCAGTAGCAACCAGAACAGTGCCATCACCAGCAGACCGCTTGCTTTTGCCGAGCGCATTAATTGAGTTGAATCAACGGAACGATTAAATCGTTGCATCACCTGCATGGTTGCGTGACGAACTGTAAAACGAACACAGTGATCAATCACCAAGCCAACTAAAATGAATACCAATAGTCCCAGCCATTGCCAGTATTTCAAGCCGAACAACGAGATTTGCATGGATTCAGGGAAAAATGCTTCAAATTGTTGATCCAGTGTTTGAATCTGTTTGCCGGCGATCTGTTGTTCATGCCGGAGCAAGTCGGTCAGTTTTGGAATGGAGGCTACGGTATCCGCCGAAAACAGCCAGAGACCGTCTGCATTTGGACTCATCACAATGGCTGGAATCTCAGGGTATTTGTCACGCAGTGCTTGATGGCGTGGATGGTTCGTTTTTGGGAAAAATAAATAGGTCGATAGGTTGTTTTGGTTAACCAGGTCCCTGTCTGGCAGCAAATCATCGTTGACCAGTCCGGTTTTTCCAATCGAACCATTCAGTTTCTTTGCCAGATCGACTGCTTGTTGCGACGATACTTTAGACAGGTTGAGGCATTGAACCGCCTCTGGCCATGCTTGTTGCTTGATGGAACGGTAAAAGGTGCGCCAGGTTGCCTGGGGCGAATTGAATGCTTCGGGAATCGCCTGGGACTCGACTAAATCGGCTGGTTCGCTTGCCTCTGGAGTCATTTGAGCAAACGCCAGAGGCCCGACCAGTAGAGCCACTAACAAGGTCAAGTGTCGTATGATTTGACCACAAACAATTGAATTGAAACAGTGTACTTTTATAATGCCGTAAATCCAAATCAGTAATACCCCTTTAAGTCAACTAAATCTGATTTGGATTCTTTGTGTTTGACTAAACTTGATTTGCTGGCCACGACTTCGAAGTCATTTACCAATAAATTAACAAAATAGTCATGATGAAAATGAATCACTGTTTGCTCGGACTGGTCTCATGGAGCCTTTTTACCTGTGGCCTGTCACTCTTTGCACAGGCCGCGCCACTGACCAAGCCGAATATTTTAGTGATTTGGGGGGATGATGTCGGGGTGCATAATATTAGCGCCTACAACCATGGAATCATGGGCTACCAGACCCCTCACATTGATCGGATCGCACAGGAAGGCGCGCTGTTTACAGATGCCTACGCACAGCAAAGCTGCACGGCTGGTCGCTCATCGTTCATCCTGGGCCAGCATCCTTTTCGCACAGGTCTCTTAACGGTTGGGATGCCGGGATCAGAACACGGCATCCCGGATTGGGCACCCACCATTGCTGATCTGATCAAAGACCATGGCTATGCGACTGCCCAGTACGGCAAGAATCACCTGGGAGATCGTGATCAGCATTTACCAACCAACCATGGCTTTGATGAATTTTTTGGCAATTTATACCACCTAAATGCCGAAGAAGAGCCGGAAACCTACTATTATCCCAAAGACCCACAATTCGCAAAAAATTTCGGACCACGCGGTGTGATCAAGTCGACCGCAGATGGCAGGATTGAGGATACCGGCCCGATGACACGGAAGCGGATGGAAACGGCAGATGAGGAGTTTCTCGCTGCCGGCCTGGATTTTATCGATCGCTCACACCAGGCCCAAAAGCCGTTTTTCTTGTGGTTTAACACCACCCGAATGCATGTCTGGACGCGTCTCAAACCAGCTGCACAAGGACGTACCGGGATCGGTATTTATCCGGATGGTATGGTGGAGCATGATGATCACGTCGGTGCCTTGCTGCAAAAGCTGGATGATCTCGGCATTGCAGACAACACCATCGTTATTTATAGCACTGATAATGGTGCAGAAACCGTCACTTGGCCCGATGGCGGAATCACGCCGTTTAAAGGCGAAAAAGGCACCACCTGGGAGGGTGGATTTCGGGTGCCGTTGGTCGTTCGATGGCCCGGGGTGATCGAGCCCGGCACCAAGAACAATGATATCATTTCCCAGGAAGACTGGATGCCCACCCTGATGGCTGCCATCGGCGAGCCCGATATTGTTGATAAGCTTAAGAATGGACATACGGCCAATGGCAAACAGTGGCGGGTGCACCTCGATGGTTATAATTTCCTGCCTCGCTTGCAGGGGAAGGTCGATAAAGGTCCGCGGGAGCAGATCTTCTATTTTGGCCAGGAGGGTGATCTGAATGCCATGCGCTGGAATGACTGGAAGGTCCATTTTGCCACCTTGGAAGGTGCCATCAACGATGCCGTGCGGTTTCAACCCGCATGGCCACAAGTCATCCATCTGAAAGCGGACCCGTATGAACATGCCTGGGAAGAGTCCGGCATGTACCTTCGCTGGATGGCCGACAATCTATGGTTGTTTGTGCCGATTCAGCTGGAGCTGGAAAAATTTCTTGGGTCGATGAAAGAGTATCCGTTCCAGCAAGGACTGTCCTTGAACGTAGGTGACATTAACTACCAGTCGTTAAAGGCACTCCAGATCATTCAGCAACTGAATGATAAAGGGCTACTGGAGAGACCTGGCAATTGAGCTGTCAGCGCATAAACGGCTCGGAGAGCAAATGCTCTCCGAGCCCTTGTGTATGTTACAATAATCTTCGCTTAGAATTCGAAACGTGCACCTATGGTCAGGTTGCGCCCAGGCAGTGGTGCGTCCTCCTTACTGAACGAAGTATGTAATCGAATGGTTTCATCGAGCAGGTTCTCTGCACGGGCAAACACAACCGCGACGCGATCGTTGCCCAGATCGAAGCGATAATTCACATCGAGATTGAGTTCCACATAGTCGTCGGTCTCGGTCTCTTCCGGTCCGGTCTGGTCTTGCTCGAAGGCATAGCGCAGCTCGGCTCCCATGTCCCAGTTGCCGCTCATCCAACTGAGGCGCGAACCAATCCGCATTGGCGGAATGCGCGGCAGGTCGTCACCGCTGTCCTCATTGCTCGCACGCACATAGTCAGCCATCAAGCCGAGGGTCAGCGCAGAGTGTTGTGTGCGCACCAGATCCGTTGAGGCTGTAGCTTCAAAGCCGTAGAACTGGGCTTCCACACCGACATATTCGAACACGTGCAGTTCATCGATCGCTTCGTCGGTTTCTTCCGCATAGATGTAATCGTCGAAGTAAGTATAGAAGGCCGAGATTTCAGCATCCCAGCCGACGATTTGGGTGCGGTAGCTGAGATCGAGGCCATAGGCGATTTCTTTGTCGAGACCGTCGTCACCGCGTTCATAAATACCGGTGGCATGGTGTGGGCCGTCGGCGAAGAGCTCGGTCGCGTTTGGGTGACGTTCAGCGCGTTGCACTACAACGGCGAGCGAATCGGTCTCGTCGATGTACCATATGATAGAGGCTGCCAAGCTGTATGCAAGTTCATCGTAGTCGTTGAAGTCGGCATCTGTGTCGACATCGGCACGTTCGATACGACCACCGAATTCGTAGTGTAGATCGCCGTTGTGGATGTGCTCGGTGGCAAACAGCGCTTGAGTCTTGGTAGTAGACGGAGGGGTGAAGGCTTCATCGCCAATAATCTCGAAATCCGAGTCAGACAATTGGAGACCAATCACCCCCTCGTCGACAATCCACCATGGGGTGTGCGCCGCTGCAGTGCGAAACTCCCAGCCATCACGCTTAAAGCGGGATGCTTCGTCGTCGCTATACTCCTCGTGCTCATAGTCGGTGTATGCGAACCGAACACGCAGTGCAGTGATCCATTCCGCCGGATCAACCAGCTCAAGTTCCATGTCGTAGCGGTTACGCTCAAGGTCGATGGAGACGGATTCCTCCTCTGCTTCTGCTTCGCCCTCTTCATGATCGTCTTCGTGTTCATCCTCATGTGCATGGCTGTGACCATGGCCCGGGACGCCATAGCTTGATTTATAACGTGCATAACTGAAACTAAGACGATTTTCCGGGGTGAAGAACCAGCTGCCGCCGATCGAGTATTGGGAGCTTTCAAACAAGCTATTCTCCAGTGTGCTGCCGCTGTGTGCATCGTCGTGATCTTGAGCATCGTCAGGGATCTCGTAATCATTAGCATCGTGGTTCAGGCCTGTGACCGTCAGTGCCCATTTTTCTTGGCCGACGGTTGCATAGCCCAAATAGGTTTCACCTTCCGAAACCGTAGCATAGCGTGTTTCAACCGCGCCTTCATAGCCTTTCGGGTCTACGGGTTGGCGCGGGATTTCCTTACCGATGCGATTGACCGCACCACCGATTGCCGAGCTGCCGTAGAGTAGCGTCGCCGGGCCACGCAGAATTTCGATGCGATCGGTCAGCAGGGGTTCGATGGCGACCCCGTGATCAGGACTGGTGTCAGATACATCAAATGTGTCGAGGCCGGATTCGAGAATACGCACTCGCGGCCCCTCAAAGCCGCGCAAAATTGGGCGACTGGCTCCGGCAGCAAAGGCCGAGGCACTGACCCCCGGTTGCCAGTCGAGCGCGGCCCCTAGGGAGCCTTCGCTTTGGCGATGAAGGTCGGCAGCAGTGACAACATTGACCGGTGTCGCGTAGTCCTCGATACTGCGCATGCCGGGCCCGGCGGAAACGATATAATCGTCCAGTTGGTCAACGCCTTGTGCGTTCTGTTGTGCGTGAATGTGAGCAGTGGTAGCGACTGCGCAAAGCAGCGCAGCGCTCTTGAAAAGAGATGATTTCATTGAATTGACTGTATATTTGTTGAATAACGCTGACAGGAGTCAGCTTGGTTGGCTAAACAAACAAAACAGTCGGTGGGGAGCGTGCATTCTGGCGGACTGGCGCTTTATCACGGCATTGAATAATGGCAGTGCGTGGCAGACGCTCAATCAGCGGCGCAGCGTAGATCGGCAGATCAACCGTCAGCAGGCAGGTGGCACCTTGATCAAACAGGGTGACGGCACAGCTGTGTGCCTCTTCGGCGGAGTGCTCAGTCTCGGCGGAGTTGCCGGTGGAACAGTTATCTGCACAATGCAAATTTTCGTGCAGACTAGGGCTGACAGTTGCCAGCGAAAGTATCCAGATGCACCCAGCCCAGCCCAGCGCTAGAAGTCGCTGCAGGATTGTTGGCTGGACCGGTTGAATGTTCATAAGAATATTGTACTGGAACGGTATTGCGGTAAAAGTCAATCTTGACTGATCCACCCGGAATGATTTTGGACCTCATGCTGATGGTGGGAGCGTGGCGTGTCGCATCCACGGTGGTAGCTTGGGCTGTATGCGGTTGATTCAGTTGGGTTAGGATTACAGTTGGAAGCCTGCCTTAGCAATGCAGATCACGAATTCTCCTTTTTGGCTGTCTTGGGCAACGCGGTCACGCACGTCAGCCGCGGGGCCGGTGTACACAGTCTCGTGCAATTTGGTCAATTCGCGGCAGACACTGATGCAGCGTTGAGGACCGAGGATTTCAATCAGATCGTTGAGGCATTTCCCGATGCGGTGGCATGACTCGTATAGAATCAAGGTGTAGTCACAGGCTTGATTGGCTTCAAAGAAGCGCTTGCGAGCCGCGCTTTTGGGGGCCAGAAAGCCTGTGTATAGAAAAGCATCGCTAGGAAGTCCAGAAATTGAGAGGGCAGTGATGACCGCACTGACGCCGGGGGCAGTGCTTACCTTGAGCTGGCGCTTGCGGCACTCGCGCACCAGGCGAAAGCCGGGGTCGCTAATCGCGGGGGTGCCAGCATCCGCAATCAGTGCGATGTCGGCACCAGCCTGCAATTGGTCGGCAAGGGCGCTGGCCTGGAAAGTTTCGTTTTGTTCGCGGTAGGAAATGAAGGTGCCGTGCGTTTGAATGCCAAGCTTGCTGAGTAGTTTGCCGGTCACCCGAGTATCTTCGCAGGCGATGTGTGTTGCCGAACGGAGCACTTCGACGGCGCGTAGGCTGACATCGGCAAGATTACCAATCGGTACGGCGATGAGCGTAAGTGTTCCGGGATTAGGCATGGGGATGTGGATAGTCAGTGCGCCGGGCTGGATACCGTACGATCAATGCCAGCATTGAGCCGCAACCTGCGGCTTGCGGGAGTGCGGACCGGGCCGGGCGGCTAACCGCCAAATCCGGGAGCCCCACCTTCCCAGTCGGCCGGGCGCGACCATGGCAGCTGCTGTTCGTCGAGGCTGCGATCAAAGCAACCACTGGTGGCAAGGACGGTGCCGCACAATAGGGCAAGGATGAGTAGGCGATCAATCATATGGCTGTCGGCAGTGGGTGTGGGCTTAGTCAAGTATTTTAACATTATCTCCCTTGGACAGACGATGGACTTTGGTACCCGGTAAAACATTAGCTATGACGAATTGTTCAGTGAGCTCGGTGATTTCTACCTTACCCAGCGCATGCAGGCCCTGAATCAGGGTGATTTCGGAGCCAACTGTCAGTCCCAGTTCGGGACTTGAATCGAGCACGATAATACCGTCTGCAGTACTAATAGAGCTCACTACGGTGTAGATTCCAATCGAGGCAGGTTTAACCGCGGATTCAATATTGGTGGCAAAAGAGGATCTGTACATCGGCGCTTTTGGTTTGGTCCGAAGCGGTTCAAGATCAGTTGTGAGGCGTGAGTTCGGTGCGGGGGAATCATCGTCGAATGCTTCGGCGGCGGTGATTTCTTGCTGGAGCGCAGTATTTACTTTGACGAGTTCGTTGATGCGTTCCTGCAGTTGGGCGATCTTGCTTTCTTTGCTCGTAGAGGCCAGGCTTTGTTCGGTCTTGATCAGTACTTCACGCAGGCGAGTGGCGTCACTTTCAAGGTGTGATATTTCATTTTTAGTGTTTTCAAGCTGATTTTGTGTGCGTTCCAATTCGCTTTGGGCGGTATATGCCTCGGATCGGCTGGATTTAACTTCGGTATGGAGGTTTGCCACTAGATTGCGCTGTGTAGAGAGTTGCGTTTTCAGCGATTCGATTTCGCGATTAGCATGTTCTAATTCGGTTTGCATTGTGCGGCTGCTTGCGTGTGCCTGCTTGAGTGCGGCCTCTTGTTCGGCCAGTGTACCTTTAGAAATAACAAATAACACGACTGAAGTGGCTGCCGCCAGGATGGCGACGATGCGAAGAATGAGTGATAGACTGTTCATGGGTAATCGTTGGCGGTGTCAGGTTCTACGTGGAAAAAAAATCGGTTGTGTCGATCGGGGTTTTAATATGTGCGCGGATGCCACGCTGGTTTGCGGCTAAACGAAACAACACCTTAAAAATTAATTCAGTGTTGAGTTCAAGGTTCAACTTGGCCGCAATTTGAGCAGCGGTGTGTGCCTTGCCCGGGCTTCGCTTGAGTTCACTGAAGATGTTTCGTTCAATCTCAAGCACCGTGCTGGCGGCGGCTTTGCCGGCTTCTACGCCCGGTTGATGATAGGCGTTGATATGAATGAGGCTGGCATATAGACCGACGGCACGTTCGAATAGGGCAATGAGTTGGCCGATGGCCTCGGGAGTGACTTGTTTGATCGTAAGGGTAATCGATTGCCGACCATTTTCATACAGGGCGTCGCGCGTGCCGAGAAAGAAGCCGTGCAGAAAGTCGCCGCTGGTAAAGCCATCTGCGACTTCAATCGATTCACCTGTACGGTCGGTAAGCACCTCGATAAAGGTGACAAAAAAATTGTGCACCCCTTCGCGGAGTTGTTGTACATAGGCGTGTTGGTCGGTTGAACCTTTGTTGCCGTAAACGGCAATGCCTTGATGCACACGATTGCCGTCCAGATCGGTTTGTTTGCCGAGTGATTCCATTACGAGCTGTTGCAAGTATTTGGAAAACAGCATGAGGCGATCTTTATACGGCAAGATAACCATGTCTTTGGCCCCCGTGCCATCGGTCGCAAAATACCACATCAGTGCAAGTAGCGCCGCTGGATTGCGCGCGGTTTCGGTCGAGCGTGTGACAATGTCCATGGCGGCTGCGCCCGCGAGCATACGATCAATGTCAAGCCCCTGTAGCGCGGCTGGCAGGAGGCCAACCGCGGCGAGTTCAGAGGTGCGGCCACCGACCCAGTCCCACATCGGAAGGATGTGCAGCCAGTGCTCAGCCTTGGCGTGACGGGCCAGTTTGCTGTCGGCAGCGGTGATCGCGATGGCGTGTTCGGCAAAGTTGAGTCCGACTGCCGCATAGGCGGCACTTGCTTCGAGCATGCCGTTACGTGTTTCCGGGGTGCCGCCTGATTTGGAAATCACCACGCACAGGGTGCGGCCGAGCTGACCGTCAAGTGTGGCGAGCGTGCGGTCGATGCCATCGGGGTCGGTGTTGTCAAAAAAGGCGAGTTTGAGTCGATCCGTTTGCGGGTTACCGAGCGCATCTGCAACGAATTGTGGACCGAGGGCGGAGCCACCGATGCCGATCACCAATAAGTGTGTGAAGCTGCCGTTGGCACCGTTGAGCACGCCGGTGTGCACCTCGGCTGCGATTGACTTGATGTGGTCGAGACAGGCCTTGATTTCGGTGCCGATACGGTCATCTGGTGCCAGCGCTGGATTGCGCAACCAGTAGTGGCCCACCATGCGACCTTCGTCGGGATTGGCAATAGCGCCGGCTTCAAGTGCCTGCATGGCAGTGTAAGCAGCTTGCATCTTCGGCTCCATGGCCGCAAGGAATGGCTCGTCGAAATCAATGCGGCTGATGTCGATCGCAAAATCGAGTTCGTCAATGTGTAAATAGTATTGTTTGAAGCGTTGCCAGGACATGATTGAGTATAATAGATAAGCTTTAGGAATAACGTTTGTCGGTAACCGCCCCTTCTGAGGCGGTCGCGACCGTGGCGGCATATTTGCCCAAGACGCCGCGTGTTTCACCGGCCCCGCGGGGAATGAAACGGGCCATGCGAGCCTCATATTCAGCCTCATCGATCAACAGGTTGATGGTATTCTTGACGGCATCGATTTCAATGGGGTCACCGTCTTTGACGATGCCGATCGGGCCACCCATGGCGGCTTCCGGGGTAATGTGTCCCACATCGAAACCGTGACTGCCGCCCGAGAAACGACCGTCGGTGATCAGTGCGACTTGGCGGATTAGGCCGCGTCCTGCAACTGCGCTCGTCGGCGAGAGCATTTCCCGCATGCCGGGGCCGCCGACTGGGCCTTCGTTGCGAATGACGACGACATCACCGGCAACAACATCGCCGCGCAGGATGCCAACTAGCGCACTTTCTTCGCTCTCGTAAACTTTGGCACTGCCCTTGAAAGAGAGCCCCTCCTTGCCAGTGATTTTGCCAACGGCTCCATCTGGCGCCAGATTACCGCGCAGGATGCGCAGATGAGCCGTCGGTTTAATCGGTTGATTCCAGGGACGAATTACATCCTGTTCGTTGGGATAGGCTGGATAAGGTGGCTCATCGCGAAGCGATTCGGCAATGGTTTCGCCGGTCACGGTGAGGCAGTCGCCATGCAGCAGGCCGCGGTCGAGTAGTTGTTTCATCATCGGACGGATGCCACCAATGCGAATCAGGTGGCTCATATTGTATTTGCCGAATGGTTTGACGTCCGCGAGCAGTGGGATGCGATCGCCGATTCGTTGAAAATCGTCGATCGTGAGATCTACCTCAGCTGAATGTGCGATGGCCAGCAGGTGCAGGATCAAGTTGGTCGATCCGCCAAGTGCGAGGCAGGTGGTGATTGCGTTTTCAAAGGCCTGCCGGGTCATAATGTCGCGCGGCTTAATGTCCAGTTCAAGCAGCTTGAGCACGGCACTGCCGGCATCCTCGCAATCTTTGCGTTTAGCCTCGCCAACCGCGATTTGTGCGCTACTGCCGGGCAGGCTCATGCCGAGGGCTTCGATCGCGCTGGCCATGGTGTTGGCGGTATACATGCCGCCGCAAGAGCCGGCACCGGGAATCGCGTATTGCTCAACTTCTTTGAGTTGTGCATCGCTGAGTTCACCTTTGGCGTGTTTGCCAACCGCTTCAAACACCGATACGATGTCCATCGGGTTGCATTCGCTTGCCTGATCTGCAGGGGTGAATCCGGGCAAAATGGTGCCGCCGTAGACAAACACAGCGGCCCGGTTGAGGCGGGCGAGTGCAATCATGCAGCCAGGCATGTTTTTGTCGCAGCCACCGATGGCAACTAGGCCATCAAAGCCTTCTGCCGCCACAACGGTTTCAATCGAATCCGCAATTACATCGCGTGACACGAGGCTGTAGCGCATCCCTTTGGTGCCCATGCTGATGCCATCGGAGACGGTAATGGTACTAAAGTTCACTGCCTTGCCGCCGGCCTGGTGGATGCCGTTGGTGCTGTGAGCGGCGAGTTCGCCCAGATGCATATTGCATGGAGTCAGATCACTTGGAGACGCTACGACGCCGATCTGCGGCTTGTTGAAATCGTCATCTGTAAACCCAACTGCCCGCAGCATGGAGCGGGCTGGTGCGCGGTCGTGGCCATCGACGACGGTAGACGAGTGCGGACGTGTGTGCTTGCTAGCCATAATTAAGAATAAATGAATTAAATAGCAGTAATGGTCGATTTCTCGTTGCAGTAAAGACATAGATATCAATCAATAGTAGCAGTCTCGACAACACCCTTTTTACGCTTCATGATTTTAATTTTATATTTTATTGCTGGTAAGCCCCATGGAATTTGATCTCAGCCAGACTCTCGAAGCTTTACTGCTCTCAACTGCGGAACCCGTCAGCCTGAAGGATTTGCTAAAAGTCTTTGCCCGCCATCACGCGGCGATGGTGGAAGCGGCCGAGCTGGACCTCAGTGCTGCCGAGAGAGAGGGGCCGGTGGAACAATTGTCGCCGCCGGTCACTCAGGCAGAGATTCAGCAGGCACTTGCCAGGTTGATGCAGCAGGCCGAAATCAAACACAAGGCCTATCGCCTGATTGAAGGGCCGAATGGCTATCAACTCGTTACCGCACCACAATTTGCCGAGTTTGTGCGACTGCTGCGTAGGGATCCGCGGCCGATGAAGCTCAGTCCCGCAGCGCTGGAGACCGTATCGATCATTGCCTATCGCCAACCAGTTACCCGAGCTGAAATGGAGGCGATTCGGGGAGTGTCAGTGGATGGGCCGTTAAATCGGCTGATTGAATGGGGGCTGGTACAGGTTGCCGGCCGTGCCGAGTTGCCGGGCCGACCAATACAATATGGTACGACCGATGCATTTCTGGAATTTACCGGGATCAAGGATCTCGACGAGTTGCCTGCTTCGGATGTGTTGAGCGATCATCAGATTGACGATTGGATGTTGCGCAATGACGCTTCGGGAGAAGAGCTTAGCGATGAAGATGTCGGTCTTGCTAGAGAGCGCAAGTCCGATGAGTTGCCCTTGGAAGAGACATTTGTTGAACTCGATTGGCAGACAGAGAATGTCGAGAGCGATGCCGCTCAACCGTTTGTCACCGAACAGGAGCGATCTCATGACTGACGATCTTGACGCTAGGCTAAAGCATAAGCGGGACGCGATTGATGCGATTGATCGCCAGATCGTACAACGACTCAACCAGCGCGTGCGACAAGACGGTGGTGCAGATGAGTCGCAAGTGCTCGCAAAAATCACGGCGTTTAACCCAGGTCCCTTGTCGGATGCGTCGTTACAGGCAATTTATCGTGCCCTAATGCTGGCCGGCCTTGCGCCGGATGCGCAGCCGACCGCAACTGCTACTGTCGACAAACTGGATCAAGCGATCGTGCAACTACTTAGCCAGCGGGTGCAGCATGCTGCCGAAATCGGCACAATAAAGCACGCCAATGGAGCCGACTATTACGATCCGACCCGTGAGGCACAGGTTATGGCGAAAATCGCTCAACTCAACACCGGTCCGATCCACACCCGCACCCTACACTCAGTCTATCGAGAAGTGATCTCCGGTTCAATTGCACTGGAGAAGCGGCTCATCATCGGCTACCTCGGCCCGGAAGCCACCTACACCCATCAAGCTGCGATTAGTAAGTTTGGTGTGAGTCTAGATTTTCGTGCGATCAAGACGATCCCCGAGGTGTTTGCCGAGGTGGGTGTCGGCGCGGCCGATTACGGCGTGATTCCGATTGAAAATTCGACTGAAGGGGCCGTATTTCATTCAATGGACATGTTGGTTGAATCCGATCTGCACATTTGTGCGCAAGTCTATTTGCCGATTGAGCATTGCTTGATTGCATATGCACCATTGGATCAAATTAAGGAAGTGCATTCGAAGGATCAGGCGCTTGGTCAATGCCGCACATGGTTGCGCCAACATTTGCCAGAAGCAACTCTGATCGATGTGGTGAGTACCGCAGAAGCTGTGCGCACCGCGCAACAGCATCAACAGGTGGCTGCGGTTGCCAGCGCATTTTGCGCGCAACATTATACCGTGCCGATTCAAGCGCGCAGCATACAAGATCACGACGATAATGTCACCCGGTTCCTGGTGATTGGTAAAACCCATGCCAAACCAATGGGTGGCGGCCGTGATAAAACCAGTTTGGTGATTTCGCTTCGGGACGAGTGCGGTGCACTTGAAAAAGCACTTAGAGCATTCGCCGTGCGTGGGATTAACCTAAGTAAGATTGAATCGCGTCCCAGTCGTAAAAAAGCGTGGGACTATTTTTTCTTCATCGATTTGATTGGGCATTATCACGATGCGCCGGTGCAAGCGGCGTTTGCCGATCTTGAAGCCCACTGCCCCTTGGTCAAATGGCTGGGCAGCTATCCGAATGATGATCGGGGTGACTAAGTGCTTGTCTGATGATTGAGCACGTGTATCCACAGGGAGCAGTTCATTAAGGAGTTGTATATGGCGCCCCCATCTCATCTTAATAATTGGCCTGATGCGGCGCGAGCCTTGCATGTACAGACCGGTGATGAGGCGCTGCATCCAAATGTACGTCAGTTACTTGCCGGTTCACAGTATCGACGGGTATTGGTGGCTTGTTCGGGCGGCGCAGATTCGATTTTCATGCTTTGCCAACTTTGGGCGCAGGCGCACGATTTAGGCATCGAATTGGTCGTGGCTCATTACAATCATCGCTGGCGCGGTGAGGACTCGCAGCTCGACGCGACATTTGTCGATGCGCTTGCCGGGCATTTGAGCTGTCCCTATGTGACGGCTTCGCGGCCGGACCATGAAGCGGCGTTTACGGAGACGGCTGCGCGGGGCTTGCGGTTGGATTTTTTGCGCACAGCAGCGCAGGCGCAGCGCTGTGAATGTATTGCTTTCGGGCATCAACAAGATGATATTTTAGAGCTGCAATTGCAACGCTTGGCGCGGGGCAGTGGCACGGATGGTCTGGCGGCACCACGGCCGATACATCTGTTTGCGGAGCATCCGACTCATGTGCGCCCGGTGCTGCATTTGGGAGCCGGCGCGATTCGTATGAGTTTGAATGCGTGTGAAATACCCTGGCGTGAGGATCTTTCCAATGAAGATGTTCGGATTTCGCGTAATGCCCTGCGCCACAATGTGATTCCCATCTTGGCAGATGCTCTGGCACGGGATGTATCGGCAGGCGCAGCGCGTTCCCGGGATTTGTTGGAAGAAGATGCGGATGCATTGGATGGATTGGCGCGACAGAGGTTTTCAGATGCGTTTCGAGCGAGCCCTACCCTGGATCGAAGGGCGCTGCGCGCCGCGCCGCGGGCGCTGACGCGACGTGCCCTGTCTGCCTGGTTGAGTGCACATGCCTTAATTCAGTCGCTCAACGCGTCAGCGATGGAATTATTGATGGATGCGGTGTACGCAGCCAAGCGGACCAATCGCTTGAGTGCCGGGGCCTGTTATATTGAGCTCAGCGAGAATGAGCTGCGGCTCGAAGCGATGCGGGCCAATGCGCTCTTTTTGAATCCCGGTTGGATTGCCGTCGGCGAGTCGGTTCTGCTTTCCACCGGGGCCTTATTGGAGACGGAAATGGTGGATCTGGACGATGCCCTGCGAGCGACTATTCTGAGTGGCGCGGTGGATGTGCATTGTGAAGCCTATGTTGTGGTAGAAGCTGGGGAGAGCTTTGAGGTGCGGGCCTGGCAGCCGGGAGATCGGTTTCGTCCAATCGGTGCGCCCGGCACCAAAAAGCTCAAACAGTGGTTTATGGATCGGCGGATCCCGGTCAGGGAACGAAAACAGCTGCCGCTTGTCCTTTCAAGTTCAGGAGAGATCATCTGGGTGCCGGGACTTCCACCTGCGGATGCCCTGAAAATAAGTGCGACCACGCAGGTGGCTCTTAGGTTGACTTACGAAACGAACAAACCCAACTTGACCGCATAAATGTCATTACAGAAAAATATGCCACCACATAAAGAACCGCAGAATAACCGCCAGCCAGAGCGCTTTAATCCAAAAGTGCTGCTGATTTTTTTGGTCATTATTTCGGCAATTATTGGACTTTGGTTTGCCCAGCCAGGAGCTGGATCAAATCACCAGCGACTCACGATTAGTGAATTAGTGCAAGCCGTGAAAGATGGCAAGATTCACAAGGGTGACGGGGTGATGAAACCAGATCCCTCACTCGGTGAAGCGGGTTATATCATTACCGGTCAGATGCAGCATTCAGATGCTGCGGCAATGTCCTCAGAGATCGATGCGCCGCAAACGGTTTCATTCTCGGCAGAGGGCCGCTTACTCGAGAAAGACTTTGACCTGGTGCGCCAAGTTTTGAGTGAGCGCCGTCGCAGCACCGCTTTTCAAGACATTATGGTTAGCGTGCTGCCCTTCCTGCTAATTATCGGGCTGCTGTATTTTTTGTTTGTGCGTCAGTTAAAAAATGCCGGGCGTGGAGCGATGAGCTTTGGTAAGAGCAAGGCCAAGATGTTGACCCGTGATAAAGATACACTTAATTTTAAGGATGTCGCAGGTTGTGATGAAGCTAAAGAGGAAGTTAGCGAAGTCGTCGATTTCCTTAAAGATCCGAAAAAATTTCAACGTATTGGAGGCCGCATTCCCAAGGGCGTATTGATGATCGGTCCGCCGGGTACCGGTAAGACACTTCTGGCAAAAGCGGTTGCCGGCGAGGCGGAAGTGCCGTTTTTCTCGATCAGCGGTTCCGATTTTGTCGAAATGTTTGTTGGGGTCGGTGCCGCGCGTGTGCGCGACATGTTCGAGCAAGGGCGTAAAAATGCGCCGTGTATTGTGTTTATTGACGAGATTGATGCGGTGGGACGGCAACGGGGGGCCGGAGTCGGTGGTGGCAACGACGAGCGCGAGCAGACCTTGAATTCGCTGCTGGTTGAAATGGATGGTTTTGATGGCCACGAAGGAGTGATCATTATTGCTGCTACGAATCGTCCGGACGTGCTCGATTCTGCGCTGTTACGCCCGGGCCGGTTTGACCGACAAGTGACGATTGATTTGCCTGATCTGAATGGTCGGCACGAAATTCTGCTCGTACATGCAAAGAAGATTGCGCTCTCTGAAGAGGTCAATCTAGAGCATGTCGCGCGTAATACACCCGGTTTTTCTGGTGCCGATTTGGCCAACCTACTGAATGAAGGTGCATTGATTGCCGCACGTTACAATAAGCAAGTAGTTGAAATGAACGATCTAGATGAAGCACGCGATAAGATTTCCTTCGGTCGGGAACGTCGCAAGTTGATGGATGATGAAGACCGTAAGATCACGGCATACCACGAGGCCGGCCATGCCTTGGTGCAGGCAGTGATTGATGACGGCCATTTGCCGGTGCACAAGGTGACGATTATACCGCGTGGCCAGAGCCTTGGTTCGACCATGTTTATGCCCAAAAAAGATATGTTAAATCACTCCAAGCGCCGTCTGTTAAATCAGATTTGCTGTGGTATGGGCGGGCGTTCTGCAGAGGAGCTAGTGATGGGAGACATCACCAGCGGCGCGTCTGGCGATATCCGTATGGTCACATCGACCGCTCGTCAAATGGTCTGTGACTGGGGCATGACCGAACTTGGGCCGATTGCATATGGCGAAAGCCGGCACCATGCCTACATGGGGCAGATTGGTTCAGGCTCCAAGGATTATAGCGAAGAAACCGCGCAACGGATCGATGCAACCATTCATGCAATTGTGCAGGAGCAATATCTGCGGTCATTGCAAATCTTAAGGGAGCACCGTGCGGCACTTGATACCATGGCTGAAGCACTGCTTGAACATGAAACCATTGACGGCATCCATGTGAAAGAGATCCTTGAATTTGGCGAGATACGTTCGTCGGTGATCAAACGTAAGATTCTGGAGCCTGATCCAGAGCAGGAAGAAGCTTCCAAGCAAACAGTCGACCAGCCGATTAAACCTGACGATGACAGCGACGGCCTCGCCGGTGAACAGGCTCCCGCCGCTTCACCGGCATAAAGCAGCGCAATCTTGATGACGTAGCCGCCAAGTCGTTGGCTGGATCGATTCATGCGGGTGCAGTTGAGCCAACTTAAGTGATCAGACCATGCAAACGGTCCTTAGTTGAGCGGCAGTCTGATGGGTGTTATTTTTTTGTTTACTTAAAGTAAAAAAGGATTACTCAAGTAAGTATGAATTTTCG
>CAXQRK010000143.1:0-15504 GCA_964226535.1 Polaribacter sp.
ATTAAATTCATGAAAATCAGCAACTTAATTAGTTTTTTGAAATTGGTATAATGTATGCATCCTTGAATGAGTTGTAACTTAAACACTCTCACAACTTAAACAAAGGAGACACTAACATGAAACTAATACGTTATGAATACCCTCAAGTATCCGGTACCAATTCTTTGGATCGTCTATTTGATTTCTGGGCACCGTCAAGCGGGCGCTTCAGAGGACTGTTAGACGATTTTTGGAGTCCAGCAGCCGGCTTGAATGAACCCGCCATCGATCTCTATGAGGATGATCAACATTTTTATGCGCGTATGGAATTACCTGGCGTGAAAAAAGATGCGATCAACTTGGAACTCGAAAATTCGGTTCTAACGTGCAGCGGCAGCTATGCCGAAGAAAGCAAACAAGGCAAAGCGAATTACCGCTTTCAGCGCTCGATTTCGGTGCCCGATGGGGTCGCACTTGATCAGGTCTCGGCCAATTGTGAGGACGGCATCCTGACCGTGCAAATGCCAAAGAAGGAGGCCTCCAAACCACTTCCAATCAAAGTCAAATAAATGAACTCTAACAATCGAAAGGAACCATAACCATGAGCACTACAGCAGAACTTGATACCGTCACCAAGCCCGAATCAAAGGCACAAACACATGTCTGGCGGCGCCCTCGCTACGACGTACTGGAAAACGATGATGCGTTTGAGGTCAAAGTGAGTTTACCGGGCGTCAAACGCGATGGGGTAAGCGTCTCTGTCGAAGGTGATACGCTGAGTATCACGGCGATTCGTACACATATCCCGGCAGACGGCTGGCGTCCCTTGCGGCGCGAATTACCAGAAGGTGATTATCGTCTGAACTTACGTTTAAACGTGGCAATCCGTGCAGGCAATATTCGGGCCCGCATTGACAGCGGCATCCTTGAACTGACACTGCCGAAAGCGGATGAGTGTAAGGCACGCAAGATCAAGATAAATTGATCGATGTGATGCACGCAAGGGCGGCTCAGCAGAGCCGCCCTTTTGGTACGTGCGTGGTGAATGAGTCCTTGCACGGCGCCGGGTGAAGCGCAGCAATATGTAATCGCCGATCAGGCCCCACCTGGCAGGGGCCATGTTCAAACAAGGATGCAACAGCCATTTCATCGGCGCTTTTAGTGAATTGGGTTTGCAGCTTTACGAAAGGCAGTTGATCGTTTTGCCATATTATGACTAACACCAACTATACTTTTGACACCTGTCCGAATCGTGCCGGCTATGGCTCGCTGAAATGGGATAAATATAAAGGCCGAGAGATTCTGCCGTTCTGGGTGGCCGACATGGATTTTACCACCGCACCAGAAATCATGGCGGCCCTTCAACAGCGCCTCAACCATGGGGTGTTTGGCTACACCATCCCCTACGAGGGGCCGGTGCAGGCCGTGCTAAACTATCTGCAACGTCAGCACGGCTACCATGCCAAAGCCCACTGGCTTAATTTCATGCCCGGCCTGGTGCCTGCAATTAATTTATGCTGCCATGCCTTTGTGGCTGCCGATGAGTCGGTGATGACAGCCACTCCCGTCTACCCCCCCTTTCTCGGCGCAGCTAAATATGCCAATCGTGAGCTGATCACAGTTCCCCTCTGTCTGGATGGCGAAGACCGCTGGACATTTGACTTTGATGCGATGGAAGCTGCGGTGCAGGCAAATACCAAACTCTTCATTTTGTGTAACCCACACAACCCAGTGGGTCGCATGTACAGCTCTGCGGAACTCACACGTCTGGCCACATTTTGTGAGACACACGATTTGATCCTTATTTCCGACGAGATACACTCGGACTTGGTATTGGCCGAACATGCACGGCACATCGTCACTGCCAGCCTTAACAAATCGCTCGCCGCACGCACGATCACACTGATGGCCCCAAGTAAAACCTACAATTTACCGGGCCTCGCCTGTGCGTTCTCGATCATCGAAAACTCCAAGCTGCGGCAACACTTTCAAACAACCATCCGCGGCATTATCACCGAAATCAACTGCTTTGGTTATGCCGCCTGCGAAGCCGCATACACACATGGTGAACCCTGGCGCCGTGCTTTGCTCAGCTATCTGCGCGGCAATTACCAACTCGTCGATCGCTTTATCAACGAACAAATTCCCGACATTACTTTTCGACCGATGGAATCCACCTACCTCGCTTGGTTCGACGTCAGCCGGCTCAACCTGAAAACACCCGTACAATTCTTTGAAGATCATGGCGTTGGTCTATCAGACGGCACTCCATTTGGTGGAATTCAACACCTGCGCCTGAACTTTGGCTGTCCCCGCAGCCGCTTACTCGAAGGCCTGGAAAAAATGGCTGCGGCACTGGCACAACGCTAAACATTATTCCCGCTCCAAGCACCCTCTATCGACTGCGGCATCGCAGGCAAATGATCCGATCAAATCCAATCAAAATCTAGCATCTATTTGATTGGTGGTCACAATGGCTTCATCGGCTGATTCGATTTCAATCCAGTCGGCCATAATACGGGCACTTTCACGAAGATAGATATCGAAGTCAGGCTTGTCTGCTTCCTTGTCGGCCGTGGGCTCACTTGGTTCGCCAGCGAGCACCGGTTCTACCCTGCCAGCCGATTCAGATTCTTGAACTTCAAGCAGATTTTTTTTCGAAAGTGCATCTTGTTCCTCGGCGATTTTGAGAATGAATTCAGTGCTGCGATAGTGACTCTCACGCAAGGCTTCATAAGTGTCATCAAGTGCTTCGATAGCAGCTTGGACATCGATCTTGCGAGTAATGCGCTGTTTGAGATTTAGAGAAATCGCTTTTTCATCGTAGCGCTGCCGGCGCCATTCAATCTGTTGTTGGAGAAATGCAAATTCTTCGAGGGATTGTTGTCGATCCAGACTCCTTTGGGCAAGTACCGCCTTTAAGGTGGGATCTTTAGCATTCGAAATATGAAGGGATTGCCAATTGTTAAACCATTCGACTTTATCAATCTCATCCCAGGCAATTGCATGCGGCAAGTCAGATTCGCCGATGGGGAGAAATTCGTTGACCGAAGGCAGGGCGATGTCAGAGGCGACACCTTTCAACTGCGTGGAACTGCCACAAGGGAGATAGAATTGTTTGATGGTAATCTTGGATGCTACGGGACGAGTCAGTGGCTCAGACTGAGGCAACCTCAAAAGCCAGGACGGCCGTTTATTCTTCATATAATAGACTTCTTGCACGGTGCCCTTGCCGTGAGTCGAAGTATTGCCAACAATCAGCGCCCGATCATGGTATTGTAAGGCACCTGCGACGATTTCAGAAGCGGATGCACTGAAGCGTGAGGTCAACACGATAAGTGGGCCGTCCCATTCATGTTTGCGATCACGGTCGGAGATAACGATGATACTGCCCGCAGAATCCCGCACTTGCACCACCGGGCCAACAGGAATGAACAATCCGGCCACGCGGATTGCCTCGTTAAGCAGCCCTCCCCCATTCATACGCAGGTCAAGAATAATGCCTCGGGCCTTGGCTGCTTTGAGTTTGTTAAGCAATTCCGTAACATCGTCGGCGGTGGTGGTTAAAGGGCTACCTGCGCCGATGTTTCCATAAAAAGAGGGCAACTCAATCAGACCAACCAGCGTGCTCGTTCCATCGGCTGCGGGAATTTCGATCAACTTTGCAGAGGCGAGATTGGCAGTGAGTTTGACCTCACCACGAATGATAGACACTTCTTTGCGTGCAGACGGATCACCGGCTGAGCCGGGCCGGATCAGGAGGCGCACGACCGTGCCTTTTTTGCCCTTGATTTTGCGTACGATGTAACGCAGCTGCATATCGACGACGTCCTCGAACTCGCCATCTTCGCCCTGCGCCACACCAAGTATCTTGTCCTCATCGTGGAGCAGTCCAGATTCTTCAGCAGGTCCACCGGGTAGTATTTGCTTAATGGTACAGATGCCATCTTCGTCTTGCAAAAGTGCACCAATGCCCACAAACGAATTTTGTACTGAAGAGTTGAAGTTCTCAAGCGTATCTGCCGATAGGAAACTGGAGTGTGGATCAAACAGTTGAGTCATCGCATTGATAAATGATTCTTGGATTTCGGTGGCTTCGCGCTTGATGGTATAATTAAGGTTGCGCTCATAGCGGCGACGAATTTTTTCGCGAGCCGCATCCAGTGTCTCAGCCATAAATGTACTGTCATTGAGTAGGCGCTGTACTTTGCTAGGGTCAAAACGCTCATCTTGATCTTTGACTAGATCCGGGTTGACAGAATCACCATAACTGGGTGTTTCGTCCTGCTCTTCACCAGCGAGTGAGAGCAACTCGTTGAGTAGTTCATATTTTAAACGACGCTCCCATAGCTGGGTCCTTTCGGCCTCCGTACTTGGCCATTCAGCTTCGCGGCGGTCGGGCACAAAGCTCTCGTCAATGTTAAAATCAAAGTCTTGAGCAAGCCGTTGGTAAACCCAATCTGTGCGGGATTCAACATTTTGCCGGTAGGCTGAGTAAATCTCGAAGCCTGCATAAAGGTTGCCTTGTTGTAGGATTTCGTCAATTGCGTCGCCGAAGCGAAAGATAAAATCGTCCACTTCACTACGTAGAAAATACATGTGCGCATAGTCAAAGGATGCGCTGAAGGCTTTGATCATTTCAGCGCCATCCAGTTGCTGCATATGTTTGTGCAAGTAATGTTTGGACTGAATCGTCTCAACCACCCATTTGGTTTGTTTCGTCATTGCTTCGGTCTGCTTTAGAGCTGCCGAAACAGCGTTTTGAAACGTAATCGCGACGAATGTGAGACAGCCCAGGCAGGCGATTTTTTTGAGTGCAGCATTCATTCAACAGTAGCTCGGTATGGATTAAATTATATCGTATCTGAGATCGTCGCGACTTCGATCATTTGTTGAGGATCTCTTTGGCCTGATTAAGCGTTGCTTTTTCTGTTTCGTTGAGCGAGCCAAAGCCAGAAGCATTAATTTTATCTAAGATACGGTCAAGTTCTTGTTGCAATCCAGAATGGCCGCTCGTACTACGATTGACACGGTAACTGTTTTGGAGCTTGGTTTTTTTGCGGCGCTTCACCCATTCCGGCAACTCAATGCTTGGGCCTGTGGGGCGAGCCATAAAAACGGGACGAGCCTCATACACATAGCGAAAATAAAGTACGCCAACAAGGAATCCGCCGAGGTGGGCGGAATGAGCAACGTGGGCCTTACCCGGCAGTTCGGAACTGAGCAGGCTGAAAACGGAATAGCCGAGCAGTCCCCAAAACAACCACTTAGGCTTGATCGTCAGTGGCAGGACAAAAAACAGAAGCAGGGTGATCGATTGATTCGGAAAGCGTAGGCAGAAGAAAGCGACCAGCGCAAACACAGCTGCCGAAGCACCCACAACCGGATCGCTTCCGTTAAAGTGCACGGCTAGATACATGCATGCACCAACCACTGCGCCGCTGCAATAAAGTAGCAGAAATTGCGATTTACCCAGCAGTGGTTCCAAATGGCGCCCAATAAAGAACAAGCCCAACATATTGCCTACAATATGCATGATTGTCGTAGTGCTATGCAGGAAGGCATAGCTCAAGACCGTCCAAAGCTTGAGTGCTTTGAAATTTTCTGCGCTGAATGCGAACCAATTCGTAAGAAACCGGTTAGGACGCCCTCCATATCCCGGAAAACTGATGTTTAGGATATGTTGAAGCACAAAAATGCTGATCGTTAGAACAAGGAGTACCGTCACCACACTGGCCTGCTTGATCGCAGGCTCGGGAGATTGACGCATATACGGTCGGTCGTAGAGCATGTAGAATTAAATAAAATGACGCGTGCCCAACAAGACCACAATAAAAGATTTCGGTTCCCGGTGAATACATTTGAAGCAACAGCAGTAGTATATCATAGACATTTCATTTAAATTGCAATCGAAGGTTTGCGGTTGATTTCAAAAAATACCGGTAATGCTTTCGACTTGACTGAAGTACGAAATCAATCATTTTATCGGCATGGCAGAAAAAGATGAAAAATGGCCGGAAAATGTGACTGGTAAATTCTATGTTGATGAGCAATGCATCGACTGTGATTTATGCCGTGAAACGGCTCCGGATTTCTTCACTCGCAACGAAGACGGTGGTTATTCCTTTGTGTTTAAGCAGCCCAAGTCACCTGACGACATACAGTTGTGCATGGAAGCCCTGGAAGGCTGTCCGGTTGAGGCAATCGGCGAAGATGGCGAGGACGATTGAAACTTTTTGATATTTGTAAGCGCTCACCTGAGCTGCGGGCTGTATCTAATCGGCCATGCGGGGCGTATTGTCACTGAAAAGATCCTGCATAAAACAAGCCTGTTTCAGCCAGATCGGTGGCAATTTTTTAGCTCCACATCCATTTTAGCTTGACCTACGAATCGACGCTAGTAATTACTTAAACGGTTGACTTCGGCGTGTGGGCGTTCGCTTGTTCTAAATCGAATGAGAGGAAAGTCCGGACACCGCAGGGCAGGATTCCTCGTGAAAGCGGGGGCGCGGCAGGGAAACCTGGCGCGACGGACAGTGTCACAGAAAACAACCGCCTTAGGCTTGCCTGAGGTAAGGGTGAAAAGGGGAGGTAAGAGCTCACCGCTCCAGAGGTAACGATGGAGGCTCGATAAACCCATTCCGGTGCAAGGCAAAATAGGGAATCCGGCGGCCCGCCGAAGATTCCGGGTATGCCGCATCTCGCTTCGGCGGGAACTTCGCTTCGGCAGAGTAGATAAATGAACGCACAGCCAAACGTTGCGACGGGCGGCAGACAGAATCCGGCTTACAGCACGTCGAGGTCAACACCCATTCTGGAGTAGTCTACACCAACTGTAAAGTCACTTACAACGACATGTGTGTGAGTTCTGGCTAAATTTAATGCCTACGCTGGCAGTTCATCTGTGCCATCGAAAGATACATATGCCTCATAGACCATTACATACGGTTCAACTTCACGCGGCGCTGGATACGTAGCGTACGCACCGCCGGCTTGCTCAGGCGGTGTTCAAGAACGGGGCTGCATATAGACCCGCTCCCATGAGCCCAGGGGACTTAAAATCGGTAAATAAAAATACCTCGGGGTTCACCCGGTTTGATATTTTCACCCTTGACAGACCTAATTTCAATGCGCACTGTTCTCGCTTTTATTTTTCTATCGATATGGCCAACACTAAATCAGCACTTAAATATATTCGCAAAACGGAAACTCGTACCTTACGCAATCGTCAGGTGAAAAGCCGTCTAAAGACACTTTCAAAGAAAGTTGAAGCCGCTGTTGAGGTGAATGACAAAGATGCTCTGGTGTTGGCTGCGCGCATCTATATCTCCGCGCTTGATAAGGCAGGAAAGATCGGCCTGGTGCATCGCAACAAAATTGCCCGGCACAAGGCACGTTGCGCAGCCCTGATTGCCGCATAACGCTTGTGCTCTTTTGATACGCCCTCGAATCGCCGGTCGGTTCGGGGGCGTTTTGTATCGATCGGCATAGGATTTTATATGAGTCTCCCCTGTCAGCAACAGTTGATCGGATTTCCTCCTGGTTTGTTGGGCGATGTGCCCTTGCGCATGCCTGTAATTGGTGAAACCAATGGCTGGATTGCGCTTGTAAAGCCGGCCGGGATCGGACTGCGAGCATACCCGTGGGATCATGGGGTGCCACACATGGACGCAGCCTTGAATCGGCAATTACAAGCAGGCAAACCAGAGTTGCTAAAGCGAGGAGCGACCCTGTTTGGGTCGACGTATTATCTCGACCCCGCGATCTCCGGAGTGGCCCTGTTTGCGAAGCATCGCGCATCTTTATCGATGTTGCGCAATATGGTGGGATCTGCCGAATTACGCTTTCGATTCTTGCTGGTAACCACGGCCGGCGCGGCTGCTGGAGCGCAGGAATTGATCGCTGATGCACCTTTATTAGCACATCGCACCAAGCCAAAGATGATTCCTTCGACTGCAAACGGCAAAAAAGCGCACACACAGTTTCGTCGCCTGGCCGAGTCAGGCTCAGGCTGGGCCTTGTGGGAAGGACTGACGACTTTTATTCGACCACACCAAATCCGTGCCCATGCGGCTGTACATGGCTTGTCGATCTTGGGCGATGTACTTTACGGCGGACCCGAGGCACCGCTACTCCGTGAACTCTTGCCTAATAAACGTGGTCCGGGCACTGCTTTCCCTGTATTCAACGGCGTAGCACTCCATTTGCGTGAGCTAACACTGCCCGAATCGGACAGTCCACAGGCAACATCAATTCATTTACGAGCACAGTTGCCACGGCATTTGTGTGTAATGCTCCAGCGGATGCAGTTAAAGCTCCCGGATCAGGCCTGACTCAAAACATTTTGAGTGAGCGGGCCTGTACCATGTGCCTTATTTACGAAGCGTGTAAGCAGTTTTTTGGATGATTTGTTGTTGAATGTACTCGAACGCGGTGTTGACCTCTTTGTCTTTCAGCGTCCGGTCAGCCGCACGAAAGCTCATCGTCACGGCAAGACTCTTGCTACCCACAGGCAGGCCTTCGCCTGCGTAGACATCGAACACATAGACCTCTTCACAGACAAAGCCTTGCACCGCTTTTTGGGCAAACTTAGCAATGTCGCTTTGAACTTGTCGAGCGAGAACCGCTTGATCGACAACGAGTGCGAGATCCTTGACCGAAGCGGGTTGATTACTGATGCTGCGGTGGCGCTTGAGCTTGACGGTGCGCTCAAAAAATTGCGGTGTCAGTAGGATCGAGCCGGCAATTACCGGCTGCTTGAGATCCCAGCGATTTTTAAGCGTCTCAACCGCGAGCAAGCCGGCACTGCACTCAAAGCCCATGCGCTCAATATCACCGGCACTGGCAGACTGCCCACCTTGCCATAGGGTGCACTCATGAATCGGCTCGAAGCTCAACTTGTCAGCAGCAATCCCGGCAATCTCAAGGATATTGGCACTGAGGGTGCGGGCGGTATAAAAATCGGCCGGCTCGCGCCGGCGCCATTCACGTCTGACTGGGTCAGCCAAGATCACAAAACCAACGGAAATCAGTTCAAGCAGCGCACCTTGCACCGCGCGGTATACATGACCACGCTCGAAGAAGCGCGTGGCACCGGTGCGGCGTGCCTGGTTGAGCGTTAAAACATCGAGCAAGCCCGGTATCAGCGAAGGACGCAGATGGCTCTGATCACTTTGCAGTGGATTTGCCAGAGCCAGGGTGCGGACGCTGTCTGCGCCAAACAAATACTCTACCTCGGCGGACTCACGTAGCGAATATAGATAAGCTTCGTCAAAATTTTGACCGCTCAGGTAATCAGCCATTGCGGCGTTGACTGTGTAGATGCGATGATCGGCATGGCTGATGCCACGGACGACCACAGGCGACTCCGGAATGTTATCCGTGCCGTAGATGCGCACAAATTCTTCAATCAAATCGACCTCGCGCTGCAGATCGCCACGAAAAGAAGGTATGCGCACTTGCCAATATAGAGATCCATCGCCATCGCGATGTTCCGCAACACCCAATTCAAGTGATTCAAAGGCCTGCCGCATCTCGGCAGCCGGGACATCGAAGCCGATGAAGGTGCAAACCCGGTCCGGCTTGATCCGGATCTCGTTGACCGTCTCAACGAATTGACCACGTACCAGCATAGGACCGTCGACACGTCCACCCGCCAGTTCAAGAATCAGATCCGTCGCACGCAGTGCAGCATATTCCGCACCTTGCGGATCGATGCCGCGTTCAAAGCGATAGGAACTATCAGTCGATAGCCCCAGCTTACGCGCAGTGGTGCGGATTGAACTCGGATTGAAATAGGCGGCTTCAAGTACGATATCGGTGGTGGTCTCATCCACCTCCGCGTCGAGTGAGCCCATTACCCCAGCGATCACCAGCGCACGCTCTGCATCAGCGATGACCGCCATGTCGGCGCTGAGGGTGCGGGGTTTGTCGTCGAGCGTGGTCAGCACTTCCCCCTCAGTTGCCATGCGCACCTGAAGCTTGCCACCGCGAATCTTAGCAGCATCAAATGCGTGTAAGGGCTGGCAGGTCTCGTGCAATACGTAATTGGTGACGTCGACAATATTATTGATCGAACGTTGGCCGATCGCTTCGAGTGCCGCGCTCAACCACTGCGGGCTGGGGCCGACTTTGACGCCTTTGATGCAGATTGCGGTATAGTGTGGACAGACCTCGGGCGCGTCCAGTATGATCTCGCCAATTAGGGCTGCACCAGAACGGGCGTTGGCTGTGCTCGCCTGAACTGCCGGATAATTGACCGCAAGGCCAAAACGTGCTGCCAATTCGCGGGCGACGCCAATATGGCTGAGCACATCGACGCGGTTTGGCGTGACCTCCAAATCAAACACCGTGTCACTATCGGTGTACAACTGATTGACGGGAGTGCCGAGCGGAACATCTGGATTCAAAATCAAAATGCCCTCGTTTTCCTCGCTAATCTGAAGTTCCTTGGCTGAGCACATCATACCTTCGGACGGCTGACCACGGAGCTTGGATTGCTTGATCTTAAAATTGCCCGGCAGGATGGCACCAGGTAGTGCAACCAGCACACGATCGCCCGCCGCAAAGTTTTTCGCACCGCAAACAATCGAGTGCGGTCGGTCACTTGACAGATCGGTACGGACTTTACAGCAGCGCAATCGATCGGCATCTGGATGTGGTGCAAATTCAATGACTTCGCCGACGACGACCCGTTCCAATGGCGGCGGCCCCAGCGTTTCGCATGTTTCAACCTCAAAGCCAAGAAGCGGCAGCACCTCGGCAATGACTGCGGGAGAGTGCGTGGTCTGGTCGAGAGGAAGGTATTTTTTGAGCCAGTTATAGGAAATTTTCATCGTGGGAAATCGGTGTTCGCGTTAAAAGGTGCAACAGGTAAACAGTTAAGCGAATTGCTTCAGAAAACGAATATCGTTTTGATAGTAGTAACGAATATCATCAACGCCTTGCAGAATCATGGCGATCCGCTCAATCCCCATGCCAAAGGCATACCCAGTATATGCGTCAGGATCAATCCCAACCGCTTTAAATACCTCCGGATCAACCATGCCACAGCCCATAATCTCAAGCCATTGGTGACTGAGTTTGCCCAGATCCGGTGAGAAAAAATCCATTTCAAAGCTTGGCTCGGTAAACGGAAAGAAACTAGGCCGCAGGCGAGTCCTGGCCTTGGAGCCAAACAGAATCTTGACGAAATGATCCAGCGTGGTCTTCAGATCGAGCAGAGTGACTTCACGATCAACATACAGGCCTTCAATCTGATGAAAATTGGCACTATGGGTGGCATCCGGGGTATCGCGTCGGAAGCAACGTCCGGGCGCAACAATGCGAATCGGTGGGCTTGCCTTGAGCATGGTGCGGATTTGCACGGTTGAGGTATGCGTGCGCAACAGATAACTCTCATCCGCATGCTTGCCGACGTTGCGGACATTCAATCCAGCCGGCAGATAGTATGAATCCTGCATGTCGCGGGCCGGGTGATCACTGGGTATATTGAGCGCATCAAAACAATAGTGCTCGGTTTCGATTTCAGTGGCTTCGGCCACCGCAAAACCGAGACGACGAAACAGCATAACGATTTCCTCACGAACCTGTGAAATCGGATGTAGCGTGCCACGATCCAGATCCGGACATGGCAGCGTGGGATCAATCGATGGGCCGAGCCGAGCCGCCAATTCGGCTGCGTCAAGACGCTTGATCACCTCGTTAAAGGCCGCCTGCACCGCCTCTTTGGCCTCGTTGATACGCTTACCCATAGCAGGCTTGTCCTGTTTGGGAATCTGGCCCATACACTTCATCAAATCAGTAAGCGCGCCCTTGGGGCCTGAGATCGTCGCCTTGTAGGCCTCAAATTCCGCACGCGTTTGAATCGTAGGTGCGGTGTTGCACACGCTTGTCACGATAGCTGTTAATTGTTCTTGCATGATGTCTATTCGTTAAAATGAAACGAGCAGGGGTTTAAGTAAGCTATTTTGTCGAGATGGATTTCGCTTAATTGGAGCCCTTAAACGAAGATATATACCGCACCATCTGCTTAGCGAGCGACAGAAGGGTGCTGTTTGATGACTATAATTTAATTTCATCCGCATCTCTCCAGAGATGATCCAGTCGATATAAATCGCGCATTTCTTGCGTCTGCAAGTGAATCATAAAATCAAAGGCATCCACTACGATCCAACCGCTGCCGATTTCACGATCGGCTCCCAACAAATGCACTCCCGCCTCACTGAGTGCCTGATCCAGCGCCTGTTTGATCGCCTTGACATGCGGATTGGAACTGCCAGTTACCAAAATCAAGTAGTTCGTAATTGGAGATTTGCCGCGTACATCTAGCACGCGTACGGCTTCGCCCTTTTTGGCTTCGATTGCGCGTAACGCACACCGAATTTCATCAAGCGTTGAATGGGTCTGTTTGTCTGTTAAGTTAGGCATATGAACTGATTACACTGCATCTTTATACAGACCCTGCTCAGAAATGAAAGCCTCAACTGCAGCCGGCACCCAGCCGCGCAAGGAACGACCGTTGCGGCAGCGCTCGCGAATCTCACTAGAACTTTCAAACATCAGAGGTGCCGCCACTACTTGATAACGCAGATGCGGGATGGATACCGGGCCCACCAAATCAGCTCCGGGACGTGCCAACACCAGAAAGGTCAGCATTTCAACCAGTGCATTGATCCGATGCCAGTGCTCTAATTGTTCAAACTGATCCGCACCAATAATCCAAAATAAGTCACTGTTTGGGTATAAATCTCGAAAATGACTGACGGTCTCAATCGCATAACTCACCCCTCCCCGCTGAATATCAATCGTATCCACGGCAAAGCCGGCCTCTCCTCGCACTGCCAGACCTAACATCTGCAAGCGTGCGGCATCACTTGAGCACGGCGCATGCGTTTTCAGGGGCGACTGCGCGGCGGGAATAAACACCACGCGATCCAAACGTACCTGTTGCAGCGCATAGTGCGCCACCCGCACATGCGCACAATGCACCGGATCAAAGGCACCTCCGTAAAGAGCGAGACGCATCGGCGCAGTTGTATCAACCAAATTTTGCATATTTTAGCATCGATTATTTTGACCTTTCAGCAATACTGTTTGATAGGCTTGCCAATAAATCAAGACACGAAAGATGCAAACTGCCTCGACCCCTCCCCCACAAATATCCTTAGCCGAAACCCTCGAACACATCCTTGCGAGTACAGACACGCAGGGCCCTTCGATTGGCGACATGACCCATGCCGTGGGCGAAAAAGGCTTTGGACTCCTCCTGCTGGTACTTTCGCTGCCCAGCGCACTGCCGATTCCCGCACCTGGATACAGTACTCCCTTTGGCATCGTGATCGCACTTATCGCCCTACAAATGCTGCTGGGACGCCAGGTGCTCTGGTTGCCGGTGCGCCTGCAGCGGATTCGCATCAAGCCTTCGGTACTACATAAAATGATCGGTGCGGCAACCAAATTTTTGCGTACCATGGAACAAGTCATTCGGCCCCGACAACACTGGATTCGTTCACGCGTTGGACAGTCGGGGCTCGCGATCCTTATTCTGATGATGGCTTGCCTAATGCTGCTGCCAATTCCACTGACCAATACATTGCCTGCCATGGTGATCTTTCTGATTGGCATCGGTTTGTCCGAGGACGACGGGCTACTGGCAATTGCTGCTGTTGTAGTCGGCTGCGCGGCCCTTGCACTCTACGGATGCATTTTGTATCTAGTGGTGACACAAGGCCCTGCCGCAGTCGAGCGCATCAAATCCTGGATCAAAGCAGCGATAGATATCTGAGTATGATATTTAGGGCCATTAGTAAGGGGGCCGCTGTTTAGGAAGCTGAAGCTGGTAGGCCCACAGGGACTCGAACCCCGAATGACTGCACCAAAAACAGTAGTGTTACCATTACACCATAGGCCTTCAAAACGGCCAGACCATAAAAAAGATCTTTATTCCGTCAAGCACTCACTGGAAAAATTTTGATGTTCTGGTGTTGGATTGATGTCCAGACCGGATTCCCTGTGTCAAACTGCCATACGCACTCTTTTTGATGGCTTTTATTATCCTAAATTCGGGAGTTGGATCCGCGATCTTTCGTAATATTTTGCCGCAGCATACACGTGAGAGTTATACAGTCACGCTGCGTTGGTGTTCAGAGCCTATCGCGGATGGATAAAGGAACATTTTGGCCGCAGTTCTCTCAACAGTGGTCCGAATTCGTGCAGGCAGATATCGGGAGATGACTAAGCGGCGTTGATGAGGTGCAGCTGCGCAAGCAGTTCGGTCAATGTTTCACCACTGGCAGGAATATTGCCGATAAGGCTGGGATGATTCAGAATCCAGCGTGCATTTTGATCCGCCGCACTGATGTGTTGGTCGAGATTGAGCAAGTGTTGCCATTCGGCGAGACGATGTTGGTTGTAGTCGGCCAGCGCTTTCTGACATGCCATTTCGGTATGGGCCCCTTCGAGTCGATTGACCAGATCGATGACTTCACGGATCCCGACATTCATGCTGAGTGTACCGGCTTGCGGAGCCAGATGAGCGGAGTCCCCGGCGAGCCAGATGCGATGCTTGCCAAAGGCACTGGCCAGTCGATTTTCAAATCTGGCCAACATGCGCCAGTAAATGTCTTGGATAGAGCCATCGAACCATGGTGCGTTCTCAGCCAGATAGGCGTCCAGATAATCGCGTTCCAGCAACATATTGTCATGATCAAATGGCACCAGCCGATGATCTTTGTCCAGGGAGTGGATCAATGCGGAATTTGGCTCGACCTGAAAGCTCCAGCGGCAATATCCATTGGGCAAGGGCCAGTAAATATGAGTTTTGTCGTCATGGATAATCAAACGCATTTCATTGGGTAAATCCATGTCGGTTTTAAACTCAAAGATCGCATAATCCATACTTGGGCCGATTTCTGGAAATTCAATCCCAGCGAGATGGCGTGCGGTGGATGCATGACCATCCGCGCCAATCAAATAGTTCGCCTGGTAATTCAGAATTTTATCAATTTGCATTTCAAGGTGTGCCACTGCGTAACCAGTCATCCCTTCTGTAAGTCGATCTACCGATATATTAAGCCCATCACCGCTGTCTTCGATAAAACGTACGCGATGATTCCAGTGTGGTTGGTGGTCTTTGCGGGTGAGATGATCAACCAGGATTTGCTCCAATTCGTTCTGACGGATTACTGCTAGAAAGGGGTATTTGAGCGGCAGCATACTGTAATCAAGAACCGCTTTGGGATGATCGTCTTCATAGATGCGGACGGTGTGCACTTGCAGTGCATTTTCAAGCACCTGTTCTACAAGGCCCAGTGAATCGAGTAACTCAAGGGTTTCAGGGTGCAGTGTGAGGGCGTAGCTGTGTACATGTGTCCTTTGCTCGCGATCAAGCAATATATAGTCCCGGCCGTGATGGCTTAGGGCATGTGCTGCCATCAAGCCTACAGGCCCGGCCCCAAGGACAACGATATCGGTTTTTTTATGACTAAACATAATAAACAATGGAGTTGAGTGAGTGGATTTAAT
>CAXQRK010000144.1:0-6675 GCA_964226535.1 Polaribacter sp.
TGACGAATGATTAAGCGTGGATAGCTAATGTGACTCTGACCAAAATCGGCTATAAAGAATAGTTCCATTATCACTAAAATGATATACCCATTGTTGGGTTTGCAAGGAGATAGAATTAGAACATTCATAAAAATGTTTTCTGTAGGGTGGTTGCAGTAATTCAAAGTTGAAGCTGCTGCATAGACTATCTCCCAACACTCTTCATTTGGTTGGTGTATAAAAACAAATTAACTGGATTAGAAAATGCATCATCTGGGAGCAGTATGGTTAGAGCCAGAATTGTTAGCTTGGTTATTAAAATTAATATTTAATCTGTAGATCCTATAGTCGTATCCGTACAATATTTGAGGACCTTGATTCATTATTGAAAATGTTTCACGATAACGATTTTTAGAGTGCCGAATATTAAATTTTAAAGATGGGAGTATCTAAAATATTTCACGAGCCTTCTCTAAAATCGCTTTGTGTAGTGCAGAAATCCTATCATCAGATTTTTGTTTGACACGTGAGACTAGAAAGTAGCCGTTTCTGGAATCCATTTCGGTGCCTTGTAGAGCAATTAACTGCCCAGTAGCAAAATAATCACCCGACAACTTTGGCCAAGCAATGCAGATACCTCGGCCTGCGGCGGCAGCCTCGAGTAGCAGTGGGTAACTATGATAAAACAGCACCTCGGGGGTTAATTCGAATTCCAAACCATGGGCACGAAACCAGTCTCCAAACCAAATAGAGCCATAATCTTCTCGTCCCTGATGCAGTAAAGGCAATTGTCGGATCATCGCGGGTGTCAAATGACCGACTTTAATTCCATGCTGCTGAATAAAACTTGGTGAACAGGCCAGAACGATCTCTTCACGTATGATAGGATCCGAGTAATAATCAGGGTTCGAAGGTTTGCCCAGGACGAACGATATGTCTGCTGTAAGGCGGTCGGCGGCGGTTTCGGTTTGTGACACTGACAGCTGAATTTCAAACAATGGAAAAGCCTGTTGTAGCTCGGGGTAAATTTTCAAAAACCAGAAATGCGCCAGCCCATAGCCGCAATGAATAGAGACCGTGGGATATTCTGCCTGCGATTTTAAATTAACGCAGACTTTCCGAATGTCCGACAGACCGCTTTGTACCGCATCGAACAGTTGCTCACCTTCAGGAGTCAATCGTATTTTGCTATGGATTCGATAAAATAATTCTGTGTTCAAATTTTCTTCTAACACCTTAATGTGGCGACTCAAGGATGGTTGAGAAATTCCAATTTTTCTGGATGCTTCGCTAACACTTTGAACGCTTGCGACAACTTCAAACGCGGCAAGAGCATTCATAATCGGGAGCAGGGTTCGGAAATTATCCATATAAGAATTATATAAACTGATCCAGTGCGGTCAAGAAGGGTTCGACCATGGAACACACACGTGTACTTATCATTGGCGGTGGCGTTTACGGCGTCAGCTTGGCCTATCATCTGGCCCGCGAGGGCTGGAGCGATGTGATGCTGGTGGAAAAGGGGGAACTCACCTCGGGTTCGACTTGGCATGCTGCAGGCAATACTACGAACTTTGCTGGATCGCTCGGCCTTTCTTATGTTCATGACCATGGGATAAAGCTTTATGAGGAGATTCAAGCAGAGACAGGTCAGGCCACTGGATATCATCGCTGCGGTGGGATGCGATTGGCTCAGACACAGGAGGAGTTAAATTGGTTCGCGCGCGGTGTAGGGATTGCACAACATAATGGCATCGAGTGTCGGGTTATATCGGCTGAGGAAGCCAAAGAGCAGCATCCCTTCATCGAAACCTTTGGCATTAAGGGCGCGGTGTGGATGGAAAATGACGCATATGTAGACCCCACCGGAGTGACCATGGCGATGGCGAAGGGCGCTAAAATGCGTGGAGTAAAAATTGTCACAAATAACCGAGTGACGGAGCTGAAGCAGCGCGCAACGGGTGAGTGGGAAGTCAATACAGAAAACGGAAAGATCATTGCTGAGCAGATCGTCAACGCAGGTGGTTCCTTCGCCCGTCGTCTAGGCGAAATGATGGGGATCAAACTGCCTATCGTCGACATGATCCATCATTATCTGGTTACCGAAACCATACCCGAGATCGAAGCGCTGGATTTTGAGCTGCCGCTGGTGCGCGATCCCTATAGCTCGACCTATTTTCGACAGGAACGCAAAGGGTTGGTCGTGGGCCCCTATGAAACTACGGGTGCCAAGCCCTGCTATCTGGAGGGGCCAGATTGGGACACCGACCGCTTTCTGTTCCCCAATGAGCTGGAGCGTCTGACTCCCTGGCTGGAACGGGCGATGGAGCGGATGCCGGTTGCGGGTACAGTCGGGGTGCGCACTACGATTGCAGGCGCGATCACTTATACACCGGATGGCGGTTTTCTGCTGGGCCCCGCGCCGGGGCTGCGCAACGCCTGGCTGGCCTGCGGATCAAGCGTCGGTATCTGCCAGGGCGCGGGATCAGGCAAATATCTGGCCCAATGGATGGTACATGGCCAGGCCGAGATCAGCATGAACGATTTCGACCCGCGCCGCTGGGGCGATTACGCTTACGGCGAATATACAAAGGCCAAGGCGATCGACGCCTATCACATGAATTTCCAACTGCACCAGCGTGGCGAGGACCGCGAGGCTGGGCGTCCTCTATTCAAAACCCCGGCTTATGAACGGCAAGCGGAACAGGGCGCGGTCTTTGGCGAATCCTTCGGTTGGGAGCGACCCAAATGGTACGCCCCGAATGGCGAGACCGAAGAATACAGCTTTGCCCGCACCAACATTCACGAGATCATCGGCGATGAATGCTACGCTGTGCGCGAACGTGCGGGGGTGTTGGACCTTTCCAGCTTCTCCAAATTCGAAATCTCGGGCCCGAATGCGGAAGGCTACCTCAATCGTCTGATCACCGGCACCGCGCCCAAGCGCGAGGGCAAATCCATGCTGGCCTACAGCACAACGGCAGACGGGTTTATTGAGAATGAATGGACTATCACCCGCTTTGGCGAGAATCTGTTCTATCTGCTCGGCCCAGCGGTGAGCCAGACCCGCGATTTCGACAAGCTGCGCTTTTGGCGGCGCTCCGGTGAGAATGTGGATGTGCGCAACGTTTCGCAGGAGTTTGGTTGTCTTGTGCTGACCGGCCCTCGCTCTCGCGATATCCTGTCGGAGCTGACAGATGCTTCCCTCGACAATGAGGCCTTCCCGTGGCTGGACGCTCGCGAGATATCCGTGGCAAGCGTGCCCGTCCGTGCCCTGCGCCTGTCTTTTGTCGGCGAATTGGGCTGGGAGTTGCATATGCCAATGTCCGTTCTCGACACCGCCTATGCTGCCATTCTGGAGGCTGGCAGCAAGCACGGATTGGCCAACTTTGGTTTGTATGCCGTGAATTCCCTGCGGATGGAAAAAGGCTATGGTGCCTGGGGTCATGAATACACCATGGATGTACGCATGAAAGAGGCAGGCCTGTCCCGGTTCGTCCATTTCCGCAAAGACGAGTTTCTGGGCCGTGAGGCACTGCTCGCCTGCAAGGACGCGACGCCATGCCGCCAGATCGCCTATCTTGAGGTCGATGCCTCAGATGCGGATTGTCTAGGCAGCGAGCCGGTCTTTGTAGATGGCAAGGTTGTCGGCCTGACCACATCGGGCGCCTACGGGCACACGACGGGCAAAAACTTGGCATTTGCCTATATTGACAGCAAATTGAAAGACTCAGCAAACCTTCAGGTTGGATTGTTAGGTGAAAAACGAAACATCCGTGTCCTGCCGAAGTCAGTTTATGACCCGAAAAACATAAAAGTAAAAGGCTAGGAATTTCAATGGGAGATAAACGAAATATCATAATCATTGGTGGGGGAGTGATCGGATTGAGCCTTGCGTATCATCTTTCCAAGAAAGGCGCAAAAGACATCTTACTGCTAGAGCGCAACCAGCTGACATCTGGCACGACATGGCATGCGGCTGGGATTGTTGGGCCACTGCGACCTTCGCTGAACTTTACTCGACTGGCTTCTAAGGCGCTGGAAACTTTTCCAGAGTTGGAGCGCGAAACAGGTCTCGCAACCGGATATCAGCAGACTTCGGGCTATTGGATCGCGCGGCGTCCTGAGCGAATGGACGAATTAAAACGTATTCATGCAATGGCTGAATATACAGGGATGAAACCTGAAGTGTTAGCAGCAGAGGAAGTTGCTGCGAGGGTGCAAGGCATAAGCGCAAAGGGTATTCATGGTGCGCTCACTCTTAAGGAAGATGGGCAGGTTAATCCAGTTGACTTATCTATGGCTTATTTGAACGCGGCGCGAAAAAATGGAGTACAAATTCATGAAGGAGTGTTAGTCGAAAGTTTGTTGCATAGCGCTAATAAAATTACTGGAGTGGTCCTGTCTGATGGAAGCCAAATTCAAGCGGAGCAAGTAGTCCTTTGTGCTGGTTCTTGGTCAAAAAAGCTTGCAGATGATGCAGGTGTCGTGCTGCCGCAACATTCGGTTAAACATATGTATGTTGTAACTGAGGCAATAGAAGGCCTGCCAAAACCTTTCCCAATTATTCGCGACATGGATACCCATGTCTACATGAAAGGTGACGCTGGTAAATTGTTGGTAGGCTGGTTTGAAATGAATGCAAAACCATGGGATCCTCACTCACCAGAAGGCAACCGCCCATTTCTTGACATGGAAGATGATTGGGATCATGCTGAACCCTTTATTGATGCCGCTTTGGATCTGTTTCCTGAGTTAGAAGCTGTCGGTATTCAGCATTTTTTAAATGGTCCTGAGAGTTTTACCGCAGATGGTCGTCCGTTGGTGGGTGAAACGCCTGAACTGCGTAATTTATACGTAGCCACTGGAATGAATTCGGCTGGCGTTATGTCATCTGCTGGAGTAGGTGATGTGTTGTCCGATTGGATGATTACGGGTGAGCCTCCAAGCGACTTGTGGGATATAGACATTCTGCGTTGTGACCCACTTCAATCTGATCCAGTCTTTATGCAAGAGAAAATGTGCGAGGTCCCAGGAAACATATTCACAATGCACTGGCCCTATAAGCAGCCGATTTCTGGTCGTAACTTGCGTTTGTCACCCCTCCATCAGGCGCTGGATCAGGTAGGCGCAGTTTGGGGTGTGGGCGGCGCATGGGAGCGAACATTGTGGTTTGCGCAGAACGAAGAGGAGCGCAGCCTACCGTATTCAGTCGGATCACAAACCTGGCAATATGTGGCGAATTGCGAAGCCCAGGCCATGGCCGACAGCGCAGCGCTGATCGACTTGTCGATGTTCACCAAAATTGATGTGACGGGGCCGGATGCGCTGGCGCTTATGCAATGGGTCTGCTCATCCGATCTGGATGTAGCACCGGGTCGCGCGGTTTACACAACCTGGCTGAACAAACGGGGCGGGATCGAGGCGGATTTAACCGTGACACGAGTGGAGGAGCAGGCCTTCCGAGCGACCTCAGGCGCGGCCACGCGGCGTAAGGACATCTACTGGCTAAAAAAACAGGCCCGTGCGCGAGGGCATGACGTGCAATTGAAAGACGTGACCGAAGACGAGGCGGTGATCGGTGTAATGGGGACACGTGCACGCGAGATCCTGCAGGCACTTTCCGCAGACGATTGGGACGCGTTCGCCTTTTCCACCGCCCAAAATGTGACGATCGCCGGGCTGCCCGCCACAGCCACGCGCCTAAGCTTCGTCGGCGAGCTTGGCTGGGAAATCGCAGTGCCTACATCAGATGCCGTCCCACTTTTTGAAGCGCTACGCGCCCACACCCAGCATCTTTTGGGCATCTATGCACTTGATGGTTGCCGGATCGAGAAAGGGTTCAAGCATTGGGGCACCGACCTTGGCCCTGACATTTCTCCTCTAGAGGCCGGGATCGGTTTTGCCGTGAACTGGAAAAAAGGTGATTTCCTGGGGCGTGATGCGCTTATTGCCCAGAAAGAGGCTGGCTTAACTCGTCGTCAGATCCTGCTTGAGGTCGAAGGCGATGCGCTGCTGCTGCACGATGAACCGGTTTGGGAAAACAACACCTACGTAGGCCTGACAAGTTCTGGTGCACGAGGGCCGCGCACGGGGAAAAGTCTGTGCTTTGCCAATGTATCGATCGCACCCGGCGAAACGCAGGCTGAAACACAGGCACGAAGTTTTGAAATCGAGGTCGCGAACCAAAAATACAAAGCCACACCGCTCGCTCAAGTGCCTTATGATCCGACACGGCAGAAAATGTTGATGTAAAATATAACTTTTTAGCCATCAGCGGTTTAACTGGCTAAGCATTTGTTTGCGACAGCACTATCTGCTGACGATTCCCACAGGTGATACATGAGCAGAACAATCACAGAACCCGCAAAACAGATTGATGTCATCCATGAGACGGATGTTTTGGTTGTTGGGTCGGGACCGGGCGGTTTGGCCGCAGCGCTGGCCGCCGCGCGCATGGGCGTGAAAACGACCCTTGTGGAACGTTTCGGCTGTTTTGGGGGTAATATCACCACTGTGGGTGTTGAGGGGTTTGCATGGTATCGCCACGAACAAACCGTCGAAGCGGGCGGGTTAGGCCGCGAATTTGAAGATCGTGCCAAGGAAATGGGGGCTGCTGTCCCTGAAAGTCAAAGCTTGTCTTACGAAAGTGCCATTAGAGATCGGAAGAGCACACGTCTGAACTCCAGTCACGAT
>CAXQRK010000145.1:0-11631 GCA_964226535.1 Polaribacter sp.
CCATGTGCGCCAAACTGCTCGGTGCGCGTTGGTATTGGGCGGGTGAATTGGGTCTGGAACTGGTCGAACCAGCCGCAACGAAATTTCCGGAAGGGCACTGGCGGGAACGGCCTGCGTATGAGATGCGTACGCTGTATCCGATCCATACTGATTTCGCGCGGAGAAATCGTTTGGTGCGGCATTTTGAATTTAATCATGCCCTGGCAAAAGTGTTTACGCCGGCGCTGTACGAGGTTGAACCAGCGCTATTTGCCGAGGTGCATGGGCATCGAGCTGCCCCAAGTGGTAGCAGCGCATCCGATCCGCAGCCGAATTTTACCCAAGCACGGGCCATTCAAGTCGCTGCAGAAGCGGCCTTGGCAGCGTTTGCTGAGGATCCGGACAGGCGGAGCTTTTCCCTCTCAATCAATGATAATACATTGTTTGATGATACCGCAGCAACCCGTCGCCTGATTGAGCCGGTGGAATATTTCAGAGGGCGCCCGAATTATACCGATCTGGTATTTGGCTTTATGAATGCGGTTGCGGAACGGGTATTTGAAAGCGGTGGCGCGTGGACCACGCCTTCCGGAAAGCCGCGTTATTTGACTGCTTTGGCCTATTATTGGACCGAGCAATCGCCCTCCTTTCAGATACATCCGCGGGTGATGCCAGTGCTCACCTCGGATCGTGCACAATGGCATGACCCGGCGTATCGAGCAGCGGATCAAGCATTGATTCGACGCTGGGCGGATTCGGGTGCGGAGCGTTTGGCGACCTGGGATTATTATTTTGGTGCACCGTATATGTACCCCCGGCAATTCAATCAGTGGATCATTGATAGTCTTGCCTATATGAGCGATCACGGGGTATCGGCGTTCTTTTCCCAGTTGCCCTCAGCGTGGGGCCTGGATGGTGGCAAGGCCTGGTTGGCGGCACAGTTGCTGTGGGATCCGCAGCAGGACGCAGCCGCGCTGTTGGACGAGTATTACACTCATTTCTTTGGGGCGGCCGCGCTGCCGATGCGAAATTTTTACGAGCGTGCCGAGGCGCATCGCACCGTTTATGCAGGCACTGCCAAATGGATCAAATTTTATCAAGATGAAGCAGCCATTGAGTTATTTGATCGTGCGCTGCTTGAGCAGTTGCGGGAGTGTATTCGTCTGGCCAAACAACGCGTTGCAGACGATCCACGCCGCTTGGCACGGGTCGAGGTGGTATCGGCAGCATTCAGTTTGACGGAAGCCTTTGCCCACTATCATAGCACGCGTTCATTACTGGTTACCAATGCTCTGGATGTATTGTCAACGACGCATCAGGGCGATGCCGCATTGTTGCCTGTGCAGCTTGAAGACTGCCTGAGGGCAGGCATGGCCTTTGAGGAATTGGGCCAAGAATTAGTCCAGGATCCGATGCATGCGCGGCTCCACTCATTTTTAAAATACAAAAAAATGGACCCGGTTCCATTGGCTTTGGCCGCAATGGCGCAGGCAGGTGTTGCGATGGCGAAAGATACCTACCCAACATATGCGGCAGTCGTAAAGGTTGCAGAGCGATGGTCCGGGGATGATGCAAACGTCCACTCTATGCTATCGAATGTTGATTTAACGCATGCAGCAAGTGCGCCGATGCCACGTAATTTTCTGGGTCCAGACTTGCCCGTAGTGCCGGGCTGGAATTTTGATTTTCGACCTGCACAGCATTTACAAATTGATGCGCTTGATGCGGGTGCAGGGATTCATTTGAGCGGGGCCGATGTGGTTTCGATCTTTCGAGATATTCCGGTCATTTCCGAGCAGCCTTATTTATTTGATGCAGAGATGGCCTATCGGATCAGTCCCGATAATCGGATTCAAATACGCTTGTCATGGTCAGATCAGGCGGGCAGCGACCTGGGCACGGATATTCTGTTCCGGTGTCCGACCGGAAATTCAAATGGTCTACGCCAAATTATATTGCCAATCCATGCGCCGCAGCAAGCCTCTACCTTGCGCCTGCGCTTTTTTGTGTCACGTCAATACCCAGGTGATTTTCTCAACCTTCAGCGGGTGGACTTTGGCTTAATCGCGAAATAGTTCAAGCGGTGTGGATGATTCAATCGGCACACGCACTACGATGTCCACCTATAACTAACCGAATCCAAGCCGGATATCAGTTCGAATAATATTCCGTATAAAGTGCCTCGCTCAATACTTTCGCCTGTCGACGGCTCCGCCATCGGGCCCAGCGATATTTTCCCACCATGCGCATCACCAGCCGAAAACGGGCCAAGCACTGGTTCGGATTCCACTTTTGATGACTGACTTGACAGGCTTGGCCGAGAAACAGAAAGCTGCCACGTTCTCGCGTGCGCCAGCTCGATTCGACATCTTCCATTAATGGCTGTTTGGGCATCAACTCATAACGTATAGCGGAATCGCGGTGAAAAAACTGCACTTGATCACCAAAAGCGGTACGTGTACATACGACACGCAACTCATTAAGCAACTCGATCGGGACTAATTCCGGATTGTTGCCCATAAAACGCTGCCCCAGCGCGCCACCAATCACGGTATCATCGACTTCAATCGCTCGCATCAGGGATGCCATCGCATCGACAGATAGCATTGCATCAGCATGCAATACGACCACCCACTCACCTCGTGCGGCATGTATGCCCGCCGCAATCTGATCCCCACGTCCGCGATCGGCACGGAGTACACGCAGGGGCAAAGGACTCTTTTCTGCCACTTGAATGGTACGATCGGTCGAACCGGCATCGACAATAATCACTTCGCTCACTGCTGCAAACGATTGTTGTTCAATACTGCGCAAGGCATTTGGCAGTTGTGAGGCGGCATTCAAGGTTGGAATCACAACGCTGACACGTGGCAAATCTGGCTGTTCCGTCCGCCTCACTGGCCATACGATACGTCCGTGGGTACTCCATAGTTCATACATACAAGCGAGTACGAATGGCCCCCAAAATAGCCATTGCTGCCAACCATATAAGCCCCACCAAGCCGTCTCTGCCGAAGCATTTAGCCAGACACAAAAATACAGGCCTCCACTGAGTGAAAATGTAAGCCAGGGCAAGGATGGACGCAGGCAGATCAAGGGCAGGATCCATCCCAGATACCAAAAATGTACGGTCGGAGACAGCACGATTAGGGCACCCAGTATCCAGCGCAGATGGCTGTCCAGAGGTACACGCGCACGCCAGTGCCATCGCCAAAGAACAATTGCCACAAACAACACCAGCACGATGCCGTTGCACAGCAAACGAGGCAAGCCCATGCCCAGTAGCACGGACTCATATACGAGCCCATTAAAACTGCGCGTGCCTCCAAACTGCAGCAGTGCCGGCACCAAGGACTTGATCGAATCGACAAAATAGACTGCTGGCAGCAACAAGATAAGCAGTACGATCAGGCTCCCTGGCAACAAACGCTTGCCGGTAAAGAACGGGATTAAGGGCAGGGTGATCCATTTAATTCCGGTCGCTAGGGCAAGCAAAGTCAGCGCAGATTTGTTGCGACCAACTTCGTATGCGTACAGTGCCCACAATAAAGCGGCAACCATTAATGAATCAAAATGCGCCTCCCCTGCATATGCGATCAAAATGAGTGGATTGAGTGCATATAACCCAGCAAAGGCTGGACTCAATCCCCGCCTGTGTAGCAAGTGCAGCACCGCACCAAGTGTCAGTAAATCAGCCAATACAAACACACACTTATAGGTGAAGGTCTGATAGGACAGGCCGCCCACCACCGCAAAGATAAGCTGTGCGAGGGGTGGATAAGCGCTCGGCTGATCCTTGTGGTTGATTGCCTGCCAATGCGCATCGCGAGTATCCATGAGAGCGGTCGCATCGGCGGTTTGTGCATATGGACTGATCTGTGCCCGAACTAATTTGCCTTCAAATAGATAACGATTGACATCATCAGACACAGCCGTCGGCAGGATCAACAAACGCAGTAGAATGGCCGGAATCCAAATCGACCCGCGCACGGCCCAGCTTGTTGTGAACTGTGGCCACACAAAAACACTCAATATTCCGGCAAGACCAATCCCGGGAAATAAACCCACACGCCACCAGCTAGGTGTGTCAAACGAATCCGTTACCCAACCATAGGCAAACGCCATCATCGCTGACAGACTCAACAACAGCAGCCACACCACAATTCGGGTCGTCATCATCGGTCGATACCCGCTCGATTCAACTCGCTCCTTACACGCACCGCATCTGAGTGCCTGTAGACTCTGGGGCAGCAGCTCATTTCGGCCCACTAAACAATCCATCCACCGGCGAGTGTAACTCTTGAAGTCGCACCGGCGAGGCCTGCAACCGATCATAGATTACGTCACCCTTGCGGTCAAAGCGTCCAAAGCTCAACACCCCCGTCGGACAGGACTGCACGCAGGCGGAACAGCGCACACATTGGGGATCTTGCATCGGCAGTCCCTTATTCGCAAAGTTCATCACATCAATTCCCTGATGGCAAACTGTTGTGCAGACATTACACGAGATACACTTTTTCTTGTCGGCAAAGATTCGGTAACGGGTAAACCGTGCGTATATATGCATTAGTGCTGCCAGCGGACATGCGAAGCGGCACCACACACGTCCGGAAAAATGAAAATAAAAGGCCACTCCGAGCACGCCGGCCAACCACACATCAACGGCATATTTCCAGTTCAACAGTGGAATTCCGTCTAGCAGTGCATCAAAACTATACGCAGCAAAATTTCCGGGCGGCAGTAGCCAGCCAAGTATCCGCACCCCCAGCATCAGGAATGCTATCGCAAGGATCACTTGGCCAAGCATATTAAGCCGATTCCAAAACGGACCATGTGGCATCTTGTGCCGGTGCGCATCTCCCAGCGTTTCGGCCAAGGCACCACAACTACAGATCCAGCCGCAATACGCGCCCTTACCCCATTTCCATACGATCAATGGGAGCAACACAAATGTTTGTAGAAATCCCAGAATCAACCAGCCCCACAATGGCTCTGCACTGAACCAGTTATACACAAACAGCGGCCAGGCGAGAATCAGACCAAAGGCGCGCCAGTACTCTCCATTCGGCCAGAAACAATCCGCAATTACACCGCCGAGACCGGACTCCCACCAGCCCAGCGCACCCAACCACGGCAACAATATCCAGGGCAATAGAAACAACGGAATGATTTGAAAGGCCGACAGCGACAGTGTCTGCAACTTTACATATGGCGTCCGCCGACGCTTGATGCGACGCAGCCCGAATGCCACCACGCAGATACAATAGGACAGCGAATAATAAAATCCGGGCTGATGCATCGCACTGCGTATATGATTGAGCAGGTGCTTCGGATGATCCACCTGCGCCTGCAGCAGCCCACCCAGCGAGCTGACCCACCAGGCCACTTTAGCGGGGTCGAGCTGTTGCAACCAAAGTTCCTTTTGCCAATGGTAAAAGACCATGAACACAACGAAAAACCCGATTAAACCAGCCCATACCATTGGCGTCCAATCACCCCGTACCGAAATCTTTGACTGACGAAAAAAATCTAGCGGCGGCTCACGCCCGATCAAAGTAAACACTGTATCGTTTTCAATCACGCAGTCTTGATGCTCCTCGTTACACAACACCACCTCGGCAGTGCGGATCTCTTGTAGTTGAGTGCCCATATAGAGCGTAAGCTTGCCTTGATTGGCCAGCGCCCGCACTTGCTCGACGGTGTCCGGCTTTGCTCGTGAAAAATTATTTTTGCGGTAACTTAGCGAAACATCTGCGCCGGCCTCAGTCAGTGCAATCGCAGCCTCCAGTGCAGAATCACCACCGCCGACCACCATCACCTTTTGGCTGGAGTGTTCACTGGCATCGATCAAACGATTCAAGACTTTGTCCATTTCCTCGCCCGGCACGTTCAATTTCCTAAAATTGCCAGTGCGACCGATCGCGACGATCACACGCTGTGCCCTGACCGGCTCACCGCGTGCAAACTCGACCGTCAGCACGCCGCCGGCACGCCGAATATGCCGCACTTTGGCAAGCCTAGGTACGATCCCATGTGCCACTTGCTGCGCTTGTAGTTCGTCCAGCAGGGCCTCCTTCACATCCGCCTTAAAATGCAGCGCTCCGGCATGTTGCATTGCAGTAGGGTAGGTATAAATCGGCTTCTTGCGCGGAAAGTTATGAATCGTAGCAAAACTTTCGTCTGCTTCATACAGTACGAAATTTAAGCCGGCCCGTTTGGCTTCGATGGCCGCTGAGATGCCGGAGACTCCCGCACCTACAATCACCAAATCAAGCACCGCAGTCTCGGTGCCCGCACCCGGCTTAAAGTCAGCTTCCGCCAGAATCGCTGTGACTGCGCGGGCGCCCGTATCCGCAGAAAATTTCAATAAGGGCACCCCCGTCAAATCACCGACCACACGTACACCGTTTAAATTTGTGGTGCCATCTGCGTTGACTTCAGGCCCTTTTTCAATGCCGCCGGCCGGCCATTGTGTATGCAGCCAATGTGTATAACGGGCGATAAGGTTTGGCATCATCAAGGCTTAACTGTGTTCAATCAACAACGGCTGTAAAGAAACGATTCTATGATCAGTTGGCAACTGTTTTTACCCGAACGATCGGTCAATTCCACTGCTCTAACTTAATTGGCTTGCCTGATGGATATAGATGTACTCGCTGCAATAGTGCCTAATAAAATAATTGAAATTGGCAATTAAATTCATTCCAGCTCTGCTCAAACGCGCGACTATGTCCCCAACTGAGCTTGAGTGCACTACGCTCACTGAGCGAATAGGCTAGCTTTAGGTTGTATTCGGTTCGGTGATTATATTCTCCTAGAAAATATTCGTGGTGACGCAATTCCAGTTGGCTGCGCCAATGCGGGGTCCATTCGCTGAGCAGTCCAATCGAAGCGCCGCCGCCAATCATATGCCCGGAGTCCAGCGATCGATTCAAATAGGCTGCCGACTCTGCCAGCGCGTAGGCGATGGAATGTTTGCACACGGAGACACTCAGTCCAATGCCGGATTCGAAATAGAAAGCAGTGTGTCGGGCATCACGGTCTTTGTCTTTAATCGTAGTCAGGCCGGTGCTAACGTGCCATGAGTTCGATTTGAAAAATGTATCAATCGGAGAGAGCGAATGAATACGCACGAAGTCTAAATGGCGCAGCTCCCATTTTTGTGCATCGGTGTAGTAATAAAATGTGCCATTGAGAAATTCAATCGCACTACCGAGTGTGTAGCCGGTGCTCGGATCCATCAAGTCGTGATAAGCCGGCCGAAGTGACAGGCTGATTACAGATTCGCCATCGTAATGACCTGCGCCCCATCCGAATCGACTGGAGTCGTGACCTTCATGTGGAGGGCTGGGGATTGATTCTGGATAGAAATCATCCGCTACGGTACCTAGCTTTGCGCGTTGCTTGAGGATGGTCAGAAATCTTTCGGCATACCTATCCTTGCTGATTGTGCCATCGGCATGGTGCATCTGCAGCAATTCGGAAGCAAGATCCAGGGCGCGAATTTTTGTTTCATTGCTTTCCTGATTGCTTTCCAGTGCCTTGATGAGTGCGATGCAGGCGTCGTCACTTTCGATGGCTGCCATGCTCTGCACTTGCAGCTCTGTGGGTAAAGTTGCAGCAATACGTTTGATTTTAGTCGAACGTGACGGTCGATAGGTTTCATCAGCGATGAATCCGTCCGTGCGAATCGCTTTGATCGTATCAATTGGGATCACCCAGTGATTGAACTGTGCTACCAGTTGGCTTCCTGGGCGTGCCACATCCAGTAAAAACAGCAAATTATACGAGCAGTTTTCATTGAAAAAATAGTAGTAGCTATACATTTCTTGAAGTTCCCAAAGGTGTCGCATCAGGTTGTACACTTCTTCCTTGTTCAAGTTCAAGCGATACTCCCAAATATCGCGCATACTTATATCGCTGTATTGTTGTACTTTCTCATAGTAGGGATCGATCGAAAAGCGTCCCTGATACTTGCCAAAGATGCCCTTAACTGCGAATACTACGCCATTTGTCTCATTGGTAATGGCGCTGTAATTAATCGAGTAAGCGAGTAATTTTTGATGTTGTTGACCCTCAATATTAATCAAGCTATGTCCAAATAAGGATGCCGGATTATTCATGTACTGGGTCGGAAAGATTAAACTGGCTGCACCAGGCGCGATGGCATCATATGTGGCCTCAAACGGTGCACTTTGTGAGGCGACGAATTGGGCGACTATATGTTTCGGCAGTTGTTGTTGCAACCAATGCAGCCGGGCGGGGAAGCGATTAATCGGATGTTTGGGGTCGGTTGGATCGCCATTTGAGAAAGATTGTATTGTATGAATAAGTTCAGTCACAGGATCTACCTGGCCGCGGTCGCTCAGAAAGAAATCGGGGTCATCAATAGTACTCTTGCACGAGAGCCATGTCTTTTTATAATGTAGCAGACTGTGCCAATAAGGATTGTCTGCCAGTACCTTAATCGTCGGAACAGGTAGCGTCTGCAACTCATTTGATGACTCAGTTGCATCGATTTGGAGACTTAGCAAAAGTAAAAAAAAGGGTGTAGCACACTGTCTACACCCTTGCAGCAATACATGCATGTTACCCGACGATGATGCGCTTCATATTGCTGATTACATCTTGATGAGTGATTGTGCCTGATGTATAGATCTGGTCGAAGTTTTCCTGCAGCGATGCATTAAAGGCATTTGGATTGTCCACTTGAAGAATGCTGCAGAGCGCTTCAAGTGATTCACCTTGACCTTGGGCAACCTCTTGAGCGAGGCGGTCCATGTTTTCTTCGACAAAGTCATTCAATTGTTTGCTTGCCCAAAGTTTGTCGGGTTTCTCAGCACCGAGGGTGCCTGAGGTAATCGCAAAGGTTTGGTTGCCAAGCAAGCCATTACTAGTGGCGGCACATACCTGAGAAACCAGGCCGTCATGACCTTCGAAGATGAGTGTTCCCAGGCCGATGCCAACATTATCTTGTTTGTCCGCATAGGCAAGCGATGTCGCCAGGATGAGTGAGGTAGCAATAATGGTTTTTTTCATATGTATCTTTAGTCGTTAATAATCTATCTGAGCAGTGATAAACTGCTTTAAGAGAACTGCGACAGCTTGAAATAAAATAAACTTGGATCAAGCATAGAAACACATTGGACAATCAGGTGAAAAGATCGACAGTTCGGACGACTAATGATCATTTCATGCCCTATACGGTTGCACCGGCACAACTGGAACCTTGTCCGGCAGTGCAGCCATAACAATGGTTTCCGGTTAAGATCGGTTGATTGTGCCACTCTGCAAAGTCTAATTCCCACACCATCAAGCGACCCGCATGCGTAGCGTGCTTGAAACCGAGTTGCTGGTTAAAATCACAATCATATACCTGTCCTTGCCAATCGACGTTAATCGTATCGCGGCACATCAAACCTGCCACCGAGCCAGGATTAAATTGATCGAGTAGCAATTGCATATAGTCGGCATATTGCCCCTGGCGTTTTAAATACGAATCAAAGCGGGCGATCGGCATATTGGTAATTACATACAACTGATTAAACACAATGCCAAAATGCGCCTTCAATTCGCGCTTATAATCCATTTCGAGCTCCGCTTGATCCGGCGCTAGACTTGCACCGTTTGGATTATATACCAGATCCAATTTTAAGTGTGGCGCTCGCCCATATCCCAATTTGTTAAGCATCTGGAGTGCCCGAATGCTGGAATCAAATACTCCATCGCCGCGTTGCTCGTTCACATTTTTGGAGCAGTAGCATGGCATGGAAGCGACAATTTCCACTGCTAGCATGGCATGAAAATCAGCCACCCACTCAAATCCAGGTTCATTCAAGATGGTTAAGTTACAGCGATTCATCACCCGCTTGCCCATCTTGCGAATACGCACAACCATATCGCGAAAATCCGGAATCATTTCCGGCGTGCCACCGGTCAGATCGACTACTTGGATATCGGTTTGCTCAAGCCAGTCCAAAATACGATCAATCGTTTGGCGTGTAATGATCTCCTTGCGATGCGGGCCTGCGTTCACATGACAATGCACACAGGTGAGATTACACAGCTTGCCGGTATTTAACTGCAACACGCGCGGTGGGCGACGAGTTAATTTAACATGATTCTCGGCGAGTGTATGATCAAATGAAGGGACATTCCGCAAAGGGCTCGACATTCTTACAGCACAACAGAATGGATTACATCGTTCCAGAATATTGTGCGGATAATCAAACTATTTTGCTTCGGTCTACATAACCTTGAGGAAGAGGGGTTGGTGAAATCATACAGTCCCTTTCAGGGGCAAACGTTGGCTATATTTCAAAGATGGAGAGGGATATTTTCGCAGGCTGGCAGCAAGCCTGCAGTATCTGCCCATAGATGCACATTTTCCTGCGTTGCTGACCGTGGGTCCGGTTGCTGAGCGTGCCTGCATAACTGCCATCTTGACGCGGTTGTTGGGTGAGGGCATTAAGGCTCTGACCACCGAAGGCTGTCGCAAGATACAGATCATCTCTATACTGGATTATGCTGAAAGAACTGATGGCTGGGAGAAGTTGGCGATCAAAGTCCCGCTTTTCGAGTTGTTTCCGACTGAATCCATCGCCAGTTTAATTACTTTCTGACTTTTATTGCTATGCAACCAATCATTTTTCAAGGCCGTCCTGCATTTTCCGAGTTTCGCCTCCAAGCGCTCCAACAAGCGCTCAATGCAGCAACTACTCAGCACGATATTGCTACCATTGACGCGGTTGAGTGTTACCTGATTGAAGCGAACCATGTGCTCGACGATTGTCATATCGAGCGTGCCTTGGCCCTGCTCGGCGCTCAGCGCCATCTTGACCGTGAAGATGGTTTTTTTGTGACCCCGCGCAAAGGCACCATCTCTCCGTGGTCCTCCAAGGCAAACGATATTTTTCACAACTGCGGCCTCGAAAGCATTCGTCGTGTCGAACGTGGGGTTCACTTTATTGTAACCAGCCAATATGGACTGATGCTCAATCTTGAGGACCTCGGTCCGGCTCTGCATGCCCTGCATGATCGAATGACCGAAGCGGTCTACCGCGACCTCGGTGATTTTTTTCAGCATCTTGATCCTGCTCCACTGCGTACCGTGCCACTGCTGGCGAACGGGCCGGAGGCACTCCATAAAGCTAACCTTGACTGGGGCCTGGCTCTGTCATCCGACGAGATTGACTACCTACTCAAAGCCTATCAAAAACTTGGGCGTGACCCAACCGATGCTGAACTAGTGATGTTCTCACAGGTCAACTCCGAGCACTGTCGCCACAAAATTTTCAATGCCGACTGGATCGTCGATGGCGAAAACAGCAAATATTCGCTGTTTGACATGATCCGCAACACGCACCGTTTAAACCCCCGTGGCACTCTTGTTGCCTATTCGGATAATTCCGGTGTACTTGAAGGATGCACCGCCAATTGGTGGGAGGTAAGCCCAAGGGGCGCCTTTAAAACCTACCGCAAAGTGCCGGGTAAAATTGATATTTTATGCAAGGTTGAAACGCACAACCATCCGACTGCGATCTCGCCGTTTTCAGGAGCTGCCACTGGGGTGGGCGGAGAAATTCGCGATGAGGGTGCCACTGGTATTGGTGGTCGCCCAAAGGCAGGTCTTGCCGCCTTCATGGTCTCTAA
>CAXQRK010000146.1:0-6805 GCA_964226535.1 Polaribacter sp.
CTACACGACGCTCTTCCGATCTTTAGCAATTAATTCATTGAAAAAATAAAAGTGCTAGTCTCTCCCCTCATTGATCGCCTCACGGATTTGCTCTTCAGGCAATGTATGTTTAAGTTGTCCACGAAACCATTCATTAGACGCCATCACCGAATCAATTCGGTTTCGAATATTACTTACCTCCACCGCTTCAACCAATTCGGCAATAATTTCTTGATTCAAGCTACGACGATTTTCCGCAGCACGCCTCTTCAAGGTTTCATGAACTTCCTGAGGCAGTCCTCGTATGGTTAAAGTTTTCATGTACCCAAAGTGACATCACTATGACATCAAATCAACACTATTTACCATCATGGCTTACGGAATCATCTTAGAAATCTCAGGTGACTACGCACTCTTCTCTCGCCCCGAGATGAAAGTAGAACGCGTCTCCTACGATGTCATCACACCCTCTGCTGCTCGTGGAGTTCTTGAAGCCATTTATTGGAAGCCACAAATACGATGGGTGATCGACGAAATTACTGTCATCAACCCCGTGCGCTTTACCAATGTTCGGCGTAACGAAATCAGCAAAAAGGCCAACAACCCCACTGCTGCAATGATTGCTGAAGGCGGAACAAGAAGGTTTGGTATACAAATTGAAGAAAGTCGACAGCAACGTGCCTCTCTGCTGCTCAAAGATGTCCGTTATATCATCAAAGCACATTTTGACGTCCTTGACTGTCAAATAGATTGCGGTGGTCAAGAAATCCCCCCGCATCAGATTGCAGGCAAGCATATTGAAATGTTCAAGCGCCGCGCTCGTAAAGGCCAAGCCTTCCAACAGCCCTACCTTGGCTGTCGTGAATTCCCAGCCCGGTTCATTTTGCACGAATCCGATAAAGGAGTCCCCGTGCCACACGAAAGTTTCAAAGGAGAAAAAGATCTCGGCTTCATGCTGCACGATATCGAGTTCGATCAAGACCCAGGCACGAAAAAGGTAAAATCCACCACCCCTCATTTTTTCCGCGCTCAAATGAACGACGGCGTCATCACCGTGCCTCCTTTCAAATCCAAAATTTCAGAATTCACTGTATCATGATCCTGCACTCCCTCTACAAACTCTACGACCGCCTAGTGGACGACCCAGCCTACGGAATCGCGAAGCCAGGTTACTCGCCGCAAAAGATTTCTTTTCGCGTCGTTCTCAAGCCTAACGGATCACTCTTTGCCATCCAAGACGCCCGCATCAAAAACGACAAAGGCAAACCAATCGCTGGCGCTCAACTTGTGCTCGGCGAAGCGAAACCTTCAGGGTCCGGAATCAATCCCTGCCTACTTTGGGATAACACGACCTATATGTTAGGCTACAAGCTTGACGACCCAAAACCTGAGCGCACCTTAAAATCCTTTGAAGCATTTCGCGACAAGCACCTCGCGCTCGAAACCGAAATCAACGACACCGACTTTTCTGTAATCTGTCGTTTCTTAGAGAAATGGACACCTGAAAAAACTGCTGAATACATCAACGCTAATCCAGAAATTAAAGATTTAGCAACAGGCTTCGGGCTTTTCCAAATCCAAGGGCAGGTACAAAGTATCAATGAAAAATCAGAAATCCTCAAGTGGTGGGATAAGCAAACAGTTAAACCAATAGGCGAGCTAGGTCAATGCCTCATCACTGGCGACAACGCCCCAATCGCGCGTCTTCACCCAAAAATTAAATCTGTTGCTGGTGCTCAGTCAGCAGGTGCCTCCATTGTTTCCTTCAACGCTCCCGCCTATGAATCCTATGGCAAGGATCAGTCATTTAATGCCCCCGTCTCCGAACAGGCGGCTTTCAAATACGGAACAGCCCTAAATTCATTGCTCAATGGCCCAAAATCCAACAAGCATCGAATTCGGATCAGTGACACCACCTGCGTTTTCTGGACAGATCAGCCTTCGATCGTCGAAGACTCCCTGCCATTTTACTTCTCGGATGGATCACAAGACGAAGCTGCACGTTCAAAAGTCGAAACCTTCCTCAAGTCTCTCCGTCTAGGAACCCAGGTGTTAGACGAGCTTGGAGAAGACACACAGAACAACCACTTCTACATTCTCGGCCTCGCTCCGAATGCAGCCCGCCTCTCTGTGCGCTTTTTCCATCAGTCGACGGTCGCTGAGTTCGTTAGCAACCTCAGGGCGCATCACAATGACATTTCAATTATTCGCCAATTCGAAAATGCCAAAGGCAAACGTCAGCCTGATCCAGAGTTCCCTGCGAACTGGCAACTCCTTAAAGAAACCGCCCGTGTCTATGATGAAATCCCCCCACTGCTGGGCGGTGCACTCATGCGTGCCGTTCTTGAGAACGCACCTTATCCAGAAGGCCTCTACTCTGCCGTAATCAGACGCATTCGTGCAGATCAAACCATCAACTACTTTCGTGCTGCCATTGTTAAAGGCGTGCTCACAAGAAATCACCAACAAATCATATCCACTATGTTAGACACTGAAAACAAAGAACCCGCATATCTTTTAGGAAGGTTATTCGCCACACTTGAGAAAATTCAAGAAGAAGGCTACTTTTCACAAACAGGCAAAGAACTCAAAGGTACAATCCGAGATAAATATTTCTCAAGTGCATCTGCTACTCCAGCCACAATCTTCCCTCGTCTGGAGACACTATCGACTCATCATCGGAGACATTTAAATCCTCCGAGAAAAATACAATTCGACCAGCTCATCGGAGAGATCAAATGGAAGCAATCAGGAACTAAAAATAATCATACGCTAAAGGAACAAGGAATGTTTATTCTAGGTTACTACCACCAACGCAAAGATTTATTTACTAAGCAACAATCAAACTCCCCAGATACGGCACAATCGAAACAACCAATAACACTTAACAAATAGCCAAAATTATGAATAACCGATACGACTTTATCTACCTTTTCGATGCCAACGATGCTAACCCGAACGGTGACCCCGACGCAGGCAACCTCCCGCGCATTGACGCTGAAACAGGCCAAGGCTTAGTTACCGATGTCTGCCTCAAACGCAAAGTGCGCAATTTCATCCAAACAACTCAAAAAGATCAAAAAATCTATTTTGAAGAACTCGCCGTGCACAACCAGCAGCACGAAGAAGCTTATAAAGCCTTAGATCTCGGCGATCCAAAAAAAGCTAAACGCGCCGAGAAAGACAAAGCCCGCGAATGGATGTGCCAGAACTTCTACGATGTCCGCACCTTCGGAGCGGTCATGTCTACCGACGTCAACTGCGGCCAAGTTCGTGGCCCCGCTCAACTTTCCTTTGCCCGCTCCATCGATCCCATCGTTGCCAGCGAACACGGCATCACACGTTCATCTGTAACCAACGAGAAAGACATTGATAAAGAACGCACAATGGGGCGCAAGTTCACAATTCCTTACGGGCTTTATCGCTCACATGGCTTCATCAATCCCTTCTTAGCGGAGCAAACAGGCTTTAACGACGACGACCTCGAACTACTCTTTACCGCATTGGAAAACGCCTTCCAATTTGACCAATCTGCCGCCCGCCCAGCAGGCAGCATGAATCCACGTGGCCTGATCGTTTTCAAACACAAATCACAACTTGGCGAGGCTCAGTCTCACAAACTTTTTGACGCCGTGACATTGAAGAAAAAAGACGGAGTTGAAGTCCCACGCTCCTTTACTGACTACGAAGTCACCATCGACCGCTCAGCCATTCCCGAAGGCATCGAAATCATCGAGCGCCTCTAAAATCCCGCTGAGCCACTCTCACCTGCGGCAAGTGCTCAAAGTGCTTATCGCTGGTGAGCAAGGTGGCACCGGCTTCAAAACAACATGCGGCAATCCAAACATCGTTTTCTGGTATGGCACTTCCATTTTTCAGTAAGTCATGCTTAAACGACGCAAAGTAATGACTGGTCGCTGCTCCCACATCAACCACACGCACCACCGGATTTTGCAGGAACGTCACTAATTTGTCCTCGTTTGTTTTCTGCTGATTCCCCCGTAAAAAGCCCGCTCTCAGTTCACCCAACACAATGGCAGGAACAATCACTTCATCCGCCTGCAATAACAAACTTTCCCATAAACCAAAACGTCTCCAGTCCGAATACGCGTTCGTATCCAACGCGAGTTTCATTTCCAGTCCTCTGGGTTAACCACCTTCAATTCCTCCATGTAAGCGTCCCACTCAGGACCAAACGAATCTTTAGAATCTCCCGAAAACTGCTCCAAGCCATTCGTCTGCTTCGCGCCAGCCACCCCCAAACCACGTGCCAGTGCATCCACCAACACCTGATTCATCGACACACCACGCTCGACAGCGTCGGCCTTTGCCTTCGCCACCCAGCTTTCATCCACCCGTCGTATCGTTAATTGAGTCATGCATGCATTATCCTTTAAAAAGTGCATGCAGTCAAGTCGTCAGATGAATTCTCCCACAGTCGCTCTCTCTGCCCTGCAGCACTACCTGTATTGCCCCCGGCAATGCGCACTCATTCATGTCGAGCGCGTGTGGGCTGATAATTACTCTACTGCAGAGGGCAATGCACTCCACCAAAAGGCCCACTCCGGACTCGGTGAAACACGCCCCGGCATGCGTATTGCTCGCGGCCTGCCAGTCTGGTCCGATGTCCATGGCCTGCACGGAGTGTGCGACATCGTCGAAATCCACAAGGACGGCACCCTTATTCCGGTGGAATACAAGCGCGGACGCCCGAAAGCCCATCGCGCCGACGAGATACAACTCTGCGGTCAAGCGATCTGCCTGGAAGACAGTTTTCAACGCACGCCCAATAGTATTACTTCGGGCTATCTGTTTTATGGCAAACAGCAACGCCGCACCGCTGTGACCTTCGACGCACGCTTACGTGCACTCACCCTTGAAATTGCCGCAAAGGTGCGTGGTATGATTCAACAGGGCCAAACACCCTCAGCCGAATACTCGCCAAAGCGCTGCGACCGCTGCTCACTCATCCGTTTCTGTCAGCCCAAATCGATGCGCCTCAAGCGCGGCACCGCAACTTGGTTTCAATCGCAAATCAGCACGCTCTAATCCCGCAGTCCATCCATGCAACAGCATTTAAACACCTTATTTGTCACCCTTGATGGAGCCTATCTGCGCAAAGATGGCGCAGCGGTCGAAGTACGCCATGAACAACAGACCAAGCTCCGTGTGCCACTGCACAACCTCGACGGCATCGTCTGCTTCGGGTGGGATTGCTGTGCCAGCGCTGCCTTGATGGGGGCCTGCGCCGAGGCCGACGTCGCCCTCTCGTTTCACACACCCTACGGCAAGTTTCTCGCCGCCAGCCAAGGATTCACTTCAGGCAACATTCTGTTGCGCCGTGCCCAATACCGTGCCGCCGACCTTCCCGAAACCTCCCTCGCGATTGCCAAGCATATGATCGCTGGAAAAATCGCCAACTCGCGGCAGGTGCTCCTGCGTACCGCACGTGACCATGGCGAAAAAGACCAGGTACGGGCCGCCACCCTGCTCGACACAGCCGATCAACTTGCCCGTCGCATTCGCCATGCCAATACCGCCAAAGACCTGGATACCTTACGCGGCATCGAAGGTGACGCCGCCACTCACTACTTCGCCGCCTTTCCGGCCCTGCTCACCAATACCGCTCTCACATTCGACAGCCGCAACCGCCGTCCACCGATGGACCCGATCAACGCGCTACTGTCCTTTCTGTACAGCCTGCTCAGCCACGATTGCCGTAGCGCCCTGGAATCCTGCGGCCTGGATGCGCAATGCGGTTTCCTGCACCGCGACCGCCCCGGTCGCCCCTCATTGGCACTCGACTTGATGGAAGAATTCCGCGCCATTTTTGCCGACCGTGCCGCCCTCACCCTGATCAACCGCCAGCAGCTACAAGCCAAGCACTTCGAGACCAAGGAAAACGGAGCCGTTTATTTACGAGAAGACGCCCGCAAGATTGTGCTCACTCACTGGCAAGAGCGCAAACAGTCCACACTCATTCACCCACTCCTAGAAGATAAAGTCACCATCGGTATTTTACCTCATCTGCAAGCTCGTCTACTGGCGAGACACCTACGCGGTGATCTGGATGCCTATCCTGCCTACCTAAGCAAATAGCAAGCCCGCACAGCTCCAACCCAAACGATATATGTACATACTAATCGCCTACGATGTTGCCACCGGCAACCCTCAGGGAGCCCGTCGCCTGCGCCGCGTCGCCAAGATTTGTCTCGACTACGGGCAACGCGTGCAAAATTCCGTGTTTGAATGCAAACTCGCTCCAGCCCATTATGTTGAATTTAAACAGCGATTGTTAAACGAGATCGACTCTTCGACCGACTCCATCCGCATGTATCATTTGGGGAATAATTGGCAAAAACGTGTTGAGCACTACGGAAAAAATGAGGACTACAACATTGAAGGCACTTTACTCGTTTAAATTATTGGCAGACATTTTACCAAGCCTGCGCGAACCCCAAGCGCACATCCAATCAAGGGAAGGTTCGCAGATTACCTAAATTCCTTTGGTTGAGTTCTTTGACAGTTTTGCAATGGCAGCAAAAAAAAGACATCTCAGAAAAATCGTGACCTACGCGCAAAGCTTGTCTTAACTGTCCAAATGTTAAGTGTTTACACTTAACGCAGTCGCGCCCTTCACGGGGCGCGTGGATTGAAACGGCGGTTCACCAGCGTTTTCACCAGCGTTTCGACCGTCGCGCCCTTCACGGGGCGCGTGGATTGAAACTTGAGACGATCAAAAACTATCTTACCGAGCACAACCGTCGCGCCCTTCACGGGGCGCGTGGATTGAAACGCTAAGTTCATCTAAAAAATTAAGGGCAAC
>CAXQRK010000147.1:0-10030 GCA_964226535.1 Polaribacter sp.
GCTTAAGATGCACCCGCAATTTGCGGGTTAAAATGTACCTTTTTGAAGCCACTTTATTCAATCAGTGGGTGCGCAAATCGTGCATATTTAGATCGAGCCATTCGATCATACTATGTGCCGCTGCCTGTGCGGTTTCAATTGGATAGCCACCGGCGGATTTGACAAATTCGGTTTCAGCAGGCTCAAAGGTGCGAATGAATACCTTGGTCCCTGTGTCTTTGAGTAGATCCAGTGCGATTTTTGAATCGCGGGTGCGGCGCATTGAGCAGATCACGACTTTCGCTTCACGGCAATTGGCCCGTGCGAGAATGCGAGGATCCGAGCCGTCTCCTTGAATACAATGAACCTGATTGGCAATTAATTGACGAATCACCGCGGCATCATCATCGATCACGATGACCGGAATGTTATGCTCTTTAAATATCTGTAGGGTTTGGCGGCCGGCGCGACCATAGCCAATCAGCACAGCGTGATCCCGCAAGTTTTCGCAGTTGACTTCACCGCTTCGATAGCGAGGGTGTAACTTCATCAGCATCCAGGCATATGACTCACGCGAGATGAGCGGGGTCAGTGTCATGGTGCCGACTGTGATGAGTGCAATCATGGAGAACAGCTCTGCGCTGATTTGACCGGAAGCCATGCCGGTGAGTGCGAGCAGCAGTGAAAATTCGCTGGTTTGGGAGAGCAGTATGCCGGCTTCGATGGAGGCGCGGGTCGAGTAGCCGACAGCTTCGCCGATTACTGAAACAAGTCCGACGGTGACGATGATTAATACAATGATGAAGATCAGCATATGCCAGAACATGGTACTCTGCGGCAAGGTCAGGGTTGCGCCTACAGCGATAAAAAACAGCGCGAGAAAAAAACTTGAAAGTGAGCTGAGCATGCCGCGCACCAGCCCATTCATCGGAAAGGCAGAGATCGAGACGCCGGCTAAAAAGGCACCCACAAGAAAGGGTAGTTGCAGGAGGTAAGCAAAGCCGGAGAATATGAACAAGATGCCGAGCGCCCCCAGCATTAATTCTTCCTCATCTAATTTGAGCCGAGTGGTAGCCCACGGCACAAACCAGCGATGTAGGCCGATAGCGACAAAGCCCAGACCGACTGCACGAATCAGTCCGAAAACACCAGCGATTGCACCATCCGGAGCTTTCACCAACACCACCATGATTAGAATGATCAACAAATCTTGAACGAGTAGCACACCGATCACTAGGCGCCCGTATGGTTCAAACATCTGGCGGCGCTGTTGCAAATGACGCACGACCACGAGTGTGGAACTGGCAGATAACGCTCCACCGAGGTACCATGCATCCGTTAGATTGTAGCCAAGCACCAGCGCGGTCACGATTCCGGCTAGCCCAAGACTGCAAAATTGAATGATCGCCACGATAATAATCGATCGTGTGCGCCCGAGCATGCGCCGCGGACTGAGGTCCACGCCGGCGGTGAACACTAGCACCGCCAGTCCCAATTCCATCATTTCGCCGAGCAATGTTTCGGGAACGTCGATGGACCAGAGGTTGGCGAGCTCATGCAGGCCGGCACCGACCAGCATTAACAGCGGGATGGGCGGCAGACGCAGCAATTTTGCCAGCCCGAAAGCGCTCGCAGCTGCGACCAAAAGAATACAGATGCCGTTCATGTGTCGAAGATTCCTTCCTCTGTCATCAGTTCGCGTTGTTGGACGATGCCATCGGCGGCTGGCATCATTAGATAACTCGTATCCAGGTCCAGCAGATCGTTGACCACAGACATATTGAATGCGTGGATTGCGCACGGAACACCGGCAGAGCGGCAGCGGTACGCTAATAGATGATTGGTATCTTCAATTTGCAGTGCCGAGATTACCAGTTTGGCCTCGCGCAGGCCGATCTCTTCGACCACGGATTGGTATTCGACATTGCCAATTAGGAGGTCAGCATTGCCCAAATCCTTGAGTTTATGAGGATCCGTATCGATGGCTAGCACCCGCTCTTTGCGCAGGGTCAGTTGTCGAACAATCTCGCGTCCCAACGCATTCATGCCTACCACGATGATATGATCGCTGCGATAACGCAAGTGCTCACTGTCGGGCTGTTGTTTCGCACGCAGCAGACGCAAGATTCCGGTGCGGGCTATGCCGGTATACACGGTTTCGCTATAAATGATTAAATACGAAGAAAGTGCGATCGTGAGGATGCCCACGAGTCCGCCAAGTGCCACGATGTGAGCGCCGATCATTCCAGTGCTGGCACCAAGCGCCAGCAGTATGAAAGCAAATTCACTGACCTGGCCGGTGGCAATGGCAGCTTGAAAGGCCGTGTATTCACTGAAGCGCATGCGGGCCAGGATGCTGAACACAATGATGGGTTTGATCACCAGCACAAAAGCGCTTAGCCCCAGCGCCGCTGGCCAGATCGCATGTAAACTGCGAAACTCCATTTGTATGCCTAGGGTGACTAGAAAGACAGCGATGAAAAAGGTCATTAATGGATGCAGTCGACGATGCAGGTCTTCATGTATCGGAAGTTGGGCGATCGCGATGCCGGCGAGAAATGCACCGATTTCAACCGAGAGGTGAAATTGGTGAGCGATGATCACCACTAAAAAGCACCAGCACAGCGCCCAAATAAATACTGTATCAGGCGAGCGAGCGGCCCAGGAAAAGGGCTTTGGCAACAAGTAGCGGGCCGCAATCAATGAGAGAATCAGCAGCAAGCTCATTCCTCCAAAGGCCTTGGCCAAATTGGCCACCAGTTCCAGTGGCATAAGTGGTTCGGCACTGCCTAAGCCACTCAAGAGCGTCAATGCGCCGATCACCACGACATCCTGAGCTAAAAAGAGTGCGATTGAGATACGTGCATACAATCGGCTTGTTGCACCTTTCTGATCGAGGAGTTTGATCACTACTACAGTGCTGCTAAAAGTAACCGTTGCGCCAAGAAAGAGTGCCTCGATTAGACCAAAGCCGATCAGGTAGGCGACAGTGCTGCCGCCGGCTGCAGTGAACAGCATTTGCAGCCCGCCGAGCATGAGACCGACCCGACCGAGGTCTTTGATCTTGTCAAAACTCAATTCCAGGCCGACCAGAAAAAGCAGCAGGGCGATGCCAAGTTCTGAAATAAGCTCCAGTGAGTGATCCAGTTGAACCAGATGCAACAGGGGGCCTAGCACCATGCCGGCCAAAATATAAGCGACGATGGTGGGCATGCGAATCAGTTTGCCGACAAATGCAAAGCTGGCCGCAGTGATGACAATGAATCCCAGATTAAGTAGTAACTGAAAATCGTTGGTGTGCATGGCGGAGTGGTTGACAGTGCTTAGTACGAATGGGCAATGGCTGAATCGATTCGCAGCAGGCCTACGGCCGATCTTGTAAGTGGCCGTCGCCTGGTTCGGTGCCGCGGAGCTGTTCGAGGACCTCACCGATCAAGTACAGCGAGCCGGTGACTATGATATAATCGCCGGCTCGGCCCGGCCTGCACACTCCCACGGCGGGAAACATATCCTTGAGCTGGCGCTGGTACACCGGAGCGCGAGTTTCTGCGGGAACGTAGCTTGCCAGCACATCGGTCGGTGTGGCGCGCGACTGATTGGGCATCACCAGGTGTAACTCGCGGGCGTAGCGGCTGACCACTTGCAACAGGTTGCGCGCACGAAATTCACCGAGTATGCCGACAATTATGATTGGCTTGCGTTGTGTGCGTGCAATCAGTGCGTGCAGATTTTCATCCAGCATGTTTGCACCTTCGGGATTGTGCGTGGCATCTAGAATTAAGGTTTTGTCGCTGAGCTGAATGGTGTCCCAACGGCCGGGCCAATCGATGGTTTGCAATACCGGGGCAATTGGCACTGTAATCGGGAAGTGTTGCTTAAGGATTTCAGTGGCATAGACTGCAGTGCCGGCATTCCAGCGTTGAAATGAACCGGCCAGATTGGTTTGCGGCAGAGCCTCAGTGCTGGTGAAGCGCTCGCGAAGCGTGTATACCGGGCAGGCTTTTTGCTGTGCGATGCGGCGCACCACTGCCTCAGCCGCGGCAGAGAGTTGGCCGATCAGTACCGGCTTGCCTGGTTTAATGATGCCGGCTTTTTCCGTGCAAATTTGTTCGATTGTGTCGCCGAGCTGTTCCATGTGGTCAAGGCTGACTGAGGTGATGATCGAGAGCTCCGGATCAACGATATTGGTGGCATCTAGACGTCCGCCGAGGCCTGTCTCCACAAGCGCGATATCGACTTTTGCGGCGGCAAAGCGCAGTAGTGCCATCGCAGTCATGAATTCAAAAAACGTGGGATGTGCGTCTGGATCGTTCGCGCCAAGGGCATGTGCGATTGGCCTAAGTTGCACCGTGTAGGCACTAATATCGCTTGCACTGAGAGCCTTGCGATTCACCTGCACGCGCTCGCCCAGATGTACCAAATGGGGCGAGGTGTACAGACCGGTGGTATAGCCATTGGCACGATAGAGCGCCTCCAGGATCGCGCAGGTGGAGCCTTTGCCGTTGGTGCCGGCAACATGAATGATTGGAAAGCAGCGTTGCGGGTGGCCCAGTGCATCGACCAACAGCCGCATACGATCGATGCCGTATTGTGCACCCTTATTTTTTAGGGAATATAGATACGCGCGTGTTGCGTGATCATCCGCAGGGCCGGGCATATACATTTAATTTCAGCCTGCTTTGGCCTTCGGTGCTCGATACAGTGCCTTAAGTAGATGAATCATGCGATCACGCATTTGCTGGCGAGGAATGACTAGGTCGATGAGTCCACGCTCCAATAAAAACTCAGAGGTTTGAAAACCATCCGGCAGATCTTGCTGGGTGGTCTCCTTGATCACGCGTGGCCCAGCAAATCCGATCAAGGCTTCCGGCTCGGCGATGATGACATCCCCCAGTGAGGCGTAGCTGGCCATCACACCTGCCATGGTGGGATTCGTCAAAATCGAAAAATAAGGTATTTTAGCCTCGCTCAAGCGAGCCAGCGCCGCGCTGGTTTTGGCCATTTGCATCAGACTGAGAATGCCTTCCTGCATCCGTGCACCGCCCGATGCCGAGACAATGATCACTGGGATCTTTTGATCGATGCCACGCTCAATCGTACGAGTTAATTTTTCTCCGGCAGCAGACCCCAGACTTGCTGCCATGAAGCGAAAGTCCATCACCGCAATACTGACCGGAATGCCGCCCATTTGACCCATACCGGAGATCACAGTGTCGGTTTCCTGGGTTTTCGCTTGATTGGCCTTAAGCTTTTCAGGGTAGGAACTGGTTGCGTTAAACTGTAGTGGATCTTCGGAACATATGCTCTGGTCGAACTCTTCAAACGTGCCCTCATCCAGCATCGAGTTAATCCGGTCACGGGCCTTTAGCGGGAAGTGATAACCACTCGCTGGCACAACCATCAGGTTTTCCTTGAGGACACGGTTGTAAATGATTTCACCTGTTTTGGGGCATTTGGTCCACAGATCTTTGGGAATGTCTTTCTTTTTAACGGTGACGGTCGAATATTGAGGTTTTCCGAAAAGTGCCATGCTGATTGAGATTAAATGAGAATAGTGCTGAGTGCCTTTAGCCGTGACCGATAGTGACGACTTTGAGGCGGGTGGCGCCTGCGGCATGGAGTACCCCTGCGCAAGCGTTGAGCGTCGACCCTGTGGTGAACACATCATCGACTAAAATATATTGTCGATCAGAGACTAGAACGGCATTGGCCCGCATGGCAAAGGCATTTTTTACGTTTCGATCGCGTGCCGATCGATTCAAGTGTGTTTGGCTGTGTGTATACCGCTTTCGAATCAGCAGATGCTCGACTCGTGCACGGCCTGTGCTGGCGGCAGCTAGCATGGTTGCAATTTTTTCGCTCTGATTAAAGCCACGTTCGCGCAGTTTAGTCGGGTGTAAGGGCACCGGCACCAATGAGGCATCCTGAATGTAATCCAGATAATGTTGGGTGCTACGAACCATTCGATATAAATCTTGCAGTACATAAAATCTACGCTGGTACTTTAGCTCATGCAGCAGACTGCGCCCCACATTTTTTGCGATAAAAAGTGTCTTTCCCAAATCAAATATCGGATTCAGGTCGATACAGTGAGGACAGGTTTTTGCTGCGATGACCATTCCGAAAAACGGATAGCCACACGTTTTGCAGGCTGGCGGCGGACAGGGTAGGATTTGATCGGCACAGGCGGCGCAAACAAAATCGTACGGGGACTGCTCGATTGCATCGCCACAGTGCACGCAGCTGCGTGGACATAGCAAATCGAAGGCTGCTTTGATCACACCATTCACACTACATACTTTGTCGAATTAAGGATTGAATTAAAGATGCTTCAGGTAGATTTTTCCAATACTTTTTAGGCATTTCGGCAAGCATGGCTTTTGGTTTGAGACGGGCAGGATTGAAGATGTTGGTGTAATAGGTGCGCCACAACTGTTCAAAGTTATCGGTTCGCGGAGCCATCGTCCGGTCGACTCCTGCAGTAAACCATAATTGATGCTCATCCCAATGCGCACAGATATCCGGTGTCAGAATAGACCAATGCATATTGGCAAATCGCTGTTTGAAAAAAGGTGCGATTCGCGGTACGATAAAGTGCTCAGGTTCAAACCAAGCAACAAAGCAGGCCTTATGGTGTGCGTCACCCTGTGCCACCGTGATTTCTCTGAAACGAACAAAAGCCTTCATCTTGTGGCAATCACGCCGAATTGCACAAATCATTCGCTTGCACTGGATAAGATCGGGATCCAAGCCGATTTGTAACAGTCGAGGTTCTTCGTGAGTGAGTTTCCACAACATACGGTAGAGCATTTCCCATTTAATCGGGTTGCGGTGACAGGAAACACTTTCAGCCAGATGTAAAAAGTGTTTAGAGACTCGATACGTTTGGGGCTTGCCGTTGAAATCGCTTGGCAAATCGTTCTGCTTGTTGAAGTCTAAACCCAGTTCTGAATGGTTGGACCATAGCACCTGCGCAGGACAGACTTCCTGTTGCAGTAATTGTCTGGCGGCTGTTCTCCATGCCTGAAATGATTCTGGAAGTGTAACCGTTTTCACAATTCTCCCGTCACTGTAGACATGTTGGTGAATAGATCCAGTTGCTCGGCTGGCACTTGGATTAATTCGGCCTGACTGATTTCCAAATTTTTAGGCCTGTAGTTGCTGACCTGAATAAAGGGCATGATTTTTTTCAACGAAATACGAAGTTTGGTCAAATCTTCCAAGCACAGCGTGTGCCAGCGGCGGATTTTTAAAATACGAGCCATGTTGCGCACCCCCAAACCAGGAATGCGCAATAGGATCTCTCGTGGAGCAGTGTTTAAGTCGACCGGGAAGTGTTGTGGGTTCCTCAAAGCCCAGCTTGTTTTGGGATCACAGCGAAGGTCCAAATTCGGATGCGTATCTGTAACAATTTCATCCACCGTAAATCCATAAAAGCGCACAAGCCAATCCGCCTGATAAAGCCGATGCTCGCGAATCAACGGGGGTGCTTTGGCGGGTAGCTTTAACGACGGGTGGGGGATTGGACTAAATGCAGAATAATAGACCCGGCGCAGTTGATATGTGCGGTATAAATCCTGTGCGGTTGAAAGAATGGTTGAATCGGTCGAATCATCCGCGCCAACGATCATTTGCGTGCTTTGACCGGCCGGCGCAAATTTGGGAATTCGAGCCGATCGTTTGCCCTTCTTTGCAGTTTTGTATTCCACTTCCTTCTCGTGAATACGATGCATACTCGTTTTTATGCTGCTTACATTTTTTTCTGGTGCCAATTTATGTAAGCTTTGCTGAGTGGGTAGCTCTATATTGATGCTGAGGCGATCGGCCCATTGACCTGCTGCGGCAATCAGTTCCACGGATGCTTCTGGAATGGTTTTTAAATGGATATAACCTCTGAAATCATGTTCCAATCGCAGTTTTTTGGCAACTGCAATGATGCATTCCATCGTATAATCCGGGGTGCGAATGATGCCGGAACTCAGAAATAATCCTTCGATGTAATTGCGCTTGTAAAAATTGATCGTCAGATCGACGATTTCATCTGGCTTCAGCCGCGCTCTGCGAGTATTGCTAGATCTACGATTGATGCAATACAAGCAATCGTAGATGCAATAGTTGGTCATCAAAATCTTGAGCAGTGATATACAACGACCATCCGGGGTATAACTGTGGCAGATCCCCGTACCACCGGCAGACCCCAGACCTTTGCTGCCAAGCGAATCACGCTTGTGGGTGCTGCTGCTCGCACACGATGCGTCGTATTTGGCGGCATCTGACAGGATGGCAAGTTTAGTTTCTGTGGATTGCATGTAGAGATAAATATACTCATATGTTCACCCTACAAAGCAATAAGTCAAGTTGTGCGGCATTTAAAAGTCGCTATTTGATCTGGGGTATTTTTCGCTGTTGCCTGAAGCGTAGATGTCGTTTTTGGGATGAAGACCTGATCCAAGTGTTTGACTCAATGAATCTTGTTTTCTGAATATTTTACAGATTGCTCTCGACTCTTTGTGGCACTTGTTGTGTCACTAGCAGTCTAATTTACTGTTTCCAATGATCTCGTTTAATCTTTTCGGCATTCCTGTACGCATCGAACCTTGGTTCTGGATAACTATGGCACTGATTGGCGGCGCTTTAGGTGCCAATGATTCGCTCAGTATTCTATTGGTGCTCGTTTTCATGCTTGCTGGTTTTATCTCCATCCTCGTGCACGAATTGGGACATGCACTGACCATCCTTAAATTCGGTCTGCCGACAAGCATCACACTGCAAGCCTTTGGTGGAGTTGCATCGTATCCGACAGGGATCTTAAGTCGTAAACAATCCTTCCTGGTCACCGCTGCTGGGCCCGCTTTACAATTTGGATTGGGCCTATTGTTGTTGCTCGTGTATCGCCTTATACCAATTCCGCCTGAATCCCTGCTCAAAGTGCTTATCATGGACCTGATTGGCATCAGCATCATTTGGGCAGTGCTCAATTGTTTACCAGTGTACCCGATGGATGGTGGCCAAATGATGGCTGCAGTGCTTGGCCCGCGACGCGCTCACTTTGTGCACTTGATTAGCACCATCTGTGCCGTAATCATTGGCCTGGCCGCTTACACTTTCCTGCACTCAATTCTACTTCCGATTTTCATGGCCATGTTTGCCTGGCAAAATTGGAAAGCCTTCCAAACCTACTCAGACAGAAGATGATGCGGCAGTCATTCAATCGAAGTTCAACTGCAACAAGGATGCCAGTTCTGTTACCTGACATGCCGTCTTGGACGCACCTCTGCATGCCTCTAAAGACCTAGATGAGATTTTGATGAAAGGTTTTAGGTAACTTTGCTCCTTTGATTGATCTGTAAAAGCCACAATCATTGATCCACTTAACCTAACAAAGGAATTTAATATGGGATTATTAACTGAATTTATTAAAGCGGCAAAAAGTATTCTTTTGGTTGGCAAAACGATGAACAGTGAGGGTCGAAGTAAAATTCGTAACTGTGTCTTAAAGTTGTCTTCTGATTTGGGTCGTGCGGTTGCCTTGATCGTGAATTACCTTGAAGGCGCAAAAACTATCTCAATCGAGCACGGCAAAGTGGATTACCTCAGAAATGCAAGGACCGAACTGCTCGAGACCTGCAATAAATTTCATATCTGCGGAAGTTTGTATGAGCTATGCGACGAATTTAATCAGCTATTCAACCCTGTTCGAGCGACTGTGGCCGTCGATAAAATGTCACAGATCGAGGACTTTTTGGGGGCACTCCAATATCGAGAAACTTCAATTATAAACGATATTGACGATGTATTTGATCGTCTGGATCGATTTTCATTCGAGTTCGCTGCTTTAGACCAAGGCAGTGAGGCATTGGAAACGCTTCAACACCAACTCATCGAATTCGTCGATGCCAAGATTAAATACCTGAAAAATAAGCGAGATGAGATTGAACATCTTTCAGAGCATATCATCAAAGAGATGTAATTCAGGATATGGTACATGTCAGTTTCGAAAGTCATTCTGGGGTATTTCCATTAAGTTGTGCTGCTAAAGCAGGGAAGGTGG
>CAXQRK010000148.1:0-5062 GCA_964226535.1 Polaribacter sp.
ACGGCATACGAGATTAACGATCGTGACTGGAGTTCAGACGTGTGCTCTTCCGATCTGACCTGGCCGTGATCCAGGGCTTGCGACGGCAGGTTTTTGGGTGATTGTTGTGTTTGAAGGGATACACTGAATGGGCATCAATCTATGCATCCGACTCATCTTGTGCAGCCTGCAATAGTTGGATATGCCGCAATCGCAATGCTTGAATAGGAGGAAACAAAGCTTAGTATTTGCTGAGCATGGATTTAAAAATTAAAACCACTGAACATCAACGGCTAACGAATTTTTCAAAAATTTAAAAGGTTCATTTACAGATTCAGGTTGAAATTGACTTAAACCAATTACACTGTTTCAGTGCAGTCAATTAACTAAAAATCATATATTTTATTGCTTTTGATTAGATGTCTTCGCCAAACATAATGGATAAAGTACGCATTGTTGTGGAGTACAATCAACTTCCTGATGAGCGTAGACAAGCGTATCTTGTTGAACAAGGCATCAGTGCAGAAACTTTTGAAGGGTATCAGCAAGAAGCTGCAGGGGTCATTGGTGTGGATTCGGTTCAGGCGGTTGAGAAAAGTCGCTGTGAAGAACTGATTGAGCAACTTGGCTCTACCGATGAATCGGTTCGGCGCGCATCTGCCAAAGAACTCGGTCGGATGAGGGGAGACTCGGTGCCGGCAATTGAAGCCTTAGTTGACCGCATGCTGAATGATGAGGTCGAATTTGTGAGGAATTGGTCTGCGTGGTCACTGGTCCGAATTGAGCCAAAACATCTGAGTGTGGTGGACGCTTTTCTACAGGTTATGCAACAAGAGCCAGTGTCAACCGTTCAAACCTGGTCAATTATTGCAGTTTCAGCATCCAAAACAGATTACGTCAAAACTCGCTTGCTTGAAATAATTGAAATGGGTCAACCCTTTGCACGCCTGTCTGCGATCAATGCGTTGTTGCGCATGGACTCCGACACATCTTCATTTCATGCAATCGTTCAAGAAGCCTTGGATAGCGACGATGAATCATTGCAAAGGCAAGCAAGTACGATCCTTGCTGAAATCGAATCGGCTCGGTGAGGGCCGTTCTTAGATATTCAACGTTCACGGTTTAAGCGAATGCTTCACATCATTTTATTTAATCCGGAAATCCCACAAAATACAGGAAATATTGGTCGTCTTTGCGCGATCACCGAAGCGCGCCTACATTTAATTCATCCACTTGGATTTACGATTAGCGACAAACATTTGAAACGTAGTGGTATGGACTATTGGCACTCGCTTGATCTGCATCATCATCAAGATTGGGCTGCATTCAAGGCCAGTGGGCACGGTCCACAACGACTATGGCTATTGACTACCAAGGCAGACGATCATTACTGGAACGTGCAGTATGCGGATGGTGATGGCCTGGTGTTTGGCAGCGAAGGGCACGGAGTTCCGGATTGGCTGCATCTGGAACTGGCGGGACAGCGGCTAACCATACCGCATACCAACAAGCATCTGCGCTCGCTAAATATATCGACGGCGGTGGGTATCGTGACCTATGAAGCGTTGCGTCAGCTCAGACACTAACTATTTTACTCAAATTCTGTAGGCGTATCAATCAATGCGCCTAGGAAAATAAGTTCGGTTTGGCCGGTGTTACGAATGGCTTGAGTTTCACCGTCGCGGGTAATTTGCAGCACTCCCGGGGTAAAAGGATACTCAATTCCATTGTCTACCACAATCCCCGTTCCAGAGATGCAGTAATAAAAATCTTCATCTCCCTGGTGTGAGTGCGCCCCAATGCTCGCACCGGGCTCCAGGCGAAGGAGGCCGACGCTTTTGATCGCGCTGCCGGGAAATAAATCCAATAGTTTGTGCGCGTAGACGGTGCCATTGCCGCCACGCACGTTTTCGGCAAGCTCTGGAATGGTCTGGTGAACATTAGTAATCATATCAACAGTTTAAACCGTTGGACGCGGCTGTCATTAAAAAAACGAATCCTTCAGGCAATAAATGATAGGATTGGATGTGTGTGTTTAATCTGCTTGGATCTGGGTGAAGGCCCAGTCCAGCCAGGGTAGCAGTGCTTTAATATCGGCGGTATCGACGGTGGCACCTCCCCAGATGCGCAGCCCGGCCGGTGCGTCGCGATAACTGCCGCAGTCATGGCCTGCATTTTCCTGATCGAGCAGTGCAACCATTTGCTTTGCTTTAGCAGCTTGCTGTTCAAGCGGTAGTGCTTGGTACCAATCTGCCGTGATTTTTAAGCAGATCGAGGTATTTGAAATAGTCGCCGGATCTTCAGCCAGAAATTCGATCCACTCAGTCTGTTGCACCCATTCAGCGATGGCTGCCAGGTTGGCTTCGGAGCGCTCAATCAATGTGCGCAGGCCCCCAATTTGCTCTGCCCAGCGCAGGCCGTCAAGGGCATCTTCGATACAGAGCATTGAGACTGTGTTGATGGTGGCGCCGCTGAAGATGCCATTGATTAATTTGCCGCCATTGGTTAGACGAAATATTTTCGGCAATGGCCATGCGGGAGCGTAGCTCTCGAGGCGCTGAATCGCACGTGGGCTAAGCACGATCATGCCGTGCGCTCCTTCGCCGCCCATGACTTTTTGCCAGGACCAGGTAACAACATCGAGTTTGCTGTAATCGATGTCCATTGCAAATACTGCAGAGGTCGCGTCACAGATGGTAAGTCCTGCACGATCCGTTGGGATCCAATCGGTATCGGGCACTTTGACCCCAGAAGTGGTGCCATTGTAGGTGAAGACCACGTCATTGGCAAAGTTCACCTTAGACAGGTCCGGCAGTTTGCCGTAGTCGGCTTCGTGGCGGGTGACATTGTCAAGCCTGAGTTGCTTTAGCACGTCCGTCACCCAGCCGGCCCCAAAGGATTCCCAGGCGCAGATATCGACACCGCGTGCGCCGAGCAGCGACCACATCGCGATCTCAACTGCGCCGGTGTCGGATGCCGGTACAATGCCGCATACGTAGTCTGGCGGCACCCCGAGCAGTGCCGCCGATCGGTCAATTACTTCGGCGATCCGCGCTTTGGCTGGCTGTGCACGATGGGAGCGCCCGATCAGGGCCTGGCCTAGGGCTTCTAGTGACCAGCCGGGACGCTTACAGCAGGGGCCTGATGAGAAATAAGGACGGATGGGTCTAAGGCTTGGTTTCATATAAAAATGTGGAGCTGGCGAGAATCAAACATGTGGGAGACCATTTAGAACAGCCTGTTCAATCGTACAACTCAACTGATAAGATTAACTTTTTTTCAGGGCTTTATGGGCGGTTTTCTGCGTGGGACGCGGTGCAAATTCGAATCCGATCTTGCCGGTTTCAAAATCGAGCTTCAAGTACGCTTTGAAGGGACGTTTGTTGCGCTTGGAAATAAAGCCGTCAAGCAGTGCTGTCTTACCGCTGCTAAAGAGTGTTTCAACCACATCTGGTTCAAGTATTTTTTGCAAGATTACTTTGCCCAGGCGAAAGCCCTCGGGCATATCTTTGGTCTTGAATTCAGGCACATGGTAGGCCTTTTCGGTGGCGTACAATTTCGCTTTTAGACCATTTTGCAGGGTGATGGTTTTGAGCAATTGTTGTTCCTCCGGGGTCTCGCCCACATCAAGCGCATCATCGAATACGAAGTTGGTTTTCCACTTGCCGATTTTACCGGTTTTACTGATGGTCTGTACCAATTCCAGGGCGGCGCTGAAGGGCTTGTTAAAGCGGGAAACAAAGCCGTCCTGTTCTGGCAGCGCTTTGGTGGTGAACAGTTGAATTGCTTCCTGTTCTGAGAGCTTACGCCCAGCGATATACTTGGATATGCGGAACTGGCAAGCTTGTTCACGGCACTCATAGGTAGCATCGGTTTGCTTGAGGCGTGCAGCGTCACAGGCCGGGCAGGCGCATTCAAGGTCTGGAAAGGCGCGGTTGACTAGCATTTCCATGTGGGCGCGGGCTTTGTCGACCACCTCTGCGGTGAAACTCGCGATCTCTTGCATAAAGGCCTCGCGCTTGATTTCGCCGCGTTCCATCTTGTTTAGTTTGGCCTCCCAGTCGCCGGTCATCGATGGCGAGGTGAGTGGTTTAATTTGCATTTCTTCGCACAGTTCGATCAAGCGTAGACCTTTGCCGGTCACGTTTAGATCTCGACCGTCACGGGCGATATATTTTTGCCGCAATAAGCCTTCGATTGTGGCCGCACGCGTGGCCGGAGTGCCAAGTCCACGCTCCGACATGGCTTCACGCAGTTCGTCGTCTTCAATCCGTTTACCGGCACCTTCCATAGCTGCGAGTAGGGTGGATTCGGTATAGCGGGCCGGTGGTTTGGTGGCTTTGTCCAATACCTTAATCGCTTGGGTGATGGCGTCTTCACCCTGCGAAACCGCGACCAGTTCGTCTTTTTCGGCAGCGACTCCGGCGACACGTCCATGCACCGCCAGATAGCCCGGTTTCACCAGTGTCTTGCCATTGCTCAAGAAGGTATCTTGCGCATCGGAATGGCTAATCGTGGTCAGGCGTTTGGTGATTTCGAATTCGGCGGGGGGGAAGAACACGGCAATGAAGCGCTTGACCACCATGTTATAAATTTTGGATTCCTGATCGGAAAGTTTAACAATACGACCGGTGGGGATGATGGCAAAGTGATCGGAAACTTTAGCATTATTAAACACACGCTTGGTGAACTGAATACGCTTGTGCTCAATCGAATCGGCAGCCCATTGTGCGATGGGGTGTTTTGAGGCGGCTAGATCGCGTACGGTATCGTACACTTTTCCGATGTAATCTTCGGGCAAATAGCGCGAATCCGTGCGCGGATAGGTGAGCATTTTATGGCGTTCGTACAACGCCTGAGCAATAGCAAGCGTATTTTTTGCCGTAAAAGGTGCTTCTCGTTGTAGGGTGGTCAGATCGTACAGCTGTGGCGCGCTCTGTCTGCTGGGCTTGGTTTGTTCGGTGACCGTGCCGGTTTTACCCTCGCAGCGTTGCTGTATCTGGTCGGGAGTCGCCTTGTCCCAAATCCGTTCGGCGCGGCCATGCGTGTGTTTAGGATTCTTTTCATATGCGGGGTCAATCCA
>CAXQRK010000149.1:0-5200 GCA_964226535.1 Polaribacter sp.
ATCTTATCGCTTTCAGCTATTGGGCGCTTTTAGTTTTTTAGTTCATGGTTATATTAGCCACTCGACCCCAACAGTTAACGACCTTCTTTCAAACTTTAGACTTTTATCTCACGGATTTAGGATACTCATTGGTCAAACATGCGATACTTATCTTTACCCGGATCATAGGCTTGTAGTCTTTACGGTTTTCCGATGTCTGAGGCAACACAATTATCGCTCGAAGAGCGCAGCGCAGCGACTTATCGCAACGATATTTTAAAGGCACCCTTTTACGGAATCCTCGAAGCCGGATGGTTAACCTTTGTATTGCTGATTGCAATTCGGCAATTTGACGCGCCAGAAGCGTACAAGGCATTCATTGCGGGAGCAGCTCCAATTGGATTTCTGCTGACACCCATTACCATATACTTCGCAGCTAAGACAGACCTGCGGCCGAGCTTGATCTGTGCACTTATGTTTTGCCTGACTGCCTTGTTGATTATGGGGGCGACAGTGATTGAGAGCCTGCTGCTATTTTCAGTTTTCATGATTACTAGTCAGATGGCATCCGTCCAGCAGGGGCCACTGATAACTCAGCTATATGCTGAAAATTATCCAGCCAGCCAGTTGGGCAAGCGCATTGCGATGCCCTTTATACTCAGTTCTATCAGTACTATTTTGTTTTCACTGTTGGGTGGGCGATTGTTGGACGAGTCGCTGGATTATTACCACGCTTTGTTGTGGATGATGGCCCTTTCCGCACTGGTCTACAGTTGGATCATTGATCGAATCCCCAGCACGCCACTGTCGGCCAAGTCCGTCGGCAATCCATGGCAGAATTTGAGTCTGATCTGGAACGATCGCTTGTTTGGCTATTTACTGGGAAGTTGGATGCTGCTGGGTCTGGGTCATCTGATCACAGTTCCGGTTCGGGTCGAATATCTGGCGAATCCAGATTTTGGGATCAACTTGGATAATGTGGAAATTGCATTTCTGCTCGCCGGCGTACCTTCGGTGGTGCGCATTCTCAGCACCAAGCTCTGGGCACGTATGTTCGACCGCTTCCACCTGATCACAACCCGTAATCTGCTGAGTATGGTGTCTCTTATCGCGATGGCGCTGTTCTTTTTTGCCAAAAGTATTACAGTTCTAACGATTGCGATGATTTTTTTTGGTCTTTCTATGGGCGGTGGCAAGATCATATGGCATTTGTGGGTTACCAAGATTGCATCACCGGAAAAAGTGTCTGCCTACATGAGTGTGCATATGGCATTTACCGGGCTGCGTGGTACGATCGCACCGTTTTTGGGCTACTGGATCTTGAGTCAATCAACACCTCAGGGAGTTGCTTTGGTCGGGATGCTGCTCATCCTTGTCTCAATGGGCTTATTCGAGTGTCTGCGTACGCATACGCGTTTTGCTAACGAATGAGCTGTCTGTGCAAAGAGATTGCGTCCGTTTGATAACGATGATGTATCGTCTAAGTAAATTGTATGACTATTGAAGAACGCCTTAAACAATATTTGGATCAAACCCCGCAAATACACGACTCTGCTTACATTGCCTCTGGTGCAGTTGTAATTGGAGCAGTTAAAATGGCCGCGCATTCCAGTGTTTGGCACAATTGTGTGTTACGTGGTGACATTAACTGCATTGAAATCGGCGAAGGCTCGAATGTGCAAGATGGCAGCGTCCTGCACCTGGCAGACGATCACGGTGTGCGAATTGGTCGCTATGTAACCATCGGCCACATGGCAATGGTGCACGCCTGCACCATTGGCGATGAATGCTTGATCGGCATGCAATCGATCATTCTGGATGGTGCGGTAATCGGTGCACAGTGTATAGTTGGTGCCGGCACCTTGGTCACTAAAGGGATGCAGGTGCCAGACGGTTCTCTTGTGCTGGGCTCACCGGCAAAAATTGTACGCTCACTTAGTGCACAGGAGCGTGCAGCCCTCAAAGGATGGGCGGATAAATATGTGCGCGTTGCGCGTGGACACAAGATCCGGCAATAGCCCAAAGAAAATTTTGTTTTATCTTGCTATTGAGACTTAATCTCATACTTAAACTATCTTGCATGAGACTGAATCAAATCAACAAAAGCGGTCTTTTTCGGGTAAAGTCCTTAAACTGCGACAATGACTGCATTGCGCGGCTGATGTCGATGGGATTGTTACCGGATCAAGAAATTCGCCTGGTGCATGAAGCGCCGCTTGGGGATCCGATCGCGATTGAATTCAACGATTGTCAAATAAGCGTGCGTTTGGTCGATGCCGCAAAGGTCGAAGTTGAACCCATTTGAAGCTGCCATGTCTGCACCTGGGATTCGCATTGCTCTAATCGGCAACCCCAATACGGGTAAAAGCTCGCTGTTCAATACCCTGACCGGATTGCGCCAACGCGTGGGGAATTATTCTGGTGTCACGGTTGAGAAAAAGACCGGCATTTGGTCATTGCCTGAAGGACAAGAAGTGGAGTTGATCGACCTGCCTGGCACTTATAGCCTCAGTGCCGGTTCGATCGACGAACGTGTGGCAGTTGATGTATTGACAGGTCATGGCACCTCCAAGCAGCCAGCACCTGATCTAATTATTGTGGTGGTCGATGTTGAAAATTTGCGCCGCAATTTGTTTCTGGCCTCACAGGCTGCCGAATTGGGTGTACCGATGGTCATTGCGCTGAACTGCTGGGATGTCGCCGAAAAAAAAGGGCTGCAAATCGACAGTAAGCTGTTGCAACAGCGCTTGGCGGTGCCCGTGGTGCCCACTGTGGCCAAACATAAGCGTGGCACCATCGAATTGGCCAATGCAGTCGAACGTGCGATCAATACCCGGCCGATGATGGTGCGTCCAAAATGGCCGGAACCGGTGCAAAAAGCACTTAACTTGCTCCACCAGGAACTTGTCGAGGCCCGCGGCGAAGTGCTGCGCGAGGGTGAGTTGCAACGCTTGCTCTTTGATCGCCACAGTGCCGTGCGTGAGCGCCTCAAGTCCCCACCTGAGGAATGTGAGGCGCTGATTCGGGATGTGCGTAAACAACTGTATATAGACGGCTACCAGCCAGATGCAGCGGAGTCCTTGCTGCGATTTCGCTTTCTCAACCCTCTGTTAAACGATATTTTGGAGCGTCAGGCATTGGTCAAGCAGCGCAGCAAATCAGAAGGGATTGATCAAGTCCTGTTGCATAAATTCTGGGGCCTGGTCGTATTCATTGGCATGATGTATGTCGTCTTTCAAGCCGTCTACAGTTGGGCGGGCCCGATGATGGATTTAATCGAAGGCGGCGTTGGCTGGACTCAAGGCCTGGCCGCCGATCGACTGGCTGCAACTCCAATGTTACAGAGTCTGATCGCCGATGGCATCATCGGCGGAGTCGGTTCCTTTCTGGTATTTCTGCCGCAGATTTTGGTGCTGTTCTTATTTATCTCACTACTCGAAGAGTCCGGTTATATGGCTCGGGCAGCGTTTCTGATGGATAAGCTGTTTCAATGGTGCGGACTGAACGGGAAGAGCTTCGTGCCACTGCTGTCGAGTTTCGCATGTGCCATTCCCGGGATCATGGCAACGCGTACCATCAACGACCACAAGGCACGCTTGATCACGATATTGATCGCGCCACTCATGAGTTGCTCCGCCCGCCTGCCGGTTTATCTATTGCTAATCGGCGCATTTATTGAGCCGCGCTACGGCCCCTCAATTGCTGGTGCGACGCTCTTTATGATGCACTTTGTTGGCGCACTACTGGCGATGCCGATGGCATGGACACTCAACCGGATTCTGAATAAAGGACATGAGCCCAAACCATTTGTGATGGAGCTACCGCACTACCGGGTGCCACAGATCAAACATACTTTTTTCCGCATGTATGAAAGTGGCAAAGCATTCGTGATACGTGCCGGCACCGTAATCTTTGCCCTGAGCATTCTTATTTGGGCACTGTTGTATTTCCCGCGCCCCGATCATATTGAAGCAGGCATTCGTAGCGAATACAACAGTCATGCGATTGAATATACCGAGGAGATCGAAAACACTATTCGCAAGCGGATTGATGCCGAACTGCTCGAACAGAGTTATATGGGCCGCTTTGGTAAATTCGTGCAACCCGTTTTTGCCCCGGCTGGCTACGATTGGAAAGTTACAGTCGGTGTACTCGCCAGCTTCCCCGCTCGTGAAATCATTATTTCCACCCTCGGCATCACCTACGCACTCGGTGGTGATGTCGATCAGGAGTCTGACGATCTGCGCACCACACTCAGCAATGCCAAGTGGGAAGACGGTCCTCACGTCGGCAGTCCCATTTTTAATATTCCGGTGGCGCTCTCAATCATGGTCTTTTTTGCACTCTGTATGCAATGTGGCGCGACCCTTGCAGTGACGGCCAAAGAACTGAACTGGGCGTGGGCGCTTGCCAGTTTTTGCACACTCACCGCGGCCGCCTGGATCGGCGCAGTACTCACCTATCAAATCGCCGTATTGTTGGTGTAACTGGTCTTTACGCTTAGAAGTTAAACGAGGCACATTGCATGAAATACTTAGAAGTCATTCTTGTCACATGCATTCTGTTAAGTGCGATTATATATCTGTGCACAATCTTTGTGCCGAATAAACAAAAGGGCGCAAAATGTGGCTGTGGCAAGTCTGCCTGCAAAGTACGACCGCCTGGAACCAAACAGTGATCATGATGCCCTTAGCAGTATGACTTTTGATTTGACAGTAAAGCTTTGTGGGATGACGCGCGAGAACGACGTGGATCTAGCCGTATCTATGGGAGCCGATTTCATCGGCTTTATTGTGTACCCGCACTCACCGCGAGCCTTGACTTTGAAGCGAGCCGTAGAGCTGGCCGAGCGGGTACCAGAAGGGCGACGGGTGATTGTCGATGTCGAGACCTGTGCAGATGCTCTACTGCGTTATCGTGATGCCGGTTTTGATCACTTTCAAATTCATGCCGCCTTGCCGCTGGATGAGCCGGTTCTGGCAGGCTGGTCTAAGACCGTTGGGCCAGAGCGCTTGTGGTTGGCGCCGCGCTTGCCACCGGGCGCGGCATTTCCCGAATGGGTGCTGCAACATGTGAATACCATACTGTTGGACACCTATTCCAAAGATCAGATTGGCGGCACCGGGCATACTGGTGATTTTGAGCATTTTGCCACTCTTAAACAACAGTTTGCCGATACCCGCTGGATCCTTGCAGGGGGCTTGAATCCCTCGAATGTGGT
>CAXQRK010000150.1:0-38766 GCA_964226535.1 Polaribacter sp.
TTATAAAACTATGAAAGAATTTGTTGATTCATTGTCACAGGAACTAGGAAACTTCATGCCGGACGCGATTGCCGCCGTTATTATACTTTTACTTGGGATTGTTTTGTGTGGTGCGGTACGCAAGGGATTATGCTTTTTGCTGTCCAAAGCGAAGCTGAACGAACGCTTGAATAAAGAAGTCGATAAAAAAATCGAAGTTGAGAAACCGATTGCGACATTTACTTATTACTTGCTGCTATTGTATGTATTACTGATGGTTCTGAGTGTACTCGGGATTGAAGATGCTTTGCAGCCCCTGGAGCGGATGCTGGAGCAGTTCGTTTCTTACATTCCGAGTATGATTGCTGCGGGCGTGATTGGATTTGCGGGTTTCTTTATCGCTCGGATTGTATCGGTTGTCGTCGGCGTGGCAGCCAAAGGACTCGATAAGCTTTCAGCCAAGACCGGTTTCGGTGAAACGCTGAGTTTTTCAAGAATCATTCAACAAATCGTCTTTTTGTTTGTTTTCATCCCTATTCTAATTGCCGCCTTAAATGCGTTGAAAATAAAGACCATTTCCGAGCCTGCCACCGCCATGTTGACGGAGCTTTTAGTGGCGATCCCCGAAATCATTGGATCTGCCATCATCATTACGGTATTCTACATCGTCGGACGCTTTATTGCTACAATGCTTGCGGACTTGCTGAAAAATCTCGGTGTCGATAATTTGCCGGAAAAGCTAGGTTTGAAAACGGTGTTTGGAAATGGCCTGTCGTTATCGAAATTGACCGGTCACTTGGTGTTTTTCTTTATCATGTTCACTGCGATTATCTCTGCGCTCGAGAAATTGCAGATGGTTGGCATTTCCGAAGTACTATCGAGTCTGCTGGTGCTTGCCGGTCAAATTGTGCTGGGACTGGTCATTTTGGCTTTTGGCAACTTTCTTTCCAACATTGCGTATAAAGCATTAAGTAAAGTGGAAGGTGCGACTGCCGTTGCGGTGGTCGCGCGGTATGCCATTCTTATCGTGGTGTTGGCAATCGGCTTGGATGCAATGGGGATTGCGGATACAATTGTAAATCTTGCATTCGGACTTTCCTTTGGCGCGGTAGCCGTTGCGGTGGCACTGTCGTTTGGCTTGGGTGGGCGTGAAGCGGCCGGCAAGCAGATGGAATATATCCTAGCCAAGTTTCGTAAAGATTAAGCGCTCAATCCTTCGGGCTTACTTTTTTGCGGCTTTTGCCATCTTGCGGCGCGTGGTTTCATCCAAGATGCGTTTGCGCAGACGTAAATGCTGTGGGGTCGCTTCAATCAGTTCGTCTGGAGCAATATATTCGATCGCACGCTCAAGAGAAAATTGAACTGGCGGTGAAAGTTGAATGCCTTTGTCGGCACCGGCAGAGCGCATGTTGTCCAACTGTTTGGCTTTAGTTGGATTGACTGGCATGTCCTCTTTACGCGGGTTTTCGCCGACAATCATGCCGGCATAGACTTCTTCGCCAGGTCCCACAAACAGCTTGCCGCGGCTTTGAATCATATCAAGTGCATATGGCATGGTCTTGCCTTGTTCCATGCTGACCAAGGTTCCGGTGAGGCGGGTGACGATTGTGCCGCACTCTGGACGGTATTCTAGAAAGGAGTGGCTCATCACACCGTGACCGCTGGTCATTGTGACCAGATCGCTTTCGAAGCCGATCAGACCACGGGTTGAGATTTCCGCTTCAACGGTGACGCCGGCGTGGTGGTGCTCCATATTCGTAACTTTGCCCTTACGTTTGCTTAGGTTTTCCATCACGCCGCCGAGCTGCTCCTCAGGTACCTCGACCCAGACTTGTTCAAATGGTTCGTATGACTTGCCATCGATGGTTTTGTACAGGACGGTCGGGCGGGATATCAGCAGTTCAAAGCCTTCGCGGCGCATCGTCTCAACCAGTACGGCGATCTGCATGGCACCACGGGCGTTGACCAGAAAGCGGGTACCATCGTCAGTATCTTCAACGCTGATCGAAATATTGGATTGTGTTTCGCGAATGAGTCGCTCTCGAATTTGGCGAGAGGTAACTTTTTTACCGTCTTTGCCGGCGAGTGGACCGTTGTTGACGGAAAATTCCATCTGCACAGTTGCCGGATCGAGTTCGACGAAAGGGAGGGGGGCGCTATCTTGACTAGCCGCAAGTGTATCACCGATATCCACATCGTCGAATCCCGCGAGGCCGACAATGTCGCCTGCCATCGCTTCGCTTACGTCGTCGGTATTGCCAGCGCCGGAAAAGCTTTTTAGTTTGATCACTTTTACCCGGTCTGTCTGGCCGTTTTTGCGCAACGCATAAATGCTCTGCCCGACTTTGACCGTCCCGGAAAGGATGCGTCCAATCGCCATCCGACCGACATAGTCGTCCCAGTCAATATTGCTGACGAGCATGCGAAACCCGCCAGCTTCGATTTCAGGCGCGGGGATGCGAGTGATAATCGTTTCAAATAGATCACTCATGTCTGTGCGCGGGCCCTTGATTTCGTGGTCAGCGAAGCCCATTTTAGCAGAAGCGTACAGAAAAGGAGCATTGAATTGGTCTTCATCGGCTTCTAGGTCAAGGAACAGTTCGAGTACTTTATCGTGGACCCATTCGGGCCGGGCGGTGTCGCGATCGACTTTATTGATCACACAAATTGTTTTAAGGCCTTGATTCAGCGCCTTGCGCAGTACCCAGCGCGTCTGAGCCTGCGGTCCGCCGACAGCATCTGTGAGCAGTAGTACGCCGTCCACCATTTTCATTACGCGCTCGACTTCGGCGCCGAAGTCGGCGTGTCCGGGCGTGTCGACAATATTGATCGTGTATTCAAGGCCATCTTTCGGGTTGAGCCATTTAACTGCGAGGTTCTTGGCTTTAATGGTAATGCCTTTTTCGCGTTCGAGATCCATTGAGTCCATCGCACGTTCTTGGACTTGCTGGTGTTCGCGGTAAGTGCCACTCTGTGCGAGCAGGCAATCAACCAGTGTGGTTTTGCCATGATCGACATGTGCGATGATGGCGATGTTGCGGATGTGTTTGGCATTCATAAAAAATGAACTAGGCGCTACAAATCAGGTAGGCGCGCTTTGGTTCAGCCAGTGATCACTGGTAGAGCTTCGTGTCGAGTCAACCGTAATCGATCACTCAATCTATGATTTAGTTTTGTCGACTGGTGCTCGCTCAAATGCACGCTAGCTATGTGCGCGTGCCGATAAATTTTGATCGACTCATCCCCTTGCGGGTAGCTGCGACATTTTTTTAAACTTTTATATTTCATTTTTTTTAGATTTGTTGTATCCAATTAAATACAAATTTAACACATACCCATTTATGCAGACTTCAGTAGCCCATCAGCGCTTTCGACTAGATGACGATTTTGTCGCGATTCCCTTAGATGCCGGTGATGAGGTTTCAGTATGTTTGTCGTTGGTCGTGCGTAAAGAAGCGGATCCGGTAGAGGGGCCGTTTTGTCGTTTGCGCCAGCTTACCGATGCGAATGTGTATTTAGGCTGCTTTACTGATTGTGCCGGGCATGTGCTAAAGTGGCTTGAGTTGTGGGTGCGCGATTATGACAATATTGCAGAGTCCTTGCATGAAAATGCCTTTGATGTGATCAATAACAAAGTTTTAGATGAACGTTGGGAGCGACAAAAGAAGGTATTAGAGTTGTCGGAAGCCTCGCATGTCTATGTGACGACTTTAGACACGCAGAACGATTGCCCCTTGTATGTTGATATTTACAACAACAAAGCCGATTATTTGCAGGATGCCAGTTCCAAGACGTATTGGAAGATTTGTAAGGACGACGATCTGTTAAAACGGGTAGATTTGGCCCTGTATGCCAACAGCGTGCATCGCTATTTATATTTGGAATCCATGGGGGCAGATTCGTATTTTTTACCGGTGACCCCCAACGCTCCGCAAAACGAGAAAACACGTCCGCTGCAAGAGGAACTGGGCGGCCGCAGCACCTTGCTGCCGTTGAATCCTTATGCTGGGACGATTCTAGTGCGTGAGGTGGCGCCGATGAGCGTTGCAGGTTATTTGACCGTACTATCCGGTCGTGCGTGGGATGGAGTGGGGCAGGGCAAGAAAAAATTGGTTCCTGCCGGGGTGTATCGTGAGATTGCCGATCCAATCACGGTTGGTTATGCAAGCGGACGTTTGATCTCTACTCGTCCAGGGGAGCCTGATTGGCAGCTCGAATCACTGTACCTGAAAGTTCGTTTATGGTACGAAATAATGATCCAGGTAAAGGCTTGTGTCGAGTTGGATCAAAAACCGTTTTTTGCCTTGGAAACATCGAGTTTCGGCATTTCTTTGCCCAATATTTCGTCAAGTTCGCCGTTTTTGTGGAATGCGGCGGTGGCATTGAACCAGATCAGTGATGCAATTGCATTTTCAGTAGAGACACAGAGCGATTTGGATTCTCTCGAAACCACTTATTTCCGAACCTTTCGTCCGTTAACTGCATCGATTTATCGCCCAGAGTCCTTGGCCCAGCATCGTACGTTGATGGCTGAGGTGACCTTACTTGAAGTTCGTCGTGATCGTGAGACGGGCTTGTATGAGATATCTGGATCCATGCGTTCTCCGGATATTCAGGACCATGGCATACTCGGCCGTCATTTTTATTTTATGGATTATCCGATTCGTGGCAAACGCTTGCGTTTGGTTGCGGAAATGACTGGAGTCGATGCTCGTTTTGCTGACAAGATACAGTTTAAGACACGCAAGCTGCCCTTGAATTCAGAGCAGCAACTGGCGCTTGACAGTTTTATTGGCGTGGAGCAAGTGGGCGTATATTGCGAGATCTTGCCAGTGCTGGGGACACCATGTGATCTGTATTCGCTCGGCATCATCGGTTTGGAAATTTTATTTGCCGGCAGTGATAGCTCGCTTGCTCAGTTGAAGGATCAGTTGCGTTCGCTAGCAGCCGCCTGTTTGGATATGGGAGACGAGCAGTCTTTGGTTGAGCGAATTGTCTCAACACTTGAGGCTGAACCACAATTGTGTGAAGTGCTGATGCCCGCAGCCCTCGGATTTTCAGAGTCTGCAACCAGTCGGATCAGCCTGCCAACTGAAGACCGTATTTGGGAAGGCTTACTTGCTGTGGTTATGAAGTTGTTGTCAGGCTTGCTCAAGCATGAAAGTTACGCACCGAATCTTTCGAACGAGAACAATTTTCGACTTGCGCATGTTTTCGACCAAGCCCTGCGAGAATTGAGTCGCTACATGGCGATTTTACGCGCCTTGAATTTGGGAGATGTGCAAAACACTCAACTTATTGGTAATGTATTAGATGATATGATTAAAGAAATCGGAGGTGCTGGATGAGTCAATTAATGCGTAAAAGCGCTTTATCCCTTTTAGTATGTTTATTGGTGCTCGTTGGCTGCGATGCACCCGATGTGCAGATTGTGATCAGCCCTGAATATCAGAGTGCGATGATACAAATCGATTTCGTCAGGGTCCCACGCGCGAATGTACCGTTGTGGAAGGCCAAAGATATTGACGAGTATTTCTCGCCTGGAGATTCATTTCGCGAGTATGCGCTGGCTAGGGGCGATGTGTACTCGATCTATTACAATGTGCCGCAGCGTAAATTTATCGGACAGATTAATCGCGGCGATTCCGTCTGGGAGCAGTTTCAATTTGATGCTGGCAGCACCGATCAGGAATTTGATGTGGTGATCATGGCAGACCTCCCCGGTGTGCATGGTGGATCGCCATTGGATATTCGCCGACAGGTAATTCCCTTGTACAAGAAAGCATGGTCAATTTCATTCATGGATAAAATGTTTGGGAAAGGGTTGGATAAATTAGTCATCTCGATTACCAGTAATGGTATACTGCTGGATCCGGCACCGACAAATTATCGATGATGATTGAATCACCAAGTGTTGTTTGATTACGCTATACAACGATTACGATGAAATTGCCGCCGAGTATCACCCTTGAACAGACCTTGTTGGGAAGTGGTGACGCGACTACGATTCGTGGCCAGGAAAACGGTGCTGCTGTGATCGTGAAATCACCGGTGGTATCCGATGATCTGTTCGGAGGGTTCCAACTTGAAGAAAAATCGCAGTCGGATGCGGTTTTTCGGCAATTTGAATCTGAAAAACAGCGTGAACAACAGGTTGCCGAGCAGTCAAAATACTATCTAAAGGGCCGTCTGGAACGGCATGAGGAAGCATTGTACTGGATTCGTTCCTACATGCGTCGTAGTTTGCACGACAAAGTGGCATTTAAGGAGATGCCTGATGCAATTGAACTTGGGCAGATTTGTCGGGCAATCGTCCGAGCACTTGCCGAATTACATACGATTGATCAGTCCGGACATGGTAATTTATCGCTGGCGAATGTTTTAATTGCGGATGAGGATCTTCGCAATCTGAAATTGGTTGATTTGCGCGTGGCGAATGAAGCCAATCAGCCTGCGGATAAGCGTGCGCTGGGCTTGATTATTTATCAGTTAGTGAATGGCGAATTTGTCGAGCTAGATGACAAAATTTCTGCAGTTCCCGACGAGCAAGACTGGAAAGTATTGGGAGCGGCCGAGCCGATGTGGCGTGAGTTTTGCAGCGAGTTGCTAAACCCTTACGGGAAGTATGCAAAATCAGATTGGGAACAGATCGACCAGGATTTATTGGGGATTGATGCCTTTCATGCAAAACGACGAAAACTGAAGATATCGATGGTGATCTGCGTATTAATCGTTTGTAGTTCAGGCTTATTTTTGATCTGGAAGCTTCGCTTTCAACAGGAACAAGTTGTAGTCGATTTGGATACGATTCAAGGCCAATGGCTGGAGTTGCTGGATGAATATTTCGCCTGGGCGGATAATTATCTGAGATCAAAGTCAAGCTTTGCGCATGTGCGTGACGCGCCTGAATTTATGCAACGATTTTATGACGACAAAAAGGCCCGTGTGCCGGTAAAGATCATTGGCCGGGTTTCTGGAAAGGGCGCTCTCATGCAGACTGCACCTGCTGAAGTACATGAAGCAGCGAAGATAATCGATGTACTTTTGCTGGATAACAGCAAGCAGCAGCAAATCGTGATTGCGCATAAATTTATAACTGGACTTCGCGATGAAATCAACAATTGGGAAGTGTTACAGCAACTAGCCGAGGCCAATGCGGCATTTGTTCGCTCGGGCTTTGCCTTTGGTGCCGACGAAACCCGGCGGCTGCTGGATTCGATTTCATTTGAAGACGGTAGCTTGTCGCTTAGTCAGCTTTACGCTTTACAGGTGAGTGCCGATGGTTTGGGTGAGCTACAGAGCTTGTACGATCGTTTTCAGGCTGAGTGTGCAGTGTTGGACCAGCAAACACAGTCTGCATTTCTGCCGCTGTATAGCTCTGATTTGAAGCGCCGGCTTGCGCAACCGGCAGACGATCCGGTGTCGCATCTACGCATGCTGGCGGATGTGGCCTCTGCGCTCCGTACGTATTGGGATGAGGCGCAAGTGCGCATTGAGCAGAGCTTGTTTGGACAGGCCGAGCGCATGTTTTTACAAGAGCCTGACTTTACGATATCTGATCAGAATAGTCTGTCCGACTGGAAAACATTGCTTGAGGGATTCAGATTGATTGACATTCCCTTGTTGCAATCTGGACGTGATCAATTTGTTGGTAGCGAAGAAAATTTTCGCCAGCTGACCGAGCAAATCAATGAGTTACAAGAGCCTGAACTGGAACCTGCCACGTTCGATCAACAATTTGCTGAGTTGTTTCAGCAATTCGAGGTAGCGGTTAATGTGCCTCAGATCGAGTCCAATCGCGAGTCGATTGAGAATGCGGTACGCTCCAATCTGGCGGCGTTACAGTCTCTGTTGGAAGCAACCGAAGACCGTTGGGCTGAAGTCAACCCAGATATCGGTGAGCGGCTTAAGCAGCTGTCTCAGTTGCCGGAAAGCTTATCCGAAAACCTGCTTGTTGCATGGCAAGCGTATCTTGTACGTGAGGTAACTGTGCGAACCGAAGACTCGTTTGCAGGGCCTCGGGAGTTTATCGTGTTTCAACGTGCGTATTACGCTAAACTGCGTAATTTTGAGTATTTTCAGGACAAACAGTTGTCACAGCTTCCTCGCGATTGGGGCAATCGTATTGCAGATACAATTCGCCCGGACTTAGTGTCTGCAATGCAGGCAACGCGGCAGTTGTATTATGATCGCTTGGTATCAGAATGGGTGGAACAAATGGTGCCAATTATGTTGAGCGCCTCTACCGAAGCTTCGTTAGCTGAGCCCACCCCCGCGTACCTCGAACGCATGCAAGCGCATGAAGTCCAGGCGGCAGCATATGCCCAATTGCTCGGTGAGACACTGGATGAGCTTGATTCTTGGGAGCTGCCCGAGCTGGGAATCGAAAATCGTTGGAATGCTTTGAATGAAGCACCACTGCAGCAGGATCCAGAACTCTCAGTCCCCTTTAAATCGTATCAGGAGCAGGTAAATATATACTACCAGTTGGAACGGCAGGTCACGACAGATCAGTTGCTGGTCTTCGCATTGGATGCGAATCAGCCTGAGTTTGCCCGGGTACTGGCGTTGCGACTGAGTGCTGAATCGACGACGCTATCGCCGACTGCCTTGGGTCAAGTGGCTGCGATCGTACCTTCCCTGCGTCAGGAGGTGCCCAGTCGCAAAGTCGATGACTTTGAAGCGATACTTAAGGCCCTTTGGAATCGATCGTTTGAGGATGATGTATTGGATCCGAGTGATCGTGAAGTCGTGTTTTCGTATCACGAAATCATGGCTGTGCGTGCGGCTGATTTGACCGGTGGTATTCGGATTGAGTTTGAGGTTTACGCGGCATTAGACCTGTTGCGCAACAACGAGTCGCTGTATGCCGAAAAACCTGCATTGCTGGAAGAGTTGATCAACACATTTGTGTCACTACCAGATCATTCACGTGATGCAAGGCTTAGCACTTTGATCGACGAGATGCGTGAAGTCGATCTTACCCAAGTCAAAGCAAGCTTTGAAGATGCCGCATTCTTGACTAAAGGATGGACGATTGAAAATGAAACCGAGCAACAATTGATCTTGCGCTGGCAGGAGTACCCGCTTACTTTCTATCGTGTTGAAGATGAGCAGGGAGACTTTTTTCTAGCTGAGCAAGAATGCAGTATTGGCTTGTTTAATGACTGGATGTCAACGAATAAACTTTGGGATCAAAGTGCTGATAATTTGCCCCGTGAATGGGAACTTTTCTTGGATCAGAGTTATAGTGCTATTGATGACTATCGCGAGGGCATGAAACCATGGTCAATTGGCCGTCGAGGTTTGAAGCGTGATGGTGTAATCGTTGCCGATGCATGGTTTGAAGTCGATCCAGTGGTTTTGGATGAATACAAGGCAATTGAACCTGAATTGTTTCCCAATCGCTCGCTCAATCAAGACTTGCCGATTCAGCAAGTGAGTGCTCGCCTGGCATTTGATTTTGCAAATTCCATGGGAATGGCTCTGCCCACTCCCGGGCAATGGCGGCTTGCGGTAAAAGGGCATTCCAGCAGCGATGCATATTTCTGGCAGGAACGGTTGAATACACGCATGTCTGCCGAGCTGGTCAGTGATATCCGCCGCGGTTCTTATTATGTCGAGCGCAGGATTGAGGAATCTGGCTATGGGGTGACTCAACCGGTGGTTCTTGCGCCGGTAAATCAGCAATCAAATCAACAATTCAAGCATCTGTCCGGTAATATAGCAGAGTATTTGTATGATCCCGATGCCAATAAATATTATGTTGCCGGAGGTTCTGCGCTGGCGATGGTTGCCGGAACTTGGCAAACCCAACATGTGTTGTCAAAGCGCAACGAACGAACAGCTTTTTCTGACGTGGGTATCAGACTTTGCTTGATTGCTCCCGAACAATCTGCTTACGATCAATTCCTCGGGATTCTCGGGGCTGTGTTGCAATAATATGAGTGATGAAAACTAAAAACGAATGGCTCGATGATATGGAATTACGCTTGAAGCGAGGGCTGCTTGACGTAATCGATTTGGGCGAAGATGAAGCCAGATTATTTCTTCAGCAAGAAATCCGCTCTCATTTGGAAGATGTTCAGGGCGACGCAGTTCGCTTTGAATATTTAAGCGCTCTGAGAGAGCGCTTTCCACAGTTGAGTAATTCTCGTGCAAGTTCAGAGGTCGCTGTCGAACCGGTTCATCATGATCGCGTTGCTGCCGCACCATTAGCGGTGACCATTGAGCAAGCCATGGAAATCGTTCATCGTGATTGGGCGCAGTTGGATGAGAGTGCTCAACAAGAGTTTCTTCAAGCGATTGCGCCGCCTGCTGAAGTAGTCGATTCGGCAGAGGCGGTTAGCGTTTCGGCTGATGCGACGCTGCAGCAACCCACTGATGAATTAGCACGCTTTCTTAAGCTATCTACAGACTCACCGCTTTCGATCGAGCGCTTGCAGAATGCTTTGATTTCACTGTTGAAGAGCGTGTCTCAGGTCGATTCTCTGGGCACCCAGGTCTTTAAACAGGTGGGCTTGTCGAGGGACTTGAGTGCGGAAGATATCCGCAAGTTGGTGGGGCAGTATATCAGCGGAGTGTCGGTAGAAGTCGATCATTTGAATCGAATCCTTGATGAAACCCGCTTGAAAGTGGGCTTGATCATCAGTTCCATCGCCGACTTACCGACCTCTTTGTCGCAATCCCACCTGTCAAAGTTTCAACCTTCAATGATTGAGCAGTCAGTCGAGGGGGGTGGGGGATTTTTGGCGAATAAAGAGGCAAAATACTGGAAAAAATACGTGGCCCTAGCGGAAGATATTCAGCCGCAGAAAATCGAAAAAGCTATCAATGATTTAATAGTCAAACAATTGAAAAAACTAAAACGACGCTAAACATATGAAACGAATCATCCATTGGAACGAGGGCTTATTTTTGCAGCCCCAACACATGCAAATTTTTCAACGGCAGGTCGTCTCTGCACTATCTGTTGAGCGCAATATTCAGCATCCATATCCATATGGGGTATTGGATATGCGCATATGTGACGATAGTCTTTCCAATAAAAGAATCCTGTGTGAACGTTTGTCGGCAGTGATGCCATCCGGCACATATGTGGAGCTTGGAGAGAATTTATCGCTAGATTCAATCGATATTCGCGAGCGCTTCTCAAAAAAGAATGAATCGTTTACGGTATATTTAGGCATCCCCGTGTTTAATCCAGAGCGAGCGAATACACTGCTTGGTAAAATCAATCAGGAAACGGCCAACAAATATCTCTATCACGTATATGAGCGTAGTATTCCAGACGAGAATACCGGTGAGTCCGACAAGCAGATTGAATTTTTATCGGTGAATGGACGTATTTTGATCGAAGGGGATAATTTTGATGGGTTTGAAGTCATCCCGCTCTTTCGAGTGATGCAGGGAGTGGGTGAAAATCTCGGTCAGCCGCGCGTCGCTCCTGACTTTTGCGGTCCATGTACTACGATTCGTGCGTTTCCAGCATTACTGAGAATGGTGACTCAGCTCAAAGAGCAAATCTCCGCTAGCCGTAAAGATCTCTTTCGTAAATACAAGTCGCAGGGCTTCAATCGGGAACAGGTGCAAAGCAGTCATCTGGATTTGATGTTACGTTCCAGTTGTTTGGGCGATGCTGATGCGGTGCTTACAGAAGTCGTGGAGACCGGAGTGATGCACCCAATGAACGTGTATGTCGAATTGAAAAAGTTGTATGGGCGTTTGGTTTGCTTGAACCCCGATCATATAAGTGATGCCGATACAGATCACTTTTCCCTGCTCGAAGACTATGACCATGACAATCCCTTTGTGCCGCTGAAGGTATTGTCAAAGAAAATTCGTGAAGTATTAGGCGATGTCGTCATCCCTGACTATCTTGAGGTTGTATTTGAACGTAAGGAAGACTACTATTTGGGCACCTTCGAGCCGAGCCATTTTACTCAGTCGGATAACTTATTTCTCGGCATTGAATCCAAGTCCATGCAGCCGCAGGATCTATATAATTTGGTTGAAGATATTGATGTGTTTAAATTTGTGCCCATTTCAATGTCGAAGAAAGTGTTGCGTGGCGTGCGGCTTAAGCGAGAGACGCACATTCCACATATGTTACCGCGCAAGTCATACATGTATTACTTTCGAATTATTCCTGGTGGAGAAGGCAGTGTCTGGAATAAAATTGAGAAAGAAAAACAAGCGATCATCGAATGGAATGGTTTTAAAACCGCAGATTTTAAAGTGAGGTGCTTTATGATCTCTATCGACTAATTCATAAAATCAAGACATGAACTTACTCGAATTATGCGAACCGACCTTTCTGTATATCTGTAAGGTCAATCGAATTTACCGCAATGGAGCCAGTCTGGATGTGGCTACCATTCAAGCTGATCTAGCTGATTTACGTGAACAGATCCAAACCGGCTTGATCCATGAAGATGCGACCCTCAATGCCCAATTCGAGTCGATTGAGTTAGCCTTGATCTATTTTGTGGATTCGATGCTAGTTGCTTCCGGTGTGACGGAGTGGAATGATTGCCGTATCGCTGTCACGGAATTTAATCGACGTGCGGGTGATAACGAATTTTTTGATTTCTTATATGATGTTGAGTCAGAGGTCGGTGATGATGCTGATAGCAAGCTGGCTTTCTACTATTGCTGTATCGGCCTTGGCTTCACTGGAATGTATGAAGATGATATAGATCATTTGCATGATATTATGCGACGTCTGGAGCCGCGTGTGAGACGGTTTATGGATCGCGATGTCATTTCTAGAATTACACCGGAGGCCTACTCGCACAATTTAGAGATGAATGTCTCACCGGACTCCGTACCACGTTACCTTGGACTCTTCGTTCTTGCGATAGGAACGATTATCGCGATCATTATTTCAGTCTTATATCTCTACATTGATGCCTTCAACGGCTTGTCCAAAGTCCTTTCTAAAATTATTGCGTCATGATTTCATTTAGTCGACTTACGTCATTACCACGATATTACTTAGGTATACTCGGGGTTCCTGTAATTGCCGGTCTTTCTTTTTTGAGCGGATCATGGGTGATTGTACTGGTGGTATTCTTCACTCTGCTAATCCTCTTCTTTATACTGTGGATTTGTTTGCACCTTTGGAAAAAGAAGAAGGGTAGCGAACTGAGTAACATGTTGCGTAAAGATGCAGATTCAGTCGAAGTTTCTGGCATTGAGAGTATGCGTAGCAATTTTGAGGCTGGGGTAGAAAAATTGCATAAAGCCAATAAAAATGTGTATGATTTACCCTGGTTTCTATTGGCCGGCCAAGCTGGCTCAGGCAAGACAGAAGCGATTCGGCGTAGTCATGCCAAAGAAGATTTTCCGCCGGGGCTGAATGATTTGATGCAAGGGGTCGGTGGAACACTTAACATGAATTGGTGGTTTACTAACAAGGGTATCATTTTGGATACCGCCGGCCGGGTCTTTGAAGAAAAAGTTACGGCCGGGAAAACCAATGAATGGCAGGAGTTCCTTAAAATGCTCAAGAAAGCCCGTAAGAATATGCCAATTAATGGCTTTATTCTGACGATATCAGCCGATTCTCTGATTCGTGACGACTTTTCGGTGATTGAAGAGAAAGCTTCACACATTGCCGAGCAAATTACTCTGGTGCAAAATGTACTTGGGGTTCGTTTTCCGGTATTTATTTTGGTCACAAAGTCGGATTTCATTCCCGGTTTTCGAGAATTTGTTGAAAATATTACTGAGCCAAATTTGCAGCAACAAATGCTGGGCTGGTCTAATCCCAACGGGTTGGATGAACCGTTTGTACCGGAGCAGGTAGATGAGTACTTGGACGACGTGATTGCTAAACTAAAAAAGCGGCGCTTGACTTATTTGTTAGATCCGCGTGCACATGCCGATAAACGATTAGATGATTTAGATTCACTATTCACATTTCCAAACGAATTACGTGCGGCAATTCCTAACCTACGGCGTTATATTGAGATTGTGTTTTCGCTCAATCCATGGTCACAGAAGCCTTTGTTTATTCGTGGGATTTATTTTACTTCATCGCTGCAACAGGGCGATGCGCTGGATAAAGCACTTGCCGAAGTTATGGGCAAGAAGCTCGGGGATATGGCCCTGTCGTCTTTCAAAAAAGAGACGCCGCTGTTCTTGCGTGACTCATTCTTCCACAAAATTTATCGTGAGTCCGGATTGGTAACTAGTTCCGGTGAGGTCAAAAGTGCGATGCGTCGCCGTACCATGATATTTACTTGCGCATGTTTGATGGGGGTCAGCGCAATTCTAGCTGCCGCATGGTTCGGCTCCCGTTCATTTCGTCGCAACATCGGCGACGAATATGCACACTGGAAATTTGCGGAAGGTGAATACCGCGAATCATCGCTGCAGGGAGGAGCGGCTGAGTGGAGTCGCCCCATTGTTTACGATATCGGATTGGGAGATGCTTTCGAAACGGATAAGGATGTGAGTTTTGATGTTTCCACGAAAACGTATACCTTGCCGACTTACCTTGGGCAGATGGCAACCTACGCGCGGTCAGAGTTGGAAGTCCCCGGGGTGTTTCGTCCGCTCAAGTTTTTTGACGATATGTTTACCGGCGACAGTATTGATCGTGAAAGCGCGGTAAGAAGCCTGTATGAAGATGCAGTTGTGCTGCCCATCCTGGTAAATGCGCGAGAAAAACTGCGTGCAGCTACGCAGGATTCATGGGGAGAGAGTAATGCGGCCGGCTTGCATTCATTGATCCAGGTTCAAATATTGCTCAATCAAGCAGATCGTTCCTCAGGTTACGCTGACAGCTTATTCAAGCAGTTGGATGCGCTGTATAATTTCCTGACCGAAGATCGTCTTGGACCTGAATTGGAGCAGCTTTATGCCGACTTTTACACCGATGACTATATTGCTTCATCCGGCTGGCCGAATGAAACGTTTTCACGACATTATGCTGCAATTGATGATCTTCGAGACGATGGCCTCGCTGCAATTTCGCATGGTCTGGATTTATGGATCAATGAAATTAGTGAGATTCGCGTCAGGCAGGAAAATGATATGAGTCGCCTCGTTGGTCTGTTGCAGGGACTGGAAGATGTGGCGCAAGCGGAGAGTATATTTCTGTCAAAGACGACCAAAAGCGGCTCGATCAAAACTGAAACAGTCAGTCGCTTGGATGATCAGTACACAAGGTTTCTGAATTCCACTCAGGATCTAAACACAGACGGACAGAGCTTTACTTTTACCGGTTATTATTTGCAGCAGATTAATCAGGCTAAAGAAAATGTCGATACACGGGTCAATGATTTAAATACTGGAGTGAATCGGTCTGCCGAGGGCGGCGGGAGGTTGAGTCAAGCAATCTTAGAGCGAGTGGATGAGCAACGTAATGAGTTGGTGACCAGCTTTGATCGACTTGCCGATCCCAAATTGTTGCAACGCTTTGAGGATGCCGATCAGAACTATTTAAATCCAGACAACGGTCTTACGGTTCGTTTATCACTATATCGTGCCTTGGATGCTTACCTGGCGCAACTCAAGGCGATCAATTTGCAACAATGGTCGACAGCTGCCGAGCTGTTGGAAGACCTTCGTGGGCAGCATCAATCTGTGGCTGCTGCCATCTCTTCCGCCGATTACAGTGAGCCGCAGCAAGTAACCATAGATAAGCTAAAGGTACTTGCCGGTCAAGGACTTAACCGGGCAAAAAGTCGTTTGTTTAAGCAGTACCAGCAGTTGTTGTTGGCTGAACTCAAGCAGTTGATTGGCTTTCCCGTGTTTGCCGACTCGCAGCGCATGTTATCTAAGAGAGAACTCGCTGAGCTGAGCGATGAGCTACGTAAAGTATCTGATAACATTGTTCAGTTTAAAGCGGCAATGGAAGAGACACAATCGGATGAGTTTGAACGGATGCTTGAGTCTTTGCAAAATGTTGATTTATTTATCCAATCAAATCTGACGCCTGAACTGATGGAAGAGACGGTTGGATTTGAGTTTGCTCCGCTCGCAGATCTGAGGTCCAGTAGTATTCGTGATACGGTTGTTTGGCGGGCACGTCTGGTGCAGTTGAGTGGAATTGGTGAACCAGTACGTATGGCTAAGCAGTCCAGAACCTTGGGCGATGTAGAATTAGCCGAAGAGGTACTGAATATATTCTTTACCTCGACCGCCGATGGTCAAGCAGGTGATGTCGGTCGAGTGCGTATAAGCGGAGGGTGGGCCGCTTTGCAGCTTCTGTTGAGACAGCAAGATGCGATTAAGTCGGTTGGAAATGGTAAATATATGTTTCAGGGGACGCTGGCATTAGCGGATTATAAAACGGTCGGCTATCGTTTGTTGTTAGATTTCCCGGAGTCGGTGCCTGATGCAGATGAATGGCTGCGCACATCCGATTTGAAGGGTTTTTAGTCGCATGAAAACAGGCGGCCTCATTCTTTTTGGAAAACATCCGGCCTGGTCGGATCATATGTTTGTCACGTCTGATACGAGCACCGGTCATCATCTGAAACGCATCTTTTATGACCATTCGATCATTCCTGCATTACAGCAAAGCGGTGATAGTATTCAGAATGTTTCAGAAGAATGGAGTTTTTTAGCGTTTTTGAACGCTCAGGTGTTTTGTATTGTTTCCGTGCCTTCACGTGATTCGGTGGGACGTTCCCGTTTTCCGTTGATGGCTGCATGTCCGCTTCCATCTGGTCTCTGTGTAGAGGCGGCATCCGCTCAACTGGGCATCTTAAAGCAGGAACTGCGTACGCTTCTTGGTGCAATGTTGGTCTTTTCCGAGGATAATTGTGAACTCTGGCAGGCTGATGTGAGTCGTCAGGCAGAGTTATTTTGTTCCAAGGTTGACTGGTCATTGGTGGATACTAATCGAGAGTCTAGCAAATTATCACGCTCAATGCTTGCGAGTTTGATGACCCGTTTGCTGGATGGGCATGATTCATTGAACTTGCAATCGTGTGCATATGCCGACGCCTGTGTGCTAGCACAGGTAGGTTTGCAGCAATTCAAGTCTCCTGTTCCGGTATTGTTGGTTTTCGATCATGCAAATCATGGTCAAGCATTGATGTTTGCATTTGATCAGGCACTTGGTTTTCGAATGCAGCGTTTTCTGCATGGTAATCTACGCTTATTATCAGTTGCCGAGGATAGTGTATCGCCACAAGTGATTCGTTTGTTGAGGCCTGCCAAGCCTGATCATTCATGGTCGATTACAGAGGTGCCCACTTTGAAGATTGATATTCGTAAACGCAGTGGTTCAGCTTTAAGCTTCAATTTGAAGCATTGCTTGATCGTAGTGTTCATTATAATCGTTACATTCATCTTATCCATACTGATTGTTTCTAGTAGTGTTTAGAATCAATTACCCGTTGTATTCAAATCTGCAAAATCGCTTTCAGTAAATTGTTCGCAAAAAATAACCACTTCACAGTAACAGTTCAACCTAAATTCAGGAGTGGGAGTCGATGAGATTTTGTAAGATTTTGTTTCACAGGGCATTGCAAAGGCGTGAAGGCGCACCATTTGGTGCATCAAATCGAATTTGCAATGCCTTGTGGGGCAAAAGATTGTGAAAGATCGCGAATCCAACTCTCGAATGTAGGTTCAAGTGGCATTGATCGCAACTCAACAAGGTCGATATTTTCAGATGCTTCGTCAGGGCGCGTGAGGTGTTTTTTAGAGAGCTGCTCGACGAGAATGCTCAATTCTTAAACGTGTAGGAGAATTGTTGTTTTGATTACGATAACAAACTGGTTTCAGCCGAACCGTATTTCATTTTCGATGATCACTCGGAACTTGCTATTCAGGCGATGGTCTCTTTTATATACGACCTAGTCATGCGTTTGTTAATGTACAGCCTCCTTGTTTTGCTATCGTTCATGGGCTTATCCCTGAACGCGTCAAGTTGCAGTTGTCAACATTTCGAGAGGACTGAATATAGAGCTCAGGTAGCGACGTGCTGCCAAGAGCCCTCTTCAGATTGCTGCGTTAAACATGAACGCAATTCACAAGCCAGGCAACCACTCTACGTCGTGGCACCCAATGCGGACTCTTTCTGTACCACATTTACTGTCATCACCACTGTAACTGAGGGATGGGTAATGGTGCGCCCACACAACCGAACTTTCTGCCAATTGCCCCGTGCGCCACCACTGAGTTCCAGTCGGTATCTTTGTCGCTTACAGTCCTGGTTGATCTGATTCTGTGTTTCGTTTGTGCGCGCAGCCGACTCGCTTGAGAATCGGCTGTGCATCTGTCGTATGTCGGCTCTTGAGTCGACGGTACTGTAAACGAATCACATGGCATGGTCCTCAAATCAGATCTATTTACTAAATGCGGGCGCAATGAATCGCCCCTGGCCAAGTCAAAGCCCTCCCGGCTGCGACTCGCGAATTTACTACCGATTGCACTCTTACTTGCGTTTGTGCTTTTAGTGTTACTATTGTTTGGTGAACGCATGGTGCCCGTGCGTGATGTGCAGCTAGAGTCAGTCGTTACTCAGCGCATTCAGCAAGTGCACCGCAAGACGGTCGATGGCCAATCAAGGGCGGTTGACGATTTCAGCGGAAAAGCTCTCTTTCAAGCCTCTGGCTGGATCGAGGCGGATCCTCTCCCGATCTATGTAGCAGCTCTAAACGATGGTTTTGTGGATTCGGTTCACGTGCTGGAGGGTGAAACGGTTACGATAGGACAACTTCTTGCTAAATTAGTCGATGATGACGCAGTTCTCAACCTAGCTTCCGCTAAAGCAAGGCACAACGAACGAGCTGCCGCTCTAACTGAAAGGCAGGCAATGGTTCGTTTGACGCGTGCAAGCCTTCGGCGCTTAAGCAAAGAAATTGACATCGAAGAGGCTCGTTTGAACGAGCTACTGGATGACGAGAAGCGCCTACTCACCGTCAGCTTACAAAGTGTTCCCGAACAGGCAATCACTCAAGCACGCTTGCGAGTCTTAACGCAGAGCGCCGTAATTCAAGCACTCCGGGCCAAGCAAGCTGAACTGGAATCTGAACTGGCAGCTCGTAGCGCAGTGGTCAAACGCACCGCGCACGAACTTGACGCGGCGGAGACCGATCTGGCGCGGAAACAACTGGCACTTGACCGGATGGAAATACGCAGTCCGGTTAATGGAATTATTCAAAAAATCTATGTTTCTCCAGGGCTCAAACGCATGGCTGGAATGGACGACCCCAAATCATCTGCTGTCGTACAGATCTTCGACCCCGATTCTCTGCAGGCCCGCATCGACGTGCCATTGGAAGAAGCCGCACAGCTCTTGATTGACCAGCCAGTTCGTCTACGTTCGGTCTTTCTACCGGACACTGTCTTCAAGGGTCGTGTTACACGTATTGATGGACAAGCTGATCTGCAACGCAATACACTGCAGGCGAAGGTTCAGTTATTAAACACATCGAATGGCCTGCGGCCTGAAATGCTATGCCGGGCTGAATTCCTAGCTGCGGCAACGACCGGTAGGGCCAACCCGATACAAAGCATCGCACGTGCTGCAGTTTACATCCCTGCCAACGCCTTGGTCGAACGCTTGGGCGCGTACTTTGTCTGGACACTGGATGCTTCAGGTAAACGTCTGACCTTACAAGCAATACAGCTCGATTCTGAAGAACAGAATGGTTACTGGCGAATCAAAACCGGGCTAAAGCCTGGTGCTCGTGTGGTTATCCATCCGCCAGATGATCTCAAAGAAGGCGACCGTATCCACAATTAAAATTCAAATACTTTTTCACTGATGACTGAATCTACACAACCAGCCCTGATTCGTTGCCGTGGTCTCTCCAAGACCTATCGCAAGGGCACCAGCACTGTCACACCGCTTGAAGCCCTCGATTTGGATGTACCAAACGGTGAATTTCTTGCCCTCATGGGGCCTTCTGGATCAGGAAAAACCACGCTCTTGAATCTAATCGCTGGCATCGACAATCCAACGACCGGCGAGCTTTGGGTCGGTGAACGCGACCTCGCTGCGCTCTCTCGCAGCGAACTCACCAGCTGGCGCGCCAAACACTGCGGCTATATTTTCCAGCTCTATCATCTCGTGCCGATTCTGACTGCTTTCGAAAATGTCGAGCTCCCACTGCTGCTTAATCCCGAACTGAGCCGCGACGAACGGCGCAGTAAGGTCAACGCAGCATTGGAACTAGTCGGCCTGGCAGACCGTATGGACCACCGCCCATGTGAACTTTCAGGCGGACAAGAGCAACGCGTTGCAATCGCCCGTGCAATCGTCACCGATCCAGAACTGCTGGTGGCAGACGAACCGACTGGTGACCTCGACCGCGAGTCCGCTACCTCGATTCTGCAGCTCATGCGCGAGCTTTCTAAAAAGTATGGCAAAACCATCGTTATGGTCACCCATGACGCGATTGCAGCCGAAGCCGCATGCCGTATCGTGCACTTGCAAAAAGGCAAACTGATTGAGCAAACTGAGATTCACGAAACCGGCAACGTGCAATGAAATTGCGTCACACTCTCAATCTTGCACTGAAGCAAGTGCTACGTCATCGCCTGCGCAGCTTACTGACGATCATGGGTGTTGGTGCGGGGATGTTTCTTTTCACAGCGGTGCAAACGATGCAATCCTCACTGGCACGCGTCATCCAAAGCGGTGCCAATGATAACGTGCTAATCGTATATCGCGAAAATCGCTTTTGCCCGATGACTTCGCGCTTGCCTGAGCACTACCTGAGTGACATCCAGCGCATCAGCGGGGTCAGCAAAGCCATTCCAATTCAAATCACAGTCAACAACTGCGGTGCCAGTCTGGATGTAATTACCTTTCGTGGTGTGCCCCCTGAAACCCTCAGTGATTACAATCCTGAACTGCAAGTGACCAGCGGCTCAATGGAGCTATGGAAGTCTCGCAGCGATGCAGCACTGATTGGAGAACACCTCGCGCGTAGGCGCGGACTTAGCCCGGGCGACACCTTTGAGGCTGTTGGAGTGCGTGTTTGGGTTGCGGGCATCATCAGATCGCCATTGCAACAGGACAACAACGTGGCCTATGTACAACTTCCCTTTTTACAGCAAGCCTCCCGCATTGGGCTGGGAACAGTGACACAATTCAATGTGCGCATTAGCGATACCTCGCAAATCGATTCCGTCGCAAGCGCAATTGATGAACTCTTTGCCGCTGATAGTGCACCCACCACCACACGGCCCGAAAAGGCCTTCTTCTTACAGACCGCACGAGATCTGATTGAGATGATCCATTTTACTCGATGGATCGGGCTCGGCGCTGTAATTGCGGTGCTTGGGCTGGTTGGTAACGCGCTATTGCTGGCTGCACGCGGTCGTGTTCAGGAAAGCGCAGTGTTGCAGACGATCGGTTTCTCCCGCACCATGGTAGGTTTGATCATGATCGGAGAAGGTGCTCTACTTGGCTTGGCGGGCGGACTCATCGGCAGTCTCGGTGCCTCATTGTTTTTCTACTTCAGGAGCTACACCATTGGCAACGAAGGTCTGACTCTAGCACTAATACCAAGCCTGGACGGAATACTATTCGCCTGGTCAATTGCCTGCGGACTGGGGATCGTGGCCTCAATTTGGCCTGCATGGGTCTCAGCCAAACAGCCGCTGGTTGAATCTCTTCGCCGATAATCCATGAACGCATTGCAGATACGATTACTGCCCTTCGCGTATGCCACACGCAACCTACTGCGCGACATGCCGCGCCTGCTGCAAAAGATTGCTGGTTCCTGTGTAGTTGTTTTTTTAATTTTAGCAACCGGTGCGTTTAACGAAGGCATGAAGTCTGTGTTGAGCGCAAGCGGCTCAGCCAACAATGTAATCCTGCTAAGTACTGGTTCAGAAGAAAGTGTTGAACGCAGTGAGATCGATGTTCAAGTCGAATCACTTGCAGCAGGTATTCGCGGAGTTGAAACGCGTTTAGAACAAGCTGCCGTTTCAGGCGAAGTCCATTTCATGGGCGAACTCGGAACTGATGTGAGCGGCAAACAACAGGCACTCTTACGTGGAGTCACCCCTGCCGCATTTGAAGTGCACCGGGAAGTCCGTATCCTCAAAGGAGTCTTTCCCTCTTCCGGCGAAGTGCTCGTTGGGCGCCTGACCCATCATATACTCGAACTTCCGATGGACGCATTACGGCCCGGTGCAACAATTGATTTTGAAGGTCAGCGCTTCACCATCTCAGGAATCTTCGAAGCTCCAGGAACTGTCATGGAGTCAGAGGTCTGGTTTGACCGCAACGACCTCATGACACTTACCCAACGCGACTCACTTTCTTGTGTCATCTTGCGTCTACAAGATCCTCTTAACTTTTCCGCCGTCGATCTATTTGCAAAACAACGACTGGATCTTGAACTGAGCGCGATTCGTGAAGTGGACTATTACGACAAGTTGTCTGGATTCTTTGCTCCAATACGCGCAATGACGTGGCTCACGGCCTGCCTGATCGCTGCGGGTGCAATCTTTGCTGGGTTTAATCTACTGTATGCCGCCTTTGCCTCGCGCATTCGCGAGCTTGCCACACTACAGGCGATTGGATTTCGTCGCATAGCGGTTTTGATCTCATTGGTTCAGGAAAGTCTATTGGCGACACTCAGTGGCACATTGCTCGCTGCCTTTCTGGGGGTCTTCCTGTTGGAAGGTCAAGCCGTGCATTTTTCCATCGGCACTTTTTACCTCGAACTGACCAACTCGGTTGTCATTGCCGGCCTTTCAGTGGGCCTGTTGCTTGGTGTACTTGGTGCGGTCCCTCCCGCGATCCGCTGCCTAACAGCACCCCTGCCGAATACACTTCGTTCGTAAGCACTTTTCGATATAAAACATCATGAATAGCAAACGTAAACAATCATTATCTTTAATCCTTAGCACTGTATCAATCGGTATATTCATCCTGTTGAGCCCTGCGTGTTCTCGTGCAGAGGATACCCGCAAGCATCCAAAACACGGTAAGAATACGCTGACCGCAGTTGTCCTTGAAGCGCCTCCTGCAGATACATGGAGTGTTTCTCAAGCGCGCGCGCAAGCTAAGCCTGGAGCAAGCATTCAAGTAAGCGGACAGATTGGTGGAACAGTGAGTCCCTTTATTGAAGGCTATGCCGGATTCGTCCTCGCTGATTCGGATTTGGAGTTCTGCTCCGAAATGGCCGACGACCACTGCGCCACACCATGGGATGCCTGCTGTGAAGATCCCGACAAGATCAAATCCATGCGTATCACCGTACAATTTGTGGATAGCGAAGGTAGTCCAATTGAAGGAGACCTAAAGCAAAGTCTAGGCATCAAAGAATTGGATAAAGTTATTATCGTCGGTACCGTCGCAGCAACATCCACTCATACGAATGTGATTCTCAACGCAACCGGTCTGTATCGATTCTGAACGTATAACAAGAAACACGATTCACCTATACCGATGCACAGTTTTGAGACTGTTCTGGCGAATCAAGCACGCTTTGTCAGATCAATCCTGCTATAACAACATGTGACAACCAACTTACCAAATCTCTCTCGTATGAATTAGCGTTCGTTTGGAACGTCATCAGGCGGGGCGGTGGGTTCTACGAAAACCTCTTCGTCCTCTTCCTCATCCCACTTCATGGTTTCGTCGGCAACCAGAGTCTCTTCGCCATCGCTGCCGGTATGGACGCCGGCGAGGTCCTTTTCGAGTGTCTCGTCGTCGTCCGAGCTGACGTGACTGTCTTTTTTGGGGTCGCTTTCATCTTCAAGTTCGAAACCCTCTGGTACATATTCAAGAATGGCGGTGAGTTCGGCAAAGTAGTGTGTGGCACGACCTTCAAGGAAGTCGCGGTTCTGGGACTCACGAATCTCTTCTTCGAGTTCCTCGATAGTTAATTGCTGGTTGAAGTCAATTAGATCATTCAGCATTTTGATCCGCAGTTTGGTAATATGGTCCAGTAAGTCTGCATAGGGGCCTTTTTCTTCATCCAGTACATCGGGCAATGCAAACAGTGGTTCTTCGCTGTCGAGAATGTTGTCGTGTACACGCTTCAGCCGCACGGATTTGTCTTGCTCAACTGTGTCAACGCCGAATGCGTAGAAGGCTTCTTCAACGAGATCTGTCTGTAGTCCGTATTCTGCTAAGGGTTCAAGCAGGTCGAGCAGGTGTTGAAATTGACGGGGGTCAATAATGCCGAGGCCGTCAATATCCCAATGAATCGGATCACTGATGGCTTTGATCCACCAGTTCATGTCTTCTCCGATGCGGGCGGTGCACCAGGTGAGTTTTGTCGTTGTGTGGGGCATACTTTTAGAAGGATTGGTTTGCAGGGGCGATTGGATGATCGCTATGTATTTTGGTTTGAATATTTGTGTGCTAAGATAGAACGGGTTAAAGCGTACAAAACCCAATTGTAAAGTGCTTTGTCAGAAAATTTTCAAGCGAATGATTTTCATTGTTTCGTGGTGAAGTCTTGTTAGCATGATCATTTTTTGAATTCAGGCTAACAAACTTATTACCATGGGGTGTATCTACGAAAACATTATTCGTCCGATTCTTTTTAAGATGGAGCCGGAGCAGGCACATGATCTTGGGCGTGCCGCGCTCGTCATGCTCAAGGGTATGCCCCCACTTTGTAGCCTATTTCGCTGGTGCAATCAAATTCGTGAGGACAAGCCGGTAAAGTTGTTTGGATTAGAATTTCCGAATCGTGTTGGGCTGGCTGCGGGGATGGATAAAGACGGGGAGTTTCCGGGTGCTATTGAGGCGTTGGGCTTTGGGCATGCCGAGGTGGGGACTGTCACACCACAGGCACAGCCCGGTAATCCGCGGCCGCGCTTGTTTCGCTATCCTGAGCAGCAGTTGCTGGTCAACCGGATGGGCTTTAATAATAAGGGCGCTGAGACGATGTTGAATAATTTGTCCAAATATTACCCCAAGGGCAAACGTGGGATGCCCGTCGGAGTCAATATCGGTAAGGCAAAAGCGACTTCCTTAGATCAGGCGGTAGAGGACTATTTGGCGTCATTCCGGACATTGGCGGATCAGGCGGATTATTTTACCATCAACATCAGTAGCCCGAATACACCCGGCCTGCGCGATCTTCAGTCTAAGGGCTATTTGCGCGATTTGTTGACCACTCTGGGCGATGAAAATCGTCACTATGCAAAGAAACTTGGCTATCAGCCGCATCCGCTGCTACTCAAGATTGCGCCGGACCTAACGTATGCAGAGATTGATCAGATCGTCGAAGTCCTGCTTGATTTGGACTATGCGGGTATCATTGCCACCAATACTACGGTGAAGCGTCCGCGTGGCTTTAGTTCAACCGAAACCGGTGGTATGAGCGGCGGTCCGGATCTTCAAAAACGCTCAAACGAGGTGATTAATTATATTCATCGCGCCACTGCTGGTAAGCTGCCGATCATTGGTGTGGGTGGAATTGACTCAGCTGCAGCGGCTGGCGCAAAGATGGATGCGGGCGCATCGCTGGTACAACTCTACACGGGTTTGATTTTCCGTGGACCGTTTTTTGCAAAGGTTTTGGCCAAGGCTCTTAAGTCACACGGCGAAGACTGGATCTAGCCGCGGGGGCGAGGCTTGCCGGGCATCTGCGGCCGCCACCATGGCTTTGCGGCGGGCGCGTACATCAAACATGGCCGACTGTTCCTCAGCGTGATAGGAAGAGCGGATCAGTGGCCCGGATTCACAGGCACCGAAACCAATATCTAGCGCATATGCTTTCCACCGGGTAAATTCTTCGGGACTGACCCAGCGGTCCACTGCTTGGTGTTGCTGGCTGGGTTGTAGATATTGGCCGATGGTCAGGATATCGACGCCAACCCCGCGCATGTCCTGTAGTACCTGCTCGATTTCTTCAGTGCGCTCGCCGATGCCCAGCATGATCCCGGATTTGGTGGTAAAACCACGTGATTTTGCATGTTCAAGCACCCAGAGGGAGCGCTCGTATCGAGCAGTTTTACGAATGGGGCGCTGCAGACGTTTGACGGTCTCCAGATTATGGTTAAAAATGTCTGGGCAGGCATCCAGTACGATATCGAGATATTCCTGCTGCCCACGGAAATCGGCCGTAAGCACTTCAACCGCGCAATCTGGTGTGCGGTGATGGATCGCTCGAATGGTGGCGGCCCAGACACTGGCGCCGCCGTCTTTGAGGTCATCGCGGGCTACGGATGTAATCACCGCGTGTTTCAAGTTCATTTTGGCAATCGATTCCGCCACTCGGGCGGGTTCGCCAAGGTCGAGTTCGCTGGGTCGACCGGTTTGGATCGCACAAAAGGTGCACGCGCGGGTGCAGATATTTCCCAGGATCATGACGGTTGCCGTGCCGCGCGACCAACATTCGCCCATGTTCGGGCACTGGGCGCTCTTGCACACGGTGTGCAGATCGTGTGTATCGACGATTTTACGTACGGTTTTGTATTCAGCGCTGGTCGGTAGCTGAGCGCGGAGCCATTCTGGTTTACGATTGTTCATAAAAGGCAGAAGCATGGTGAAAAACAGTTTTAAATTCAACTGTTAAACGTGCTTTAACACGATCTAGATCGATGGGTTTTCCCAACTCGGCTTGCATCGAGGTCACGCTGCCGTCGCTGATGCCGCAGGGGATGATGCCGCAGAAGTGCTGCATGTTTGGATTTACATTCAGGGCGAAGCCGTGGTAGGTCACCCAGGTGCGCACCGCTACACCAATTGCGCAGATCTTGCGGTGCTCCAGCCAGATGCCGGTTTTACCATTGCGACGTGAGGCCTGCAGTCCAAAACCGTCAAGTGTACGAATCACCACAGTTTCCAAAGCTCGCAAATAAGCGTGTAGGTCACGCCGCTTTTGTAGGCATATGATTGGATAAGCAACCACTTGTCCGGGGCCATGGTAGGTGATGTCGCCGCCGCGGTTGCTTCGGCTGACGCGTACGCCCTGGGCGTCGAGTTGCGCCTGGTCCCAGATCAGATGCCGCTCGGCACCTTTGCGTAAGCCGATGGTGTAAACCGGACTATGCTCGGTCAGGATCAGTGTGTCTACCGCCTGTCCACTGCGCCGGCAATCGACCAGTTTTTTTTGCCGCTCAAGGGCGTCTGCATACTCCGTCAGTCCCCAATCAATCGTGTCGAGTGGGGCGTCTGTGAGGTTGGCATTCATGCGGGCAGTTTGCATACAGGGCTTACTCGGTGGGAGTTCAATAGCCTCGGTTTGGCCCGAGCCAACGTTCCGTCGCTTGCAGGCTTTGGCCTTTGCGCTTGGCATAGTCGGCCATCTGGTCCCGATTGATCGGGCCGACATGAATGTATTTGGCTTCAGGGTGGGCGAAATACAGTCCACTCACACAACTGCCCGGATTCATTGCGAAGTTTTCGGTAAGCGTGGCACCGGTGTTGGCTTCGGCATGCAGCAACTTCCAGATGGTAGCCTTCTCGGTGTGATCGGGCGTCGCGGGATACCCGGATGCTGGGCGGATGCCGCGATACTGCTCTTTGATCAGTTGTTCGTTGCTCAACTGTTCTTCGGGCGCATAGCCCCAGAGTACGGTACGCACCTGCCGGTGCGTATATTCGGCCAGGGCTTCGGCAAAGCGGTCACCGATGGCTTTGACCATGATTGCGTTGTAATCGTCCTGTGCCTGTTCGAATTCGCCGGCAAAGGCATCGACTCCATCGATGCAGCTGACAAAGGCCCCGCAGGCATCGATGTAACCGCTGTCCTTGGGAGCGACAAAATCAGCCAGTGCATAGTAGGTATCGCTTTGGGTCTTTTGCTTTTGTTGGCGCAGGCTGTGCAACCTGCCAAGCACTTCGCCTTGTTCGCCGTATAGTTCGATGTCGTCGCCCACCGAGTTGGCTGGCCACAGGCCGACGACGCTGCGGGCGCGGAAGCGTTGCTCGCGGATGATGCGTTGAATGAGTCCCTGGGCATCGTTGTAAAGGCTGCGTGCCTGTTCGCCGTATGTCTTGCTGTCGAGAATTTTGGGATACAGTCCCTTGAGTTCCCAGGTCCAGAACAGCGGCGAAAAGTCAATGTACGCGCTTAGTTCCTGCAATGAAATATGATCGCTCACACTGAGACCTGGTTGCTTCGGAGCGAGGAGATCGGCGCGGGCCCAGTCGCAGGTAAAGCGCTTGGCACGGGCCTGTTCAATCGGGAGCAGGTTCTTGCCTGCGTTGGCGGCGGCAAAGCGTTCGCGTTGTTGTATATTTTCGGCTTCGAGTTCAGCGATGTAAAGCTCACGCGTCTTTGAGTTTAGGAGCTTATTGCACACCTCGGTGACCAGCGAGGCATCGCCAACTCGAACCACGGGTGCATCGTAGTGTGGAGCAATTTTGATCGCGCTGTGTGCTTTGCTGGTTGTCGCGCCTCCAATCAGCAGCGGTTGAGTAAAGCCGCGTTGCTGCATTTCACGAGCATTGAAAATCATCTCGTCGAGCGAGGGCGTGATTAATCCAGATAGGCCGATGAGGTCGGCACCCCATTCGCGTGCAGTGTTCAATATGGTGTCGCAATCAACCATCACCCCTAGGTCTTTAACTTCGTAATTATTGCATGCAAGCACCACTGCGACGATGTTTTTGCCGATGTCGTGCACATCGCCCTTGACGGTTGCAATCAGAAATTTGCCGGCCGATGTACTTTCGCTTGCGTCTGTCTGTGCGGCTTGCATGTAGGGTAACAGATACGCGACTGCTTTTTTCATGACGCGGGCACTCTTGACGACTTGTGGCAAGAACATCTTGCCCTCACCAAATAGTTGGCCGACGACTTTCATTCCGTCCATCAAGGGACCTTCAATTACTTCCAGAGGCCTGCGGTATGTTTGTCGAGCTTCTTCGGTGTCGGCCTCGATGTGGGCGACAATCCCTTTGACTAGGGCATGAGAGAGACGTTGTTCAACAGTTCCGCTGCGCCACTGATCGCTTAGCTCAGTGGTTTTTTTTTTGCTGGGCGCGGAGATGGCTCCGGCTCCTGATTTTAAAAATGCTTCAATGATCTCTGGGTTTTTTTCCTGTGTCGCACGGGCGAAAAGTTCACGCAACAGACTCATGCCTTCGAGCATGGCCGAGTGGATGCGTTCTTCAGGCGTGCCTGTGCCGAGGGAGATGCGGCCGTCTTTGAGGCCTTCAGCATATTCAATCAGTTTATCGGTGGCTTCCGGGTGCCGGTTCAGCAGCACATCTTCGACCAGTTGTCGCAGCGTTGGATCGATCGCGTTATAATCCATCAGCATGCTGGGGTTGACGATGGCCATGTCGAGGCCAGCGTCGATGGCATGATGTAGAAAGGCTGCGTGCATCGCTTCGCGCACCGGGTTGTTGCCGCGAAAGGAGAAGGAAATATTCGACAGTCCGCCACTGGTGCGTGCACCGGGGCAGCGTTGTTTGACTGTGCGCACCGCTTCGATAAAATCAACGGCGTAGTGGTTGTGCGATTCCATGCCGGTGGCAACTGTCAGGATGTTGAGGTCAAAAATAATATCCTGCGGATCCATGCCGACCTCTGCAGTTAAGATCTTGTACGAGCGTTCGGCGATCGCAACTTTGTCTTCTTTGTCAGCGGCCTGTCCATTCTCGTCGAAGGCCATCACAATTACAGCTGCGCCGTAACGCATGATTTTTCTGGCCTGTTCGCGGAATTCGTCTTCCCCGCCTTTAAGACTGATCGAATTGACGATGCACTTGCCCTGCACGCATTTGAGACCAGCTTCAATGATCGCCCACTTGGAGCTGTCCAGCATGATCGGGACCTTGCAAATATCTGGTTCAGAAGCGACGAGGTTGAGGAAACGTGTCATGCAGGCTTCGCCCTCAAGCATGCCTTCGTCGAAATTGATATCGATAATGTGTGCCCCGTGCTCGATTTGAGAGAGGGCGATGGCGAGGCCGCCGCTGAAGTCGTCATTTTTGATCAATTTCTTGAAGCGAGGCGAACCGGTAACGTTGGTGCGTTCGCCAACCTTGATGAACCCGGTCTTGCCTTCAATGATGTTGAGTGCTTCGAGTCCGCTGAGTCGTTGTGCGGGTGTGATCGTTGGGATCTTGCGTGGTGGAAATTCCTCAACCGCTGCCTTGATTGCTGCGATGTGTGCGGGCGTGGTGCCGCAGCAGCCACCAACCAAATTAACCAGTCCTGCTCGTGCAAATGCACCGACCGCGCTGCCAGTATGTGCGGGTGTTTCATCGTAGCCGGTCGCCGCGAGTGGATTGGGCAGGCCGGCGTTTGGATAGACATGCACATAGCTGTCGGCGACGCGTGCAAGCTCTTCCAGAAAGGGTTTCATTAAGTCGGCACCCAGTGCGCAGTTCAAGCCGACACAGAGTGGTTTCGCATGGCGGATGGAGTTCCAGCACGCTTCAACAGTCTGGCCCGACAGCGTGCGTCCTGACTGATCGGTAATGGTTACCGAGACAATTACCGGCAAGCGTTTATCTTGGGTATCGAAGAAGTCTTCGATCGCGTGTAAGCAAGCCTTTAAATTAAGTGTATCAAAAACGGTTTCAGGCAAAAGCAAATCAACGCCGCCGGCAACCAGAGCGGCGGTCTGCTCATAATATGCCTGATAAAGCTCGTCGTAGCTGGTAGCACGGTACTCGGGCCGATTAACATCCGGAGAGAGTGAGCCGGTTCGGTTGGTCGGTCCGATCGCACCGGCCACAAATGTGGGGCGCCCCGCTTGCTCGGCGAACTCGTCTGCGACTGTGCGGGCGAGCTTGGCCGATTCGAGATTTATCTCACGAACGCGATGCGCGAGCCCGTAGTCCGCTTGAGCAATCGTGGTGCCGCTGAAAGTGTTGGTCTCGATGATGTCCGCGCCAGCTTCCAAAAAGGCGCGATGGATCTCGGCGATAAGTTCCGGACGTGTGATTGAAAGCAGGTCGTTGTTCCCTTTCAAATCGCCCTTCACCTCGGTAAACGAATTATCGCGAAAGTCGGCTTCTTCGAGCTTATGCTGCTGGATCATAGTGCCCATTGCACCGTCGAGGTAGACAATTCGCTTGGTAAACAGATCAACGAGTTGCTGCCCTTTGGCGGTGAATGGCTTGGTCGAAAAAAAATGGTTCATGAGTTTATTATATCAATATATCATTATATGTTGATATGTATGCAAGCTTTGAATGTACTCGTGTTAGATGGTCAGGGCTGCTTTGGAGTGGCTGGTGGATTTGATTTCAATACGCTCAAATTGGGTGGCCAGGCCGCTCGCAGCATGGACTTCAATCAAACAGCCGCAGAGGCGCACATCGGCCTCGGCTACGGGCAAGCGACGTTTGATGCCATCGAGAAAGCTTGCCACCACCGCATCAATATCGCGGCCAAGGACCGATTGATGCGGGCCGCACATGCCCGCATCACTTAAGTAAGCCGTGCCGTTCGGCAAAATACGTCCATCTGCAGTGGCGGTGTGGGTATGGGTGCCGATCACTGCCGCGGCGCGGCCGTCGAGATACCAGCCCAGTGCGATTTTTTCCGAGCTCGCCTCCATGTGAGCTTCGACCAGAACCGCATCACAGACTGCTTCAAGCTCGGCGAGTTTGGCATCGGCTGCTTTAAATGGGCAGCTTGATTTAAGGTTTAAATAGTGTCGCCCTAGGACCGTAAACACGCCCAGACGGAAGCCGTTTTGCTCAATCAGTAGATGTGTGCGCCCCGGATTTTGCTCTGGTAAATTCGCCGGTCGACACACATGTTCAAGCTGATTGATTTCATTTTCAAAGTTTTTTTGATCCCATACATGATCGCCCAGAGTAATTCCATCGACTCCGCTGGCACAGAGTTGATTCGCGATTTTTGCAGTGATTCCAGCCCCGCCAGCGGCATTTTCCGCATTTACGATGACACAGTCCGCACCGTATTCAGCCTTGAGCGAAGCGACATGCTCAGTCACAAAAGTGCGCCCTGGGCGCCCTACGATATCTCCTAAAAATAAAATTTTCGGCATGTCGAACAGGTTGCAATGAAACAGCAGGCTCCGCAAGGCTGTTCCGTGCTTGATTTGACCGCGGTTTACTGTCTTGCTGCTTAATTTTTAAACAACGCGCCTCTGGCTTCACTTTTTACCCATCGTATATAAATACCACACTACAATGAAAACTGATACAGTAATGGATTCGCCTAAACAAGATCAGATTGGCCCTGAAATGAAGGGTGCAGACGTCCTGGTTGCTTCGCTTGAGCGGGAGGGGGTCGAGGTGGTATTTGCCTATCCGGGCGGTGCATCCATGGAGTTGCACCAGGCACTGACCAAGAGCCATAAAATCCGCACGATTCTGCCCCGCATGGAGCAGGGGGGTGGATTTATGGCACATGGCTATGCGCGTGCCACCGGCAAGGCTTCGGTCTGCATGGCCACCAGCGGTCCGGGTGCAACCAATCTCGTTACCTGCATCGCCGATGCCTATATGGACAGTATTCCGTTGATCACGATCACCGGGCAGGTGTACCAGCAGTTTATCGGTAAGACCGCCTTTCAGGAAACTGATTTTTTTGGTATGACACTGCCAATAGTGAAGCATAGTTTTCTCGTGCTGGACAAGGAAGATCTGCCGCGCGTCGTCAAGGAGGCCTTTCACATCGCCACCACCGGGCGTCCGGGGCCGGTGGTGATTGATATTCCCAAAGATGTGCAACAGGCAATTTTTACGCCTACCTTTCCGACAGCAGTCGACCTCCCTGGCTATCAGCCGAATGCAATCAAGCCGCGAGCAACCGATCCGGAATTGCTTAAGGTACTGGATTTGATCGCTCGAGCGAAGCGTCCGGTACTCTACATCGGTGGTGGTATTATTTCTGCCGATGCACACCTTCAACTGCGTGAATTTGCCGAACTCACCGGAATCCCGGTGGCGTCGACTTTGATGGGCCTGGGCGCGTTTGATGCGCAACATCCACAATCACTTTATTGGTTTGGCATGCACGGCACCGTTGCCGGCAACTGGGCGGTTTGTGATAGCGATCTGCTGATTTGCGCCGGTGCCCGTTTTGACGACCGTATCACCGGGCTGGTGTCAAAATTTGCACCGAATGCAGAGATTGTGCATATCGATATTGACCCCTCGGAGCACAATAAAAACAAGCCGGTGCAGCATGCGATCCATTCAGATGTGAAATATGCCCTCAGCCGTCTGATTGAATTGATTCACACCGATTGCTTCAACAAGCCCGACATCAGTGATTGGATGCAGACGATTAAACAGTGGCAGGAAACTTATCCTTTTACCTACGATACCAGCGGTCATATTACCCAGCAAGAAGCGATTGAAACCCTCTATACAATCACCGGTGGCGATGCGCTCATCACCACCGGTGTTGGTCAGCACCAAATGTGGGCAGCCCAGTTTTTTAAATTCCGTGAGCCGCGCACCTACATCAGTTCGCTCGGCCTTGGGACCATGGGGTTTGGCCTGCCGGCTGCGATCGGGGCCAAAGTGGCTTTTCCAGATAAGCTAGTGATCAATATTGACGGGGATGGATGCTTCTTAATGAATGTGCAGGAACTCGCCACCGCTGCGATTGAAAAGATCAATGCCAAGACGATTATTCTGAACAATCAGCACCTTGGCATGGTGGTTCAGTGGGAAGATTTGATGTACGAAAGTGTACGTGGCCAAACGATCCTGTGCGACAAAGATAATATCGGTGGACCCGATAATCTCGAAGCCATTTATCCGGATTTTGTAAAAATTGCGGATGGTTTTGGTGTTGCTGGTAGACGTGTGGTGAAACGTCAAGACCTACGTGCGGCGATTCAGGAAATGATCGCTCACGATGGCCCCTATGTGCTTGAAGTGATCGTGCCGTATACCGAGCATGTCTTGCCAATGATTAAACAAGGGCTCTCTGCCAAAGAAATTCTGATCAAATCTGAATGATACAGCTCTGAATGCTAAGTTCGAACCACTGCATCACCCAAAAATAAAGCTCGGTTGAACAACAGTTGAACACCCTGACTGTACCAATGCCTACACATTTATTGTTGATTCTCACCCCCTTGTTTACCGCTGCAATTGGCTGGCTTACCAATTGGATTGCGATCAAAATGTTGTTTCATCCGCGGCGGCCGGTGCGCCTCGTATGCGGGCAGTGGCAGGGCTTGATCCCGCGACGTCAACTACAGCTTGCCGCTGAAGCTGCTGAAATTATTGAACGCGAAATTCTACAGCAGCACAGCATTCTCAATCAGATAAAGAAAATTGATCTGGAGCCCTATCTGGAAAAAACCGCCCATACCTTGGTGTGGGAACGGATCGGCCCGCAACTGCGCGCCATTCCACTACTGGGTGGATTTGTTAACGACAGTATACTGGCCAAATTTGAAGGCATTGCGGTCACTGAGATTAAACACGAAGCTGGTCCACTGATGGAAAAAGTCGCCACTCAATTTGAAGCCTCGGTCAACCTAAAACAAATGATCGAAGATAACATTGCCGCCTTTGACTTAGAGCGCCTTGAGGCAATGGTCAATGCAGTGGCAAAACGTGAATTTCGCACTATTGAGCGTTTAGGTGCACTGCTCGGCTTTGTCATCGGCTGTGTGCAGCTTGCCTTCTTTTGGGCGACTGGTGCGATTAGCGTTTAAGTTTCAAGGAGTCCATAGTTGGTGGGGATAGTCACCGGCCGCAATTCGCGCCGCGATGCCGGCTTGCACCAATGCTTTGTCTTCTGGATAGGTTACGCCAAACCAGGTGCCACTGGTCTCAATCACCGCACATTCGGTTTGTCTGGACCGGATCAAGTCGTCAACCACGCTGGGAATGTAGCATTCAGAGTTCATTTCCTGGCCGTGTTGGTTGAGAAATTCGATAAAAATGGCTTCAAGCCTGGGCAACAGTGTCGGGGTAAAGCCCCAGAAATTCATCGAGACTATGGCATCGGCTGCGATCTCGACCGATTGACCGATGAGAGTGTGGCCGCGTATGGTACCATCGGCCTTGCGCGCGAGGGCACTGTGCTCTTCTACGCTGCGCAAGGCAGCATGCTGTACCTGACAAATGCCGCGGTTCACGCTGCCATGTGTTGAGAGTGTATGTTGCAGCGGGTAGCCGACCATACAGCTACGTAGTTTGGACTGGTCGCGGTCTTGTGCGAAGTACTGGGCGACTTGCATATAAGCGTCCTGGCCATAAAAATCGTCGGCATTGATCACCGCAAAAGGAGCGTCGATTTGGTCACGGGCGGCACGCAGTGCATGTGCCGTGCCCCATGGCTTCTCACGCCCTTCCGGGACGTTGAAGCGCTTCGGCAGGTCGGCCAACTCTTGAAAGGCATAGACCACCTCAATTTGGTCTTCGAACGACGCGCCGATAGTGGATTTAAACAATGCTTCAAAATCACGCCGAATCACAAAGATCACTTTGGTAAAACCCGCCCGAATGGCATCAAAGACTGAATAGTCAAGCACGGTCTCACCGTTTGGCCCCATCGGTTCTAGTTGCTTGAGGCCGCCGTAGCGACTGCCCATACCGGCGGCGAGGATCAAAAGGCTTGTGTGCATGATGGCTGTGTTGAACCGTCAGCAAGCACCTTGCAGTTCGGTTCCGATTGGATTCAAACAATACATGGCAACAGCTTTTAGGCCCCTGCCTGCATGTCAACCTACAAGTTCTAGCAAACAACCACCGCTTCGATCGACTCACTCTTTTAACAGTGAGTCGATCGATTAAGATTGTGTTGCGTTGGAGCAGCACATAGCCTGTAGCAATGTCTTTGTCCTTAACTCAACGCCAGGCATTGCTGGTATTGAATGGCCTCCCACATGTTGGACCGGTGATGCTACGACGTTTAATGGATGCATTAAAGGGGGATGCGGTGGCCGTGCTGTCGGCTCCACAGTCGCAATTGCTGGCGATCAAGGGGATCGGGCAACAGGCTGTGAATACCCTGGCAACTTGGGCAGATCGCTTCGACCTCGCCAGGGAGGAGGCCACGATCGCGCACAGCGGCACCCGATTTTTGATCCAACAAGATCCTGAATTTCCAGCCATGCTGCGTGAAATGTATGATCCGCCGATAGGCTTGTATTGGCAGGGGGCGTATGTGGTGGATCGGCCCTGTGTGGCAATCGTTGGCAGCCGACGCTCGACGCTGTATGGGCGTGCGGTGACTAAAAAATTTGCGACTGAATTGGCGCGGTTGGGATTTTGTATTGTCAGCGGTATGGCGCGTGGCACGGATACTGCGGCACATGTCGGTGCACTGGAAGGCGGCGGCAAAACAGTGGCGGTGTTTGGCTGTGGTTTAGATACCATTTATCCGCCGGAGAATTTAGATTTGTATCGCCATATTGTTGCGCAAGGAGCGGTTGTCAGTGAGTTCCCATTTGGTCGTCGTGCCGATCGACAGACCTTTCCAATGCGTAATCGTTTAGTAGCGGGCATGTGCCAAGGAGTGATTGTGGTTGAAAGTGATGTTGCTGGTGGCAGCATGATTACAGCTCGATTTGCTGGTGAGCAGGGGCGCCTCTTAATGGCGGTTCCAGGGCGTATTGACCAGTCCAGTAGTGCGGGTTGTCACCAGCTGATTCGAGAAGGCGCGATCATGGTGACCTCGGTCGATGATATTTTGCAAGAGCTGCGCTATGTGCGCACATCATCGCCAAGGCACAGCAGAGAACCGGAGTTGGATTTGGGGACGCGCACACTCATTCCCGTGGCGCTTTCGGATATGGAGCAGCAGGTACTGAATTGCCTCAGTGGCGGTGAACTCAGTTCCCCGGATACATTGGCTGAGTGTCTGCAGCGACCAATTGCAGAGATATCCGCAGTGCTGATGGGATTGGAATTGAAACGTTTAATCGTCAAGCATCCAGATGGCCGTTTTGCCGCAAAGTAAGGGGTTCAAATGGGCACTGAAATTAAATGGTGCCCGCCTTATGGAATGATAGGATCCAACCTATTGTGAATGAGCTTGCGGAGGAATATTTTAGTGTCTTATTTTCCGTACAATATCATGGGTAATTCTTTCGGCACACTTTTTCGTATTTCCACCTGGGGAGAAAGCCACGGCGGCGGCATTGGTGTCGTGATCGATGGCTGTCCTCCGCGTCTACCGATTACAGTGGATGATATTCAATTCGAGCTGGATCGCCGCCGTCCCGGCCAAAGCGAGATTACGACGCCGCGCAAAGAGAGCGATACCGTGACCATCGTGTCGGGAGTCTATGAGGGCCATACGCTCGGCACTCCAATCGCACTATATGTGCCCAATGCGGATCAACGGCCATCCGCTTACCGGGAAATGAAAGATACATTTCGTCCGTCGCATGCGGATTTTACCTATCAGAGCAAATTCGGTATTCGCAACCATGAGGGTGGCGGGCGCTCTTCAGCCCGAGAAACGATTGGTCGGGTGGCTGCCGGTGCAATTGCCAAAAAGATCCTCAAACTGGCTGCTGATATCGACTTGTGTGGGTACATTCGCCGTGTGCATGATATTGAGATGCCTGCTGCTGCGGGGTTTCCCACGTTGGAGGAGGTTGAAGCCAATCCAGTGCGCTGTCCACATGCGGCAACTGCTGAAAAAATGATCGAGCGTATCAAAGCGGTCCGTCAGAACGGCGACTCCGTTGGCGGAATGATTGAATGCCGTGTGCGCAATCTGCCGGTCGGTCTCGGTGTACCGGTGTTTGACCGACTCGAAGCGGATTTAGCCAAGGCCATGCTGTCCATTCCGGCAACCAAGGGCTTTGAAATTGGCAGCGGGTTTGACGGCAGCCGACAGCTCGGCTCGGAACACAATGATCTGTTTGTCAATAAAGACGGCAAAATTGGCACGGAGACCAATCATTCCGGCGGTGTGCAAGGTGGCATCAGCAACGGCGAGGAACTCATCTTTCGGGTGGCGTTTAAACCGACAGCTACCTTGCTTCGGAAGCAACGCACCGTTGATAAAGACGGCACGCAAACTGAATTAATCGGCCGCGGTCGGCACGATCCCTGTGTGGTGCCACGCGCGGTGCCAATTGTCGAGTCGATGGCTGCACTCGTGATCGTTGAGCACTGGATGCGCCAGCACGCGCAATGCCTGAGCTTTGACTTCGAACGGTAAAACATCGGCTACAAGATTGCTATGTCCGACCCAAGTACGCTCGTTTATCTGATCTATGGGATTCCCGGTAGTGGGCGCCGCGAAGTTTTGTTTGATTTGTTAAGCGATGGGATCGAACACAATGAGCCAGTACTTTATTTTCATCCCGAGGGTGAAGTTGCCAGCTCATTTGATCAACGATTGCAGGCCCTGAGGCATGTAAGCATGCTCAACTGGAAGTTAGATGGAGCGAAGGTGATACACGGCACGATTCAGGCCGCTCCCAATAAAATCATCTTTCTTGCGCCCGGTCGCAGTGATCCGGCCAATGTCGCTGAAGCGATCCAAGCATGGATGAATCATCACCATTGTCGACTTGCACGTATTCTAACCGTAGTCGATTGCAGCTTTCTGTCAACCCATCATGAGGCACAACCTTGGTTCGATGCCTGTATTCACTTTTCAGATATCGTGCTACTCAACCGCCGCGAGGGTGTGGCCAACAAGTGGGTAAAGGATTTTGAAGCCGGCTATCGCACCCAATGCTGCCCCACACGCTTTTTACTCGTGAAAAAAGGACGCGTAGCCAATCCATTTGAAGTGCTCGAACCTGAAGCTCGCCGACTGTCCTTGTATTTTGATGAACACATACCCATCGAAGCAGACGAATTTGAAGAGGATGCACTGGCTGAAGAGATTAAGCCAGACCCCTATATCGAGCGCCTGGAGAGCGGCCATCGCGTGTACCCCGTGCCTGATATTGGAACATGGCTCTAATTGGCACTTGCTTTTGCCCGTACGGTGGTGCATCAATCAGTTCTTAGCACCCATT
>CAXQRK010000151.1:0-34633 GCA_964226535.1 Polaribacter sp.
CACTCTTCCCTACACGACGCTCGTCCGATCTATTTTTTATTTATTTAAAAAAAACACTTGTAGAAATCTAACAAGTTCATTTTACTGTATGAATTAGGTAAATTTCTTCCGCAAGGAAGTTTGGGGTAACACAATAAATCCTATCTAATGATAGGTATAAAGTAGACAATGGTTGGCGCACTTCTTAGGGGTAGGAAGTGCGCCATTTTATTGATTCGGTGGCAACCATTTGTTTAGGAGTGTGGCAATTATCACTCTGTTTTGTTGGAGATCTATAGATTCACACCCTTGCACTTGTGGTTGACGACCTAATAAAGTGTATAAAAGTCATAATTTACATTGTCAAAACAGCCAAAGTATTTACTGTATACGCACAATTATGAGTCGTACCACCAAACCTATTGTCTACATTAAAAGCGGTTGTCCGCGGTGCCGCGAAGCACTTGCCTTTTTTAATACACAAGGAGTCGATCTCGACATCCGCGATGTGTCTGCCAGTCCCAAGGATATGGATGCAATGGTCTCCATTACGGGTCAGGACAAAGTGCCCACCTTTGAATACAGCGATTTTATTATTGCTGATTTTTCTGTGGATGAATTTCTGGCGGAACTCAATGAATTTCCGGAGACGCGGCATCATCTCGGCATTAGTGACGACGAAAACTAGGGTCTAGGCGCCGGCTGCCAATAATTTCCTTACAGTATGCTCAATTTGTTTGAGTGAGGGTAGATGGATCTGCCGAAGCTTTCTTGAACCTGCTTAAGCTTTAATATGATGGTAAATGTTGAGGTAGTGCTGGGCAGGTTCTTTCCAGGAAAAGTCTTGCCTCATGCCATTTTGACGTAACTGCAAAAAAGAGTTCGGTTGATCCATGTAGTAGTGAATGGCTCGGTGTAATGTTTCATCGAGTTCTTTTGCGGAGTAGGGTTCAAAACAAAATCCATTTCTATTGTGAAATGCTTGCCTGATATCCGCTATATCGCATATGGTATCTGCGAGTCCTCCTACGCTGCGTACAATCGGCACGGAGCCATATCGAAGCGCAATTAGTTGAGTGAGCCCACATGGCTCAAACCGGCTTGGTACCAGCATAAAATCACTGCCCGCATAGATGAGATGAGCCAATGCCTCATCAAAATTCAATTCTAAGTGACAATTCTGGTTGCCGACAAAACCCTTTTTGAGCTGTTCAAATTCACGATTAATGGCGGGATCATGGCTATTGCCGAGTAGGATACATTGGGCGCCAAGTTCCAATATGCGAGGAATGGCGTATTGAATCAGATCTAATCCTTTTTGCGGATCCAGTCTGCCAATAAAGGCCACTAGAGGCTGGTTGCTTGGTGACAGTGAGCATTTCTGTTGCAAATACCGCTTATTCTTAGACTTCTGTTCGACGGTGGCTGCAGTGTAATGGTGAGGGATGAGGGGGTCTTTATTTGGATTCCAGTACTCGTAGTCCAGTCCATTCAAGACACCGCCGTATTTCATATGATAAAGGCGAAGCGTTGGCTTCAAACCAAAGCCCTGATCCTCTTCCTTGGCCTCCCATGCATGCTTGGGTGATACAGTCGTGATAAAGTTTGAATATACGATTCCACCCTTGAGCAAATTGAGGACCTGAGGATTATAATTGTCAAGCAGCCGGTCGGTATTAAAGAAGTAATCTGTACGATTCAAGCCGGTCCCAATGAGCACCTGTTCATTAGTGATCCCTTGATGTTTAAAGTTATGTATCGTCAAACAGACTCGAGTCCTGGTGAATCCCTTGTGTTGATAAAGTTCATACAGTAGCACCGGAACGAGCGCCGTTTGCCAGTCATGACAATGAAGGATATCAGGGGTTTTGCCGGATTGGTGAATAAATTCAAGACTGGCTTTTGAAAAAAATGTGAAACGAAGGTCATCATCCGATTCTCCATAGGTACGCCCACGGGTGAAATAATTCAATGCCTGATTCGGATCGATAAAATAACACGGTTGTCCCCAAACCGTCCCCTTCCATATCTGACAGGGCACAAGCCCAGAAAACCAGGGGACCATCAGCTCATGTAGATAAATTTCAAGTCCATCTATATGAGTCGTATCCAAATGGCTGTAGCGCGGCAGAATGATTTCCAAATGATGATTGTGGCGCCTCATCTCACGACTTAGGCCGGTAATTACATCTGCCAACCCACCCACTTTCGCGATGGGGGTTTTTTCAGCGCTAATAAACGTAATTTTCAAAAGAATCGTCTAATTTAAACAATTTGGGCGTATGGCGACAGAGTCAGCACAAGAGTTATGCATAGCATCTGGGTAAGTTGATATTTTAAATATGCAATTGTGTAATCAAAAAATTTTATTGCGATCTGAATAGAATGCGTCCCCTGAAACAGCATGTTGCCGAAAGTGAAGCGGATATCGTTGACGGATGTGCCGTCTCAGGCCTGGGTACACATTTTTCTTGAGATTAATCAGCACCATATGCGCATAAAAAAAGACGCCTTCCGGGGTGGGAAAACGTCTTTTCCAAACAACAAAGCTATGAAACTTTAAGACAACTGTATAAACATAGACGGATCCACCCGCCAAGTGTTCAAAATATTTCTAATTTTTTCTGTAGCGATCCACTGATGCATCCAAGTAAGTTACATAGATATTTATCAATCAATTTATTATAACCCAAAATTAGACTCAATGCCATCGGTGACCAGTATCAAACATTGGATTCAATCAAACGAATCACTACTGCAACTACTCGGTAGCCTCTCGCTGATGTTGTTCATCTTCACACTAGTGGCGCTAGTATTCATCGTAATCACATTGCCTGAAGATTATTTCACCCGTGACCATCGTGAATCCTCTAGTCTCTCGCAGCTACATCCATTGCCCTGGAGGATACTTGCACTGCTCAAAAACCTACTAGGCGGCTTATTCATACTGATTGGCATCGCACTACTGATACTGCCCGGTCAAGGGGCACTCACGATTTTGCTCGGCTTGACGATGACTAATTTCCCAGGGAAATATCGGCTAGAACGTTTTATTGTGAGCCGCCAAACCATCTCTAAAACGCTTAATCAAATACGCCGACGAGCTCACAGGGCCCCGCTGCAACTGCCTGCTGTCAAGCGCCAACTAAACTCTCGACTCAATCGATCCTAGCCGAGCACGACGACTGCGATGGAAAAGTAAATCATCAGTCCAAGAACATCCATTAGCGATGTGATCAGTGGGCTGCTGGCAGCGGCTGGATCGATCCTCAGTCGACTTAGCGCAAATGGGAGTAAGGCACCGAAGCCGTTCGCCACGAATACAATCGAAATCATGCTCAGTCCCACAATCCATGCGATCTGGCTGTCCCCGCCATAGATTTTACCGACCCCTGCCGCGATTGCGGCCATCACAATTCCGAGCAATAGGCCGACAATCAGTTCCTTGCCGATAGCCATCAGCCAATTACTGAATTCCAGATCTCCGGTGGCAATGGCACGCACCATCAAGGTCGCCGATTGTGCGCCGCAATTGCCACCGCTGGCAATGACTAGTGGCATGAATAACGCCAGAGTAATGAACTCCATGACATATGCCTCGTAACGGGCGATCACATTAGCAGAAACCAAGTTGACAAAAATCAACACTAGCAGCCAGCCGATTCGTTTGCGAAACAGTTGCGTCGGTGAAGCTACACTATAACGCGTCTCCAGAGGGGCGACAGCTGCACCTTTCTGGATATCTTCTGTGACTTCTTTTTCAGCCACGTCGAGGATATCATCAACCGTCACGATACCAAGTAACACGCCCTGCGAATCAACCACCGGCAAAGCGTTTACATCGTAGCGCTGAATCATTTCTACCGCCACTTCACGATCATCATACGCTGAAATACTGATGCAATTGTAATTCAGCATATCTTGAATGAGCACATTTGGTGCAGCCATAATCAAGCGGCGCATACGTACGATATCCACTAATTTGCCGCTGCCGTCGGTTACATAAAGGATATTAAAAATTTCCGAATCACGTCCGTACTTGCGAATATGCGCAAGTGCGTGCTCACAGGTCCACTCAGCACGTATACGGATATAATCGGGGGTCATCAGGCGACCGACACTTTGTTCCGGATATCCCAGCAACTGACGTGCCTCGGCTAAGTCGTTGGGACTCAACAGCTGCATCAGCCGCCGTGTTACTTTAGCCGGCAGCTCTTCAAGCATCGCAGTTCGATCGTCGGGACTCAAATTTGCCAACAGCAGGCGTGTATCGGCATCCGTTAAGGCCGCCAAAATGTGATCCTGATCCTCGGGATTAAAATAAGCAAATACATCAGCGGCGCGTTCACGCGGCAAAGCACGGTACACCAGCACTTGGTGTGGCTTATCCAATCGCAAAATCAAATCAGCTACTTCAGGATTGGCCCATCCGGCCAAAGACTCCGAAAGTGCCTTCAATTGCCCCGTATCAATCAATGCGCCAATTTCGGCATCGGTTACTGTGTGTTCTTCCAGCATTTTGCCACTGTTAATAGAAGGCCCAGGCACGGAGTAAAGCCGCGAAATCTCAAGCAGCTATTTTTTATGCGCACGGGCACAACCATACTGGTCAAGAAAGTCACGTACTAGTATCGGCAAATCGGATAGCGTTGCACCCGAAGCGGCAGCACAGGAGACATAGCTGAGCTGATTTTGAATCGAAAGATGCAGGTGATGTCGCTGCAACCATTGGCTCAGCAGGATCAAAGCCTCTAGCCATTCCCGCAATGAATAAGTGCTCTCATCGACCGCTTCAAGCAATGCACGCTGCAGCGCCTCGTCGGCATATTGGAAATGGGTCGCCACATAAGTTGCCACAACGGGACAGTCTGCAAATTGCGACCAAATGCTCAGTTCCTTAAAATCTTGCATAGCGGCAGCCTGTTGCAATTCATCAACAAACACAAATCTCTTTCTTGCATTGGACTGATTTAAACGACCTACTGATGGTTAAATTTTTCGATGCAACCCACGTGAGCCTTTATCACCGAATTTTCCGTCCCAACGACCAGCGTACAGTGCACCTGAATGAGCCGCGGCGGTTTGATTGGATCAGTCCGCTCTGCATTTTAATGCTTTGCACAATCAGCATCGTATTTATTTACTCTGCACAGCACACTAATGGCGGCAGCGACTGGAAAAAGCAGATTGTCTGGATGGTTCTAGGAGTGGGCCTGTATAGCATCGTCTCGGCGATTAATTACAAGATCTTCCTCGGCTATGCCCACTTCATTTATGCGGCGGGCATCTGCGGATTGCTATTGGCCACCAAGTGGAGTCCGATCAGCGTCGAAATGATGGGGGCTAGACGCTGGGTCGACACTGGCATTAGCACAATTCAGCCTACTGAAGGGGCTAAAATCGGAACACTGATCATGATCGCCAGCATCCTGGCACGCTCAAAACTCGGATCGGTGCAGGATTCGCTGTTGGTGCTGGCAAAAGTAGCACTCATTTTTTTAACGCCTATGTTGTTGATTTTTCTGCAACCTGACCTAGGTTCGTCACTGGTCTTCCCTCCTATGATTTTTGCATTGCTATATGTCTCCCGTTTATCGGAGAAATTTTTTGTTGGTGTCTTTGGGCTGTTTGCTTTGGTAGTCAGTGTCATCGGCATCGATATGTATGCATACAGCCGGCATCTGCAAGAGACTCGTGCAATTCAACACTCGGCAGACGAAACTCTTACGGAGGTGTATCATTCTTTCCTTCCAATCCACAATTATCAACGAGACCGGATCTTAACCTTCGTCGCACCCGACGTCGTTGATCCGGAAGGCACCGGCGCAAGCTGGAATGCCAAACAAGCTAAAATATCTGCTGCCACCGGTGGTATGCTCGGTAAAGGTCTGCTTAAAGGAACGCAGGCACAGCTCGGCTACCTTCCCCAGGCAGTGGCTCACAACGACTTTATTTTCTCTGTTATCGCGGAGGAAACAGGTTTTCTTGGAAGCACGTTCGTGGTCGGACTGTTTAGTCTAATTGTCGCCAATGGCATACGTATTGCCGGACTTGCAAGAGATCGATTTGGAATGCAACTGGCCATTGGCGTCAGTGTGCTCTTCCTCGTCCACTTCTTCATCAATATTGGCATGACGATTGGGATCACTCCGATTACGGGACTCCCGCTTCCGTTTTTAAGTTATGGAGGTTCCTTTGTTCTCAGTTGTTTTATTCTGCAAGGATTCGTACAAAGTGTCTATCGCTATCGAAAGGATTATACATGATCCAGATCGCGATCCAGCCATCCACACGATTCTGCAGCAACTGCAAGCGCCAGGGATCCCCACTTCAACCAGGGACACCCAATACACATGCAAGATTCAACCAATACCAATTCAGACGCAGCCTATACCGAAGAGTTATCGTCTGCCCCTAAACAAAAAAAGAGCAAACGAATTGATCCCAAAGCACTCAAGGGCGATGCCGCAAAACGGGCAAAAAAACAGCCACTGATGACGCGTATCATCAAAGCGATCAAAAACGAACAAAAATCGTACTCGGAATTGATCATCAATTCCGAGCCGCTGGAAAAGCGGGTTGCTTTGCTCAAAGATGGAGTGCTCGAAAAATTCGAAGTCGAGCGCAGCGGTGAAGTCCGCGAAGTGGGTGCGATCTTCAAAGGCCGGATCCAGAATCTGGAACCCGGGCTCAAGGCGGCATTCGTGGATATCGGACAGCCCAAGAATGCCTTTTTGCATTACTGGGATATTCTCCCCGCAGCGAACGACAATAGCATCGAAATTGTACGCGACAATAAATCAGCCAAACAGCGCAAGCGTGACAGTGAGAAAGTATCGATTAAAGACATCCCACAACTCTATCCGATCGGTAGCGATATCGTGGTGCAGATTACGAAAGGCCAGATTGGCAGCAAAGGGCCTCGCACCACCACCAACATCGCCTTGCCCGGACGCTTCCTTGTGCTGATGCCCTATGCCGGTACGCTTGGGATCTCTCGCAAAATTGATGATCGTAAAGAACGTAGTCGTCTCAAATCGGTACTTCGTGATCTCACGCTCCCAGAGGGTATGGGATTGATCATTCGTACTGCGGGCGAAGGCAAGAAAGCACGCTTCTTTATTCGTGATCTGCACATTTTACTCAAGCGCTGGGAAGTAATTAACCAGCGCATGGAAGTGGGCAAACAACCCGGTTGCCTATACGTTGAGCCCAACATTATCGGCCGCACGGTGCGCGATTTCCTGACCGAAGACATTGATCGAGTGATCGTCGATAAAAAGCAGGATCATGAAGATATCATTGCAGACGTAACAACGATTTCGCCCCGCTCGAAATCCAAAATCCATCTGTTCGACGAAAACATTCCGATTTTCGAGCGCTTTAATATCGAACGTCAGATTGAACAAACCTATCTGCGCTGTGTACCACTTCCCAGCGGTGGTGAAATTGTAATCGAAGAGACGGAAGCCTTGATTTCAATCGATGTGAATACTGGCTCTCACAAAAATAAAAGTACTGATGGCAAGGACTTCATCACCCAGGTCAATTTAGAAGCGGCTACTGAAATTGCGCGACAATTGCGCCTACGCAATGTCGGCGGCCTCATTATCCTCGACTTTATCGATATGAAGGCCAAGAAAGATCGCAATGCGGTACTCAGCCGCATGCGGCGGGAAATGGCTCACGACAAGGCGAAAAACCATATTTTGCCGATTTCCACTCTTGGTATCATGCAAATGACCCGCCAGCGGCATTCGGAGAGTCACTCTAGTGGCATCTATACCGACTGTCCCTATTGCCACGGCCGCGGCGCAGTCAAATCTTCGCGCACGATGAGTGTTGAAATTCAACGTCGCCTGATCAGCGTCATTCGTCACATTCGAACACGTGATGGCCACGATAAAGAAATTAAATTGCGCATATTGCTGAATCCCTCCAATCTAGAGCGCTTGCGCACAGAAGACGAAGACCTGCTACTTGGGATCGAACAATCATATGGCGCGCGGCTCTCCTTTCGTGCAGACCCGATCTACCACGTTGAAAACTTCAAAATTCTCGACGTGGAGACCGGCCAAGAGCACCGCTAGGCAATGAGAGTTCTGGCTGCATTTGATAAATTTAAAGATTCTATGTCGGCTAGCACGGCCTGTGAGGCGGCTAGCAGAGGTATTCGCGAAGCATTGGGCACAGCTGTGCAGATTACGCAAGCGCCGCTGACTGATGGAGGTGAGGGGTTTTGTCGCATCCTAACGAATGCCGCCAATGGCGTAATCGAAACACATCGTGTCTGTGGTCCTTTGGGAATCGAAGTCAGCGCACCACTTGGTTGGGTGCATGCATCGCAAGTGCCGTTCGCTGTGCGTGACTGCTTCGATCCAGGCACGGGCCGAATTGCGATTATTGAAATGGCGGCTGCAGCCGGCCTGGAAAAGGTCCCGATCAAGCACCGACATCCACAGCATTGTACCACTTATGGCGTGGGCGAATTGATTCGTATTGCAGTTGAAGGGGCCGCAGACGCCATCCTACTTGGCATTGGCGGGAGTGCCACTAGCGACCTTGGGCTCGGGCTTCTGCAAGCGCTGGGCTTGGAATATATGGACTCGAACCATCATACAATTGAACGGATTGTTCCGGCAGACTGGGCACGGGTGCAGCACATCACTGGCAGCATAGCAGTGACCCTCCCGGCTCTTTTTATTGCCTGCGATGTGGACAACCCACTACTCGGTGCAAACGGTGCGGCAGCGGTGTATGGGCCACAAAAAGGCTTGCGTGCCGAGGAACTGGGTTCGTTTGAATCTGCCAGTGCACGTATGGCAAGCATGCTTTGCCACTACTTCAAACAAAGCGAAATGCTCTGTAAGCGACCCGGTAGTGGCGCCGCCGGTGGCATCGGGTTTGGCTTGCAGGTCGCTTGCAACGCGCACTATGTGGCAGGATTTGAACTCGTCGCTGCATGGCTCGACCTCGAACATAAAATTGCTGCTGCGGATTTAATTCTGAGTGGCGAAGGCAAAATGGATCTGAGTTCGTTGAATGGCAAGGGTCCCGTGGCTGTGGCTGGCCGTGCACATGCATCTGACAAACCCAGCATACTGTGCGCTGGCTGTGTTGAGCCCTCAATTGGCGAACGCGTACAACGAGACTTCCCACAATGTACCGTCTACAGTATTACGCCCGAGGGCTGTCCACAATCACAAGCACTGGCTGAAGGGCCTTATAACTTAGGTGCCACCATCGCCAAAGTGCTGCGCACACAGACTCCGTTATGACGACTGAAGAGCAAGCACTGCAAGACACAAGAAGTCGCCGGATTCGCAGAGTCAAACGCTGGCTAAGGCCGTTGCCACGTCGCTCCAACATACACCGCTATCCCATTCTCAGGCGTTTTTCCGAGGCCGCCCGCAAACGTATCTACCTTTGGAGCTTCCGGGTTGAAAATACGACCCCGGCATTCTATGCTGGTTTCATCCTTGCACTGATGCCACTCTACGGCATTCAAATTCCGATCGCCTTTTGCCTGGCCTTACTCCTGCGAGCGAATCTCCCAATTCTTGCCGGATTGCAAATGCTCTCCAATCCTCTCACAGTACTGCCATTCTGGTTAGCGTCCCATCAGGTCGGCAGCAGTGTGCTCACTGTTATTGGGATCGAAACGGTCAGCCTGCACCGTAGTCAGATAAAAAGCATACTGCAAAACTGTGCGAATGGGAAATGGATGCATGATCTCGAGTCCTTGCTCGGGGCGTTTAGCGTAATGTGCCTGGGTGGCATTGTGATGGGGATCTTCTTCGGCCTAATTAGCAGTGTGATCTATCGCTTTGCAGCCCGGCGAACTGCGACTAGTTATGCGCTCCTGATTAAAAACATACAGCATCGTGATACGTCCAATATGTGACGACAACTTGATTGCCCTAGATACCAATGATTCTAATGTCCCGCCTGTTATTAATCTTCGTTCTTGCGACCTGTGCCCTCTCGGTAAGAGCAGAGCGTATTTATCTCGGCATTGATGTACTGGAACAGTCCGGTTTTCGCGCAATTGCAGGTAAACGAGTGGGACTTTTGACGCATCCAGCCGGTGTAAATCGCAATGGGGTCAGCACTATCGAGATATTGCGTCGCGCGCCCAATATTCAATTGGTCGCACTCTTCGGACCCGAGCACGGAATCTATGGTAACGAACAAGCCAATCAACCCATAGACAACCAAATCGACCCAGTTACACAACTACCGGTCTATTCTCTTTATGGAAAATATCGAAAGCCGACAGCTTCCATGCTCCGAGGACTGAACGCACTCGTCATCGATCTGCAAGACATTGGCGTCCGCTCCTACACCTATGTCAGTTGTATGCGTTATGCGATGGAAGCCTGCTTTGAAAACGGCATCGAAGTCGTTATATTGGACCGTCCAAATCCATTGGGCGGCCGCAAAGTGGATGGTCCATTATTGGAACAGCAGTGGCGTAGCTATGTCGGTGCATTCAATGTACCCTATGTTCACGGACTGACGATCGGAGAACTCGCTCGAATGGCAAAATATACCTCCACTTGCATGGAAGTACCTGGCGAAGTGCGTCGGCGAGGGCAACTCACGGTGATCAAAATGCGCAACTGGCAGCGTGATATGTTGTGGCCGGAGACGGGCCTGCAATGGGTCCCTACTTCACCGTACATCCCGGATCTTGCCGCAGTGCTTGGCTATGCAATGACAGGACTCGGGGCACAGATTGGCGGCTTTTCGCACGGGATCGGCACCCCCTATCCCTTTCGCCTACTGCGTCATGAACGCAAATCCGCGATTGAGTTACAACATGCACTTCAACAACAGCACATCCCTGGCCTGAGCTTTTGCATTCTGCGCACTCAGACAATCGCTTCCGGCGCAGACGTGGAAGGTGTCTATATCAAGGTCGAGGACTGGGCCAAGTTACGTCCGACTGAAATTAGTTTTTATATGATGCAGCTCACGGCTGCATGGACATCTGCCAACCCCTTTGCCGCCGCAAGCAATCCAGCCCTATTCAATAAGCATGTCGGCAGCAGTGCATGGTGGCATGAAATCAGTCAACGCGGGGCTCGGGCTCGAACAGATGACTTTATACATGCTTGGGCGATACAGGCACAGACATTCCAAAATCACCATCGGCAATTTTACCTCTATTAGCACCGCGCTCGCTATGACGGAGTCTCCGTTTCTAGTTGGCTTCGATATTTCTGATAACGCATCAAAGCCATCTTCAGTGATTCGCTGGATACCGGTTTGGTGACGAAATCCTGCATCCCTACCGTTCGACACGCATCTCTGCTTTCAGTTAGTGCACTCGCGGTGAGCGCAGCGATGTAGGGCTGCATACGATCGGCACACAATTGACGAATTTTCCTCGCCACTTCCCAACCATCAATGTCGGGCATCTGCAAATCCATAAAAATCAAATCATAATCAAACGCTTCAATCTGTCGCATGGCTTCATCACCATCTTTTGCCCAAATCGGATACAGCCCGTGGCGCTTTAATTTTTTCTGTATAAGTTTAAAATTCATCGAGTTATCTTCAACCACTAACACTCGAGTTGAAGCATCGAGATTTAATTCCAGTACGGTGGCATCTTTATCTGCAAGAGCAGGTTGCATGCATTCGCCCTGACCTTTAAAATAAAATGTAAATGTGCTACCACTCCCAAGCTTACTGACCACTGAAATTTTACCGCCGAGCATTTCCACAATCCGAAAGCAAATCGCCAATCCCAGCCCAGTCCCTCCATATTTACGCGTGGTTGAGGAGTCTGCCTGGGTAAACGCCAGAAACACATCATCGATTTTATCTTCTGGAATACCGATTCCGGTATCACTCACAGAAACATAGTAACGGTGGCCATCGGCGCCATCTTCAACCCATATACGTATATTGATTTCGCCTTCGGCAGTAAATTTCACCGCATTGCTAAGCAAATTATTCAACAACTGCTGTAAACGCGTGCGGTCTGAATACACCGTTTGTGGAAAATCATCCGAAAATTCCAAAGATATTTTGATATTCTTTTTGCCAGCACTCAAACGAAACAAGCCAACGACTTCTGCAGTCGTCTCCCGCAAATCAACTGGTGAATATTCTAACTGGAGCTTACCGGCTTCGATTTTTGACAAGTCAAGAATTTCATTGATCAAATCTAATAAGATCCGACCAGAACTTTGAATTGCCTGCAGGTCTTCTAACTGCTCTGCGTTCATCGGTGTATCTTGAAGCATCTCACTGAAGCCGATAATCGAATTGAGTGGGGTCCGAATTTCGTGACTCATTGTAGTCAGGAACGCACTCTTTGCCATATTTGCATTTTGAGCCAAATCTGCCAGTTTCTCTGCTCGAGCAGTCGCAAGTTGTAACTCTTCCGTACGTAACCGAACCTTTTCTTCGACTTGCGCATAACTACAACGTAGTTTCTCGGTCATATCATTGAATGCTCGTGCTAAATCATTTAATTCACTGTTGCCAAATGCCGGCACTTGCAAATCAAAATCGCCACCCGCAACGGCTTTGAAATTACTCGCTAATTGATTAATCGGTCGACTAATTCCTAACGAGAACCATATGGTAAGTCCAATCGAGCCGCTAAACAAGGCGGTCACAGTTAGGAAAAAAATCAGGCGCAGACGAGCCTCCTGCTGCTGGCTATCTGTACTCTTATTGACAATCATTTGCTCCAAGCTGTCCTGCAAGTAAGTGACCCGCTCCTGCAACTGCTTGATTAATTCAGGCTCCCGGGTAGCTACTGTAGCAAACCTATCGTTAGCCGTGCGTAACAGCCGCATAATTTGATTGACGCAATCCAGATAATTATCTACATTTTGCAAATCAAATATTTTGATGGAGTCTATCTTAGTGGCATATTGATTTTCGTAATCTTGTATATGCGCGTCAAACTTTTGGCTGATGCCTGCTAAACTTTTGTTGAAAATGTCACTTTGACGATTCTTAGGCAAGGTCGCTGACCAACCTAAGACATCCTCAATCGTATCTCTAAAACGTTTTAGCCGACTATGCTTAACGATATCAATGGTTTCTTCGGTGCGGTCCAAGTTTTTTCTATAATTATTGATTGTGGCAATCAGCTTAACACTGAATGTGCCAAACGCTTCTATTTCAGTCCGCACGCTTTGATTCAATGTAATTATAGAATTTCGCTGCTCAACCAGTTCTTCATAGTCTTTGGAGTGCTGCTGGATGTATATGAGCATACGACTCAACATCTCTTGATCACTCGGCTCTAAGTCGACCTCCAAAAGCGTCTTTAACCGTTGCTCAGAATTGATTAAAGAGCTTCGAATAGAGTCTTGATCGGTTATCAGGTCTTGCACGATCAAGCCTTCGGCGCTAGTGTTTTCAAGAACAAGAACTGAAAATTCACGAGCAATCTCATTTAAGCGAGCCAAAAGCCCCTCTTGACTTCTTACCTCCAAAATCGCATTGCGACTAAAGCCAGCAAAAAGTGCGAATGCCAATAATGAAGCAAATCCGGCAATTCGTAATTTTGTTGAGATACGCATGAGAAATAAACAATCGACAAATCAAATGGATGCAAGCTCTCCTTGCATTCATTCCTTTACATGTTAGACTTGTATGCGCTACTTGAAAAAGTGGTGGATAAGAGTAACATCGGCATATGGACCAATCATTCTTGTAGATAACATAAGATACGATCGTGGGCAAGAAAAGCAAAGTCGGGTTTTCCATCACTGTTTAAATCGGCAACCACAATCTGGCGAGGTTCGAGAGGACTGCCACTGCGTCCTTGATAATGTAGGTTTTGTTCAAAGACCTGCCAAAACATTCGACTCTCCCAACCGGAGGCTTGCGGCACCAGAATCTCCACGACATGACGCTGTCCATCTACGGCAATCAAATCCACACAACCATTCTGATCAAAATCAGCGCTTTCTAGATAACTATAATGTACATTTTTGAGATCGGTCTCGTAGCTATCTTCAACCACACGCCTCCAAATGTGTGTCAGGCTAGGCAATCGCCAAAAACGATCGTCGCCGGCAAAAATAAATTCCACTGTCTCATTACCTGTGTCCAAGGCATACCATTGATTTAAATTGATTTTACCGGCATGGGTCGTGCTGCGATAACGGAAAACTCCATCTCTATCACGCTCAAGCAATTGAAATTCGCCGCTGGCAGCGACATAAAAAACCATTTGCTGCAGCGCACCCTTGTCATACAGCGGCAGCACCGCAGAAATGATATCATCACTGCGTCGCGCATTGAATTGATCAACCATTTCAAGAGTTGAGTCCTGCACTCGCAACGCACGTGCATAGCCTTCCCGTCCGACGATTAATTCATTCACACCATCTTCATCGATATCAAACACACTCACTTGAACCGGTTGCAGGCCCTTCAATAAACTCTCGCGGACTGTCGATGCCTGGGCAATTTCAGTCAGTTCCCAGCCGGCGGTTTCATCGATTGCAACCAGAATCGGGGCTTCTCTGGGCACAAAAACAATTAGTCCACTTCGGTTGCCTTCAAAGATCGCCACTTCACGAATTGCAGATGGTTTACGATTTACATCGCTTAAAACCGTGCGTGCAAGCAAGTCCCAATCTGATTCTGGATTGGTTCGGTCTGCGGGTCGGGCCAGTGCCAATGAGATCTCCCCCTGCACCTCACTTACCAACACCAATTCGTCATATCCGTCTGCATCTAGATCAACTGTCTGACAAACCAGAGGATCTCCTGGTTCGATTATCAGTGGGCGTGGGAACGACATCCGGCCGCTGGGATCTATTTGAGTTAGGCCGATCGCTTTTTCCGCTGCACTTACAACCACTACCGTTTCCTGGGCCGCTTCAAAAAAACGGCCACTCGCCATGGATGAAATAGCCGAGAATGATGGAAATGTTTGTGGAGAATGAAAATGCCCAGACGTCTTCAAAAAAAGTACCAACTCCGCAGCGGCAGGATTTGCCACCAACAAATCCTGCGAGCCATCGCCGTTTAAATCACCCAGAGCATAATTCGCAACCGAACGTCCCGGCTTAAAGAGCGGATAAATTTCAGGCTGCTCAGCGGAGAAGGCGGCGATTGCCTGCCCGGTATGCGCATGTTCTAAGCGAAAGAACTCAAGCCCGCCACTACGCGAATCAACGGCGCAAAACGATACTCCAGCTGGATCAGTCCGTGGCATCGCTCGCACCGAACGCACTGGACGCTCAAATACAAACCGTCGCTCGGGACCAAATCCACCACCCGGCAATTGTTCTCGCAAGGCCAGTGACTGCTCACCGTTTGATGTAATGTAGAGCAGGTCCTTGCGCCCGTCTTGTGTCACATCTTCAACTAATAAATTAAATGGATTTTCTCCGGTCACATAATACAAATCAGGCTCTCCAAGGGGCTCATGTGCATCCTGATAAAAGATTCGAACGGCATCTGCTGCAATAACGATCAGTTCCGCATGCCCATCGGCGTCGATGTCTGCAATCTGTACCGTATCAGTCCAGCCCAATGCCGTAAAACTATCAACCTCACTGGTATCCGTCCAATGTCCCAGTTCATTCTGATAACGTATAGTCAATGGAACTTCACGTGCGGTGTAGGCTAGATCATCGCGACCGTCACCATTCAGATCACCCACCGATAAATCAAACAAAGGAAATCCCACCGTAATACCCTCACGTTCGAAACCAGCATCTTCAAGCAATGGTTCCCATCGATTGTGATTCAATCGAGTTTTCGCATGACGCGTAGCGACACCTTCGGTGATTTGATACAATACCTCGATCTGTGCGGTATCGTTGTTAATCAGCACCAAATCATTTGCGCCGTCCTGATTCACATCACTTACATTGAGTGCGCGCGTGCCCCAATCCAGCTTCAATACCTCTGGACCTGAAAATGAAAATAAGCTGGAGTCTGCCTTACACAGCGTAGCGATGAGCACCATGCTACAACCATACGCAAGTCCGGTGCGCCACTTGAACCGCGCCGCAATTGCAGCTAATCGGATTGTGTTGAATACTGGCATGCCGGCAACGGTCATTCACCGTCCTTGCGTTTAATCAACAAAGTCCGTCCGAATAATCCGTCTGCCGCTTGATTCATCTCAGAAATTAAATCATAGGCGAGTGTGCCTTCGGATGCAATCAGGGATGCATCAATCTCCACAGAGCTGCCGCCAAGCCTGGCAGTTTGCAATAGCGACTGAAAGAGCGGCTCAATCATTTGTTCGACATCCACAAACGAACGCCCTACTGGGTTTGGCTGTTCGATACGTTCAAACAATCGTTCGATTTGCGGATCCTGCCAGAAGCCCGCATCTCCTTGATGGATCCGTGACAGTACTTCGTGAAGTAGCCCGATATGCCCGATACTAACGATCACATTCGAGCGTGTCACAACGTAACTAAAATCAACACGCTGTGCCCCCGCCATTGTCGACCCTGCTCCCCCTTTGATGGTATAAATCGTCTCTCCAGCATATGTTTGTTCCTCGATTAGGGCCGACAGGGCTGGCAGCCCATCTTTAAGCGTCTCCAAGGCCTGCGTCAGTGCCCCTGCATCTTTGACACTGATTACAAACAGTTGCTGGGGCTGCGCGTACTCTTCACTGCTCAAGCTTGTTTGGTCCAACATGGCTAAACTCACCATCCGTCCACCTAGATTTTCCAAGATCGAGGCTCGCAAATCGATACCAGTATGAGTCTGCATGGTTTGCATCCACATATCCATCAACGGTGCTAGGTTGGGACTCGCCAAGGTCAGCAATTGCTCCAAATTTGCCAATATTGCACTGCAATCCAGCAACGAAACGGAGCTGCTCAACACGCCCGACGGAACATAGTATGCCTCCGGCAATCTCCCCGTTGTATAGCTGAGTAAACTCAGGAGTCCGCGCTTTTCACGATAGATTAAGCCATAGTGCCCCAGCAGTCCCTCTGGGATTAAGTCGAGATTTAGATACATTGCCTGTAAGGACTCCACAGACAGCGCAGTCTCGAGACTCTGCGCAGTCACTCCAAACGATGCCAGCCCATTCATCAAGGGCATTTGCATCAATGCCTCATTCAAGTGCGGCATCAAGGTAGACAAATTCAAATATACCGCGACATCGCCGCGGCCGGCATCTTCCTGCGAACGTCGATACACATCGTTCCGTGCAAGCGCTGCACTTGCTGCGCCCTGCTTGATCGATTCCACCGCTGCACGTAGACGACTCTCCGGCGCAGCCAAGATTAGAATGCCATCCACCAGTGCATAGCCATCTTCAATATAGGTGCGTTCGCCGTTGAAAGTCTCATCAAAATACAAGGTCTCGCCCATGAACGACTCCTCAATCATCTGATGCTCAACCAATGGATTAAGCGCCCGTTGAGCCTCTGCATTGCGTTTGAACTGAATGTCCATCAACTCATTGAGGCGTGCCGCATCTGCGGAAAATTCTGCCATCAATACGATTTCCTGACGCTCCTCCCGGTCTCGCAGTGGTGCGGATAAATTGTAAAATGCCAGGCTTGCTTGGCCGGGAAACAGCTCAAACAAATCGTCATAATTCAGTCCAAAGGTCTGTTCCATCACCTCGGTAAAGCCGGAGGGCGCATCACTGTCGCGATCTTTCGGCTCGTCACCTGTGTTGATGGCTTCAAACAGGCCGATCAATGACTCTTCTTCAAACAGCCCGGCGAGCGGATGCTCAAGCCACTGTGCCCGCATCTCCGCAAAATTGCGCACGGACCATACCAATTCGACGTCCTCACTGATAAATTCTTGTAAAGGCATTGCGGACACAGCTGAGCCGCAAAGACTTAGGCATGCAAAAGTTGATAACAATCGATTCATCTCACAAAGGGTCTGTACATTATTGATTATTTTGATGCGCTGTTTTAGGCGGGCTCAAATAACGAAATCCAGTGTTCGGATTACGTGGATCAAAGGCATACGCATCGCGATTATCCAGAAACGACTTTAAGATTTGGGTGGAGATAGAGAAGCCTAAGCCCTCAGCCCCTACCGCTGCAATCTTCATATTATTCACCCCCACCACTGCACCGTTGAGATTGAATAGCGGCCCGCCGGAATTGCCCGGATTAATCTGCGTAGTCGTCTGCAAATAGAGACGTCCGCCGATTACCCGATTCGCGACACTGATAATGCCCTCTGAAACGGTTCGATCCAACCCCAGCGGACTACCAATTGCAAACACAGTTTGTCCCTCGCGTATGCTTTTAGTATCGCCGGCCAGGGGTACGGTCTGAAACGAGTCCGGTGGCTCAGATTCAATCTTTAAGAGCGCCAAATCCAAATCCGAACTGGTGGCAACAATTCGCACGTGATCATAGCTCACCTTCGTCAGCTCGCGCTCGCCTTGTCGAAAAATTGTCACGGAAATGCGGTGCTCTCCGGCGATTACATGATCATTCGTGACTACATAGCCATCCGCATGAATCACAAAACCGGAGCCCAGTCCAGTAGGTGTTTGCACCAGCGCAACCGCCTCGCCCAATTGGTCCACCCATTCACGAATCGGTTGATCACCACGCCCTTGAGAGACTCGATAAAGGGCCTGGTCAGCGTGAGCAGGGCCGACATCTCGAGTATCTGAGCCAATTTCATCCAGGCTTGCTACCGCGTCTTTCGGCACCGATACTACATCAAAGCCGAGATCCACGTAGTACGCATCCGGGCGCTCCAGTAAAATGGCTCCCTGAATACCTCCACCATTCTTCAATTCAATTGAATGAATCGCATACAAGGCGCTGCAACCGAGCGTGCAGATCAAGCATAGACCAAATCGAAACATATTCATCTATTAGAACGATAAATTTGCGGCTGGCCACACAATTCTACAGCGCCAGGGGGCACACGCTAGTTGGCTAGCAAATGTGCCCCCTAATCCGCACAGAGCAGCGTCAAGCGGTCCATCGTTTGCTCAAAGTCAAGCGGTAGTGCAGCTTCAAATCGCATCTGTTCATTGCGTTCCGGATGCGGTACATGTAGTTCACTCGCATGCAACATCACGCGTGGCACGGCAATGCCTGGCAAACGATTCGGCTGATACCCGTAAGTGATGTCACCCAACAAGGGATGGTTCATGCCACTCATATGTACGCGGATCTGATGCGTGCGGCCGGTATGAATCACACAACTGAGCAGTGAGGCCATGGCGGCAAAACGATGCTCCACCGACCAATCGGTCCGTGCCGCTTTCCCTGAAGATATTATCGCCATTCGTGTCCGCACGACGCGGTGTCGACCAATCGGATCCGCACAAGTCCCCGTGTAAGGACGTGGCACACCAAGCACCAGGGCACGATAGCGCTTATACGTGGCACGGGCGCTAAACGATGCGGCCAAGTGATGATGCGCCCGATCCGTTTTTGCTACCACGATAAGACCGGTGGTTTCCTTGTCCAAGCGATGTACGATTCCGGGCCGCTCCGGTGCGCCGACTGTACTCAAACGCCCCCCGGTGTAATGTAACAGGGCATGCACCAGGGTATCCTCGCTCGTTCCATTTCCCGGATGCGTCACCATCCCCACCGATTTATTGACCACAAGGATGGAGGCGTCCTCATAAATAATGTCGAGCGGCAGATCAACCGCCTTTGGTGCTGCCTGGGTCGCCACTTCCTTGAGCACGGCCCGCAACACACCTGCACGATGGATTTTAAAGCGCCGGTCGATCCGCAAACCATCAAATGTCACCTGATCGGCATCAAATGCCCGCTGCAAACGGGCACGACTGATATCGTCAAACGCCGCCGCAAAAATCTTGTCGGCACGCCCGGGAGTTACACTCGCAGGCACGGAATATTCGACAATACGCTCAGACATATAGGTCCCTCGGATCTTGGTGCGTTGGCTACGGGGCAGGTTTAAGGAGTCTCATCGCTGGGCTTCAACGATGCTGGCGGTGCAGTCAACTGTAGTGGAGTTGAGTTTTGGTGAGGTCATGGTGAGTGCTCAACATGGAGGCTTTCATGCGCTGTTTCAAGCCCCGACGCATGCTCAAGTATCCGGCCATTCGTTTGACCATGCGGAACGCTCTTTTTGATTTTAGGGATTGACTGATAAAAAGTTGCCTCTCAATCATCACACGAGCAAAGCCTGTCGCACAAGCGTGATCCAACATATGTCATTTGTTCAGTCACATGATCCATCCTATTTATTTGTTTCTAACAACGTTTTGCCTTTCTTTGTTGCAGGGGCTGCAAGCGCAAAGTCTTGATGCGCCGACGCTGGCATCGACGGATCCGCTGAATGTCTATGTGATCCCGATGAATGCGGCAATCAGTACGCCCAATCTATACATCCTGCGGCGTGGCCTGAAAGAGGCGATTGCCAATGATGTCGGAATGGTGGTGTTGGACATGGATACACCCGGTGGCCGCGTGGATATCACCCTCGAGATGATGGAGATGCTGGATCGCTTCGAAGGGATTACTGCGACCTATGTAAACGATGATGCGATTTCAGCGGGCTCGTTTATTGCTGCTGCGACTCAAGAAATTTATTTTTCGCCGCGTGGCAAAATCGGTGCCTCTGCGGTGATTCAGGCCACGGGTGAGGATGTGGCAGAAACGTCAAAGCAAAAAATTGAAAGTTATCTGCGTGCGAATATTCGTGTGATGACCGAGCAGCATCCGTATCGTTCCGACGTTGTGCGTGCCATGCTGGATGCCGATTTTGAATTGAAAATCGGCGATGAAGTACTCAAGCCAGCCGGCGAGCTATTGACGCTGACGGCGACCGAGGCGGTTAAAGAATATGGTGATCCACCCCACAAACTGTTGGGTGAAGGCATTTATGATTCCATCGAGTCTCTGCTGGATGCACGTTTTGGGGCAGGCAATTATAAAATTCGCAGTTTCGAAATCACCTATTCGGAAGAAATTGCAAAGTGGATGAATGCGATTGCACCGGTGCTAATCGGGCTGGGTGTGCTACTCCTTTTTATTGAGTTTAAAACGCCGGGCTTTGGCGTCTTCGGCATTGGTGGACTGATCTTGCTGGGGATCTTTTTTGCCAGTCATTATATCGCCGGGCTGGCCGGCAACGAGCCGATAGTCTTCTTTTTGTTGGGCGTATTATTAGTGTTGGTGGAGATTTTCTTTTTTCCAGGCGCGGTGGTATTTGCAGTGTCGGGACTGGTCTTGATGCTGGGCTCATTGCTGTGGACCATGGTCGATTATTGGCCGTCGAGCGAGGGAGAGGACGCCGTACCGCTGTCACTTGAGATGTTTATTGAACCATTCGTACATTTAACCTTTGGTCTTACTATCGCCATTGCTGGGGCATGGATCGTTTCACGGCTGCTGCCGGGTTCTTGGATTCAACGGCAGATGGTGCTGGAGACTGCTGCCGGGGGCGATAGCCAGACGATTCGACGGCAACGCGAGTCTGCTTTACCCAAGCCTGGCAGCAAAGGACGTGCATTGACGCCCTTACATCCGGGCGGGCGGGTTGAGATTGACGGGCAACGCTATGAGGCGCATTGTACAGTCGGTATGATTGCCCGCGGCACTGCCATACGCGTGGTCAGTACGACTGATTTTGAGCTGATCGTAGAGGAGAGCTCCTCATGAGTATGATCATCGGCTGTATCCTTGCCGCACTGCTGCTGGCATTTGTTGAAGTGCTCCTCCCCGGTGGTGTACTCGGTGTATTGGCGGCGCTCTGTGTATTAGCGGCCACTTGGTTTGGTTTTGATGTGTATGGACCGCTGGCTGCCATAGTCGTGTTTTGCGGGACTTTGATTGGTATTGCCGTGCTGCTGTTGATCGAATTCAAATGGTTGCTGAGAACCTCCATCGGGCAGCACCTATTACTTAAAACCAGTGTGGTGGGGCATACCCGTAAGCCGCCGGCTGAAAATTCAATCGTCGGTCATGCAGGAATCGCTTTGACTCGCTTAAATCCATCTGGCAGAGTGGTGATTCAGGGAAAAAACTATGACGCTTATTCGCAAGACGGCTACATTCAGCGCAATCAACCAATCGTTGTTGTGGCTCAAGATAATTTCAAACTAATCATTAAACAACAATGAATACATTAATCCTACCTCTCGCGCTTGCCGGTTGGCAAGTTGGCGCGGCTGCCATTTTGGCACTGATTATTTTGGTGCTGGTGCTGGTGATCGCCACATTTTTTATGACTTGGCTGCGGGCGCTGCTAGCCGGTGCCCCGGTTGGGTTTCCTACTTTGATTGCCATGCGTCTGCGCGGTGTGCCCGCTTCCTTGATCGTGGATGCGCGTATTACTGCGGTCAAGGCCGGGATTGCAATCAGTGCGAATCAGCTCGAAGCACATTATCTTGCCGAGGGCAATGTGATTCAAACCGTGCAGGCGATCATTGCCGCCGATAAGGCTAACATCAATTTGGATTGGCAGCGTGCCTGCGCAATCGACCTTGCCACCAAAGGTACCGGTAAATCCGTTCTGGAAGCGGTGCGTACCTCAATTAATCCGAAGGTAATTGAGTGTCCGGACGCTGGCGGCGGCCGCAACACAATCGATGGCGTGGCCAAAGACGGCATTCAAGTGAAGGCCCGGGCACGCGTAACCGTGCGTTCGAATCTGGATAACTATGTGGGCAGTGCGCTTGAAGAAACGATTATTGCCCGCGTTGGCGAAGGTATCGTGACTACGATTGGGTCGGCGGATTCGTATAAATCAGTCCTAGAGTCGCCGGATAGTATTTCCAAGGTCGTACTTGAGCGCGGTCTGGATGTCGGTACCGCATTTGAAATTCTGTCGATTGATATTGCCGATGTCGATGTGGGTGAAAATATTGGCGCAAAGCTACAAGAGTCCCAGGCAGAAGCGGATAAAAATGTCGCTCAAGCAAAGGCAGAAATGCGCCGTGCGGCGGCAGTTGCACTTGAGCAGGAAATGAAAGCGAGAGTCGAAGAAATGCAGGCCAAAGTGGTCGAAGCCGAAGCTGAAGTGCCACTGGCTCTGGCAGAGGCCTTCCGTTCCGGAAATTTGGGCATTATGGACTACTACCGCATGAACAACATCAAGGCAGATACTGACATGCGTGATTCCATCTCTAAGGGAGAAGATAAGTAATTACTTTGGTCAGCGGGGCGGCGGCAGATCGCCGTCCCGCGCAATTGCAAATGGAACAGTTGGAAGAGATTTTAAAAGTAATTGGTGGCCTTGTATTTGCAGCCATTTATTTGTTTGGCAACCAGATCTTTAAGAGTCGAGAGTCAAATGAAGCGCCGCCGCCCAATGTGGCAGACCGTGGTGATGATAGTCGCCCGGCATCAGACGCCGCCGCGCGGCAGCGGCAGATACGAGAAAGCATCCGCCGCAAGATTATGGAACGGCGACCAGCAACGACTACGCCCTCCGATCAAGCACCCGTTAGGATGCCGCAAACGCAGCGCACGGAAGCGCCGCAACAGCCTTCGCCAGTTACACTGCCGGTCGAGCCGACTCGCGAGCTATTACCAAACCATGCCGCTTGCTCTTCCGATGCGTATGCAACGCAAATACAAGTGAGTTTGCAAGAAATCGAGGCCACCAAGCGCCGCGCCGAACAACTCCGCCGCCAGGCCGGGCGGGTCACGCCAGCAACTGAAGCGCATGTGCAATCGCCCACACATCGCGGCTTACGGTTTGGTTCTGTACGCTCTACTTTGCACAATCCCGACACCGCCCGGCGCGCTTTTGTGTACAGTGAGGTACTGGGTAAACCGATTAGTCTGCGCCCGACCGGAGTTGGGGTAACGGACTAATCCCTGATCATCGCCGGTTTAATCAGTCAACCCTGGTTAAGGCTTGACGCATCGATTGCACAAATCATTAAACATACATTCAGAGTCGGGCCGTAGCGCAGTCTGGTAGCGCACTTCGCTGGGGGTGAAGGGGTCGCAGGTTCAAATCCTGTCGGCCCGACCATTTTGAGTTTTTCAGAAATTCATTCTTCTTTATATTTAGCTCTTTAACAGCGACTTATGGAATCAGGAGCCAGGCTATAAATTTGGCCAAATGCGGCGAAATCACACCAAAATTCGATTTTTTGTGTCCCTATGTGTGTCCCAATTGGCAGTCACTCAGAAAGTTATCCTGCTATTCAACGACTTACGCAAAAAGCCGACAGGTTGTTACCCTGCCAACGAAACATCCAAATCCTCAACTCAAGTATTTATCAAATAGTTTTTTGCCCATGCTATCTGTAACAGCGGCGAGATAGTCGCAAAGTAGATAATTACCAGCTACAAAGCGGAACTGCGTCACTATGAATTAAAGGAACTGACGATCAAAAAATCTACAACATAAGAACATTTTTGTTTCGAGAAGAACGTGGGAATACTTTCATAGATTAAAAGCTCTTAGTTACTAACCGGGAATGTTTCTGTGATAAGTAGATGTATCCATATCTTGATGGTTTTCGCCGTCTTCAATCCGTTCTGCTGCTGCACGGCAGCGGGAGTTTTTGGTACGGAAGATTCGGAGTTGACACAAGCGATGCACAGTTGTTGCCAATCACAAAACTCGGATGCCCCAACTAACGGATCTACGAGTGATGAGCATGATCCAGAGGATTGTCCACATCAGGCTCTTAAAGATTACCAAGCATCCCTTAAAAAGGATACGACTGCTTCTCACGACGACTCCACATGGCTGCCTGCCTTGATGGCAGTCATTGAATTTATCCTGGATGAGCCGGCAGCTCAGTCCAAGCACGCAGTGGCCGTAGCCACTGCATCGGTTGCACCGCCGATTCCGCTCTCTCAGGTGTATTGTGTCTACAGGATCTGATTGGTCCGTGTTGTTCTAGCGAGGCTTCAAGTCATCGCTGCTTTCGTTTGGTCACATGGGTGGCCGAATTTTGAACCAACACCCAACAATCATGATCCATGTATTTCAAAAGACAGTTTTTTCGTGCCCGTAGTGGCATCTTTGCGAGTGCCTGCATCGGCATTCTTACCTCATCTGCGACGTCTTCTGCACTCACTTTGCAGGAGTCAATAACTAGGGCTGAATCCTCTAGTCCCGGCCTGCAAGCGTTACGCGAACAGTCATCGGCTGCTGAAGCACGCGTTTCAGGGGCGGCGGCTTTGCCTGATCCGAAACTCCAACTGACTTACTTTGGTGAGTCAGTTGAAACCAGAACAGGTCCACAGGAAGCGATCTATTCAATCAGCCAAACAGTGCCGTGGCCGCAAAAGCTGAGCACACGTAAGGCCTATGCGGAGAGCGGTGCCGATGTCGCCAGACTTCGTTACACACACGGCTTTAACCAGCTGAAGAGGCAGGTAACTCAGCATTATGTTGAGCTGGCCTACTTGAATAAAGCCATTCAATCAACAGAGGCGAATCTACGTCTAATCGACGATACGGCTTCGATTGTTGAAGCTCAGGTTCAATCCGGCGCGTCGATCAATGCGCTATTACGCCTTGAAGTGGAGAAAGCGCGTGTAGGGGATGAGCTGGATCGCATCCGTCAGCAACAATTGGAGGAACGAGCGAGCCTCGCTGCAATGCTGTCGATGGAGATGGACGAGCTTGACCAGGTGTTTACGTTTCCTGAACGGAACCTGATTTCAGGCAAGAGCTTGCTCGTCGAGCGATTGCAAACAGCCAATCCTGAATTGAACCTTCTTCGGCAAGGCGTCAGTAGTTTGGATCAGCAGGTGAAATTAAGTCGCTTGGATCGCTATCCGGATTTCACGGTAGGGCTGAACTACATTCAGGTCGGTAACGAAGGCATCGCACCGGATGCCGGAACAGACCCATGGGCACTGACCTTCGCGGTAAATCTACCGATCTGGGGGAGCAAGAACAGCTCGACAATTCATGAATCGATGGCGAACAAGCGAGCCTATGAACAACACTATCGTGAACGCGAATTACAGCTAAAAGCAGAACTTAGCTCATTAATATCCAAACGTGCGGATAATGAAAGGCGGACGCAGCGCTACGAGAAAACCCTCATCCCATTAGCGGAGCAGGCATTGGAAAATTCCCGCAGCGCTTATGAGAGCAACCAAGTAAGTGTGCTTGAACTCATCGATAGCGAGCGAGCCTTACTTGATCTCAACCTGAACTATTGGCGGGCCGTGACCAATGTCCTCCAAGCCGACGCAGCCCTTAGATCTGTAGTCGGTGATTTTTAAATTAACTCGATAAATTTTTCTTAAAATGAAACTCAAACAAATCACATTTATCGGTGCCGCCGTGGTTGTGGGCACCCTGATCGGGCGTTTTATTTTGCCCAGCTCGGGCAATTCCGCTCCCGACCATTCACGCGAATCTGAAGCAACCGATACACCGTCCACGTGGACCTGCTCGATGCACCCACAAATTCAGCAACCGGACCCGGGCGACTGTCCTATCTGTGGAATGGACTTAATCCCCTTAGAGGATGATGCCGGAGTTGATGATGGCCCACGTGTCATGAGCATGAGTGAGGCATCCAGAGCCCTTGCGGATATTCAGACGGTGCCGGTTGTGCAGGATTACCCTGAGGCTGAGATACGCCTGACTGGAAAACTCGGTTACGATGAGACCCGCGAGAAATCACTGACCGCGCGTTTCCCTGCGCGAATCGATGAGCTTTACGTCAACTTCACCGGAATTCGTGTACAGCAGGGCGAGCATCTAGCCAAGGTCTATAGCCCTGAGCTACTAAGTGCTCAACGTGAATTGCTCACTGCCTATCGTGTTGATCCAAATAGTTCAATCACACGCGCTGCTCGTGAAAAACTGAGATTGTGGGATCTGCTTCCAGAACAAATTGAATCCATCATTAAGAGTGGTGAAGCCAAAGATCATTTTGCGCTAAAGGCTCCCGTCGGAGGCATTGTTGCGGATAAAAAAATCAAGGAAGGCGATTACGTGAAAACGGGGGAATCACTTTTCCGCATCGTAGATCTGGATGTGCTCTGGGCGAACTTGGACGCCTATGAATCTGATTTAGTCTGGCTGCGATTTGGGCAGGAAGTCAGCTTTACCGTGCAATCGTTTCCGGGTGTAAGCTTTGAAGGGTCAATCGCGTTCATTGAGCCAGAAGTGGATCGCAAGACTCGAACGACTCCTGTCCGCGTCAATGTCTCCAATGCTGATGGAAAACTGAAGCCCGGTATGTTTGTTCGTGCAGTCGTTGCGTCGCGATTAGCTGAAGATGGGAATGTCTATGCGCCGGAGTTTGCAGGGAAATGGATTAGTCCTATGCACCCTGAAGTGATCAAAGATGAACCGGGTGACTGCGATGTCTGCGGTATGGCTTTGGTTCCTGCGGAAGAGCTGGGATATGTGAACGATCAGGAAAAAGCGGCTCCACTAATTATTCCGGCCTCAGCCGTTCTCCGCACAGGCAAGCGCGGGGTTGTCTACGTGGAAAACCCGGATGCAGAACGTCCTACCTATGAGGGCCGCGAAATTACGCTTGGGCCACGTGCAGGTGACTTTTTCATCGTCAAAGCCGGGCTGGATGCGGGTGAGCGTGTGGTGACTAATGGAGCCTTTAAAATCGACAGTGCGCTGCAAATTCAGGCGAAGCCGAGCATGATGAATCCGGATGATAGCGAGTCTATGGGCACGCATGAAGGGGATCAGGCCAAAATCTTCAAGATCCCAACTGAACAGGCAGTGAAACTAGTGCAGCCCTACTTGGCACTTCAAGCAGCCCTTGCCGGGGATCAACTCGAAGCTGCCAAAGCGGCTTTAAAATCTATGATGGAACTATCCGGTCATCATGGAGACTTGCCGGATCTAATCCACGAGATGCTGGCAGCTGAACATCTCGATGGCATCCGCAGACCACATTTTGAAACGCTCTCCAACTGGATGATTGGAGCCGTGGAAAGTGACCCCAGTGCATTCGACCAAGAGCTCTATCGTATGAATTGTTCCATGGTTTATCCCGACCGTGGGGCCGATTGGATTCAGGCGGATGACATACTGCTCAACCCATATTGGGGCTCACAGATGCTCCGCTGTGGAAGCGTAGAAGGGAAGATCGAATGATTAACCGACTGATACGCTTCTGCCTTGAGAACAAGCTGGTCGTCGTGCTATGCACGATCTTTTTGATTCTCTGGGGATTCATGGTGGCTCCTTTTGACTGGGAGTCAAATATACTTCCACGCGATCCGGTTCCGGTCGATGCCATCCCTGATATGGGTGAAAACCAACAAATTGTCTTCACCGAATGGATGGGCCGTTCGCCGCAAGATATAGAAGATCAGATCACTTACCCATTGACCACGGCACTGCTCGGTCTACCGGAAGTCAAAACGATTCGTAGTTATTCGATGTTCGGTGTTTCATCGATCTACGTGATCTTTAAGGATGATGCAGAGTTCTATTGGACGCGTTCGCGTATTCTGGAAAAGCTCAATAGCCTGCCTTCGGGGACTCTGCCTCAAGGCGTATCGCCCCAACTGGGCCCGGATGCCACTGCACTGGGGCAGGTTTATTGGTATACACTTGAAGGCATGAGTCCTCAAGGAAAGCCGACGGGGGGCTGGGATCTGCATGAGTTACGTAGCACTCAGGATTGGTATGTCCGTTATGCGCTTCAAGGTGTCGATGGAGTCGCTGAAGTCGCTTCGATTGGTGGCTTCGTGAAAGAGTATCAAGTCGATGTCGATCCCGATGCGCTACGCAGCTACGGGATTACCTTGCACGAAGTCTTCGATGCTGTGCGGGGAAGTAATCTGGATGTCGGTGCACGAACCATTGAAATCAATGCAGTCGAGTATGTTGTTCGCGGTCTTGGTTTTATCGAAAATCTGGATGATCTGCGTAAGACGGTCATTACGCAACGGGACAATGTACCAATTACCCTGGAGCAGATCGCTGAAATTGAATTTGGACCTGCGCTGAGGCGTGGGGCTTTGGATAAGGCGGGTACTGAAGCGGTTGGTGGTGTTGTGGTCACGCGCTACGGAGAAAATCCGTTGGAGGTGATCAAGCGCGTGAAGGAAAAGATCGAAGCCATCTCACCGGGCTTGCCCAAGAAAACCTTAGAAGACGGGACAGTTAGTCAGGTTGAAATTGTTCCTTTCTACGACCGAACCGGATTGATTTATGAGACACTAGGCACCTTGGAGAATGCGGTGCGCCAGCAGATTCTCGTCACCATCATTGTGGTGATCGTCATGCTTCTGCATTTGCGCAGTGCCTCGTTGATCTCCGGTGTTCTGCCGCTGGCCGTGCTTTTTTCATTTATTGGAATGAAGCTCTTCGGAGTGGATGCCAACGTGGTTGCTCTGTCAGGTATCGCGATCGCGATTGGGACGATTGTCGATATGGGCGTTGTGCTGGTTGAAAATATTCTCAAGCACATTGATGAGGCACCCCCCGAAGAAAACCGGTTGGAAGTCGTTTACCGCGCCTGCTCGGAAGTTGGAGGAGCTGTGACCACTGCCGTTTTAACCACAATTATCAGTTTTCTACCTGTCTTCACGATGGAAGCGGCAGAAGGGAAACTCTTTCAGCCACTCGCTTATACCAAGACATTTGCCTTGATTGGCTCCATCGTTGTTGCCCTGACTGTGATTCCTCCACTGGCGCATTGGGTGCTCGCCAGAAAGACTCATGCAAAGCCGTCCAAGGTCAGCTTCTTATCACACCCTTGGCTTCGTTTTGCTCTTTGCATTGTCGCGGCAATTCTTACGGCGATTTATCTGGCAAACGATTGGCAGCCGCTTGGACCTGAGCATTCCGTCTCGAACATAATCTTCGTGCTACTTGCAGTTGGCGGATTACTAGGCGTCTTCTATGCCTTCATCCATTTTTACCCCCGGATGCTTGCTGGACTACTGAGGTTCAAAACGATCTTTCTAGCGTGCTGCGCATTGGTGATCGTTTTTGGACTGACGATTTGGCTGGGCTGGAGCACTTGTTTTGGCTGGTTGCCGGAGGGCTTACGCAAATCGAAGCCCTATGTGGCGATAGCGCACGCCGTTCCCGGATTGGGTAAAGAGTTTATGCCAGATCTTGATGAGGGCTCCTATCTGCTGATGCCGACCACAATGCCGCACGCCTCTATCGGAGAGGTCATGGATGTGCTCCGCAAGCAGGACATGGCAATCAACGCCATACCCGAAGTAGAAAGTGCAGTCGGCAAACTCGGGCGCGTAGAAAGCCCACTTGATCCAGCTCCGATTTCGATGATTGAAACAATCATTAGCTACAAATCGGAGTTCATCACCGATGCAGATGGGCACGTTTTGACTTTCGCTTATGATAAGCGTGCCGATGCATTCGAACGCAATGCGGCAGGTGAGTTGATTCCTGATCAATACGGACGGCCTTTTCGGCAGTGGCGCGATGAAATCATCAGCCCTGATGATATTTGGGATGAAATTGTCAGAGCCGCTACCATACCGGGCACGACTTCAGCACCCAAGCTCCAGCCGATTGCTGCACGGATTGTCATGCTGCAAAGTGGTATGCGGGCTCCAATGGGGCTCAAAGTCTATGGGCCAGATTTGGAAACGCTTGAAACCGTCGCTCTGGATATCGAAGGCCATTTGAAGCAAGTGCCGTCGATTAAAACTGAGGCTGTGCTTGCTGACAGGATTGTGGGTAAGCCCTATCTGGAAATTGACATCAACCGCGACGCCATCGCCCGCTACGGGATTCAGATTAAGTCGGTGCAGGACGTGATCGAAGTCGCGATCGGCGGCAAACCGATCACGCAGACTGTTGAAGGACGTGAACGCTATCCGGTGCGCGTCCGCTATATGCGTGAATTACGGGACACGATTGAATCCATCGAGGGTATTCTGGTAGCCGCATCTGACGGCACGCAAATTCCGCTGCGGGAACTGGCTGCGATCAACTACGTGCGCGGCCCACAGGTCATTAAGAGTGAAGACACCTTCCTAGTGGGCTATGTCATCTTCGACAAAAAGGATGGCTATGCGGAAGTGGATGTCGTTGAGCAGGCGCAGGAGCTACTTGCCCAAAAGGTTGAAAGTGGAGAGCTAAATATCCCGGCCGGAGTGAGTCATAAATTCACGGGCAGTTACGAAAATCAGGTGCGTGCCGAAAAAAAGCTGCGTATCGTTCTGCCGATTGCACTCTTCGCGATTTGGTTGATCTTGTATTTTCAGTTCAAGCGAGTGGCCACCACCTTATTGGTCTTTTCAGGTATTCTCTTCGCGTGGTCGGGGGGCTTCATTCTCATCTGGCTCTATGGCCAGCCATGGTTCTTCAACTTTGAACTCTTCGGAACCAACCTCCGTGACTTATTTCAAATGGGGCCAATCAACCTCAGTGTGGCGGTTTGGGTTGGATTTCTCGCGCTGTTCGGAATCGCTACAGACGACGGAGTCATCATGACCACCTATCTCAATCAGCGTTTCCGTGAAAAGCCGCCTGAAAGCAAAGCAGCAATCCATCAACGTGTCATTGAAGCAGCGACCAGACGGGTCCGCCCAGCGATGATGACATCCGCAACGACCATACTTGCTTTGCTGCCAGTCCTGTCTTCCAGTGGGCGCGGCTCCGATGTGATGGTTCCAATGGCAATCCCCACATTCGGTGGAATGCTGCTAGCGCTCATTACCATTTTTATCGTGCCATGCCTTTACTGCATGGGGGTCGAATCTCGGCAAGGACTATACAAAATACTAAATAAGTAAGAGTTTACCCGTGTTTCTCCCAAATATTGTCATTCTAGTTCTAAGCTGAAAAATCTAGCCCAAGTTCGTCAGAATAGATTCCTAAAAAATGCTGAATGCTTTTAAATACAAGGTTTGTGCTTGGCACAAATTAGATTTTCGGGACTAAATTTTGAAAAATTTTTGGGGCATTGGGCAGTTCAAGCCCGAGGTGAGCAAGTAATTCAGCAACTGCTTTATCAGGTCTGGCTACAATGCGTAGCTTCAGTTCGGTTTGGTCTTTAACCGGTAATCGGCAAACCTTCCGGGGTAACGACCAAGCCTATATTAACCTGTTTACAATCAGGACGTTTGTCACGTGAGTAGCCACGTTTGGCTTTGGTATTACGTTCGGCCTGGCCCTCGAAATAAGTGCTGGTAACGTCATAAAAAAGAAACTCAAATTCGATACCAAACCAATCGACATAACGTTCCAACAAGTGCTTGCACAGTTCCTCTTTATGGGTGTACAGCACATCCAATCCGCGATATAAACGGCTATCATTCACCTCTTGCCAATTTACCCCCAACAAATCTTCCAGAGCGCTGTCACGATACCAACGCTCAGCAACTTCAAGTTCACTTTTGTTACCACAGAAACGAGCAATCGTCAAAATGCAGGCAACCAATTGCCAGTGAACTGTTTCCTCTCCAGATTCAATCAGTCCATCCAGAAGGGTATGCAGGCCCAGTCGTCGCCACAGTGCCAAAGCCCAAAAGACGCCTCCAAAATCTCTAACTCTTTCAATACGGATTGCACTGAGATCGACCTGAGCCCATTGAGGACTCTGAGAACTTTCCGGCGCACAGGCAGTCTCGCCCAGTTTCATTTGAGTCGACCGCTTAACCTTCTGGTGTCCGTCGAGCAAATTCGCAATATCCTCCCATCCCCGACGCGTACAGCTGTCCGAGCCAGGTGCCTTTCCCAAAGAAGCGACAACTTCATGACGAGGCCCTCTGGCAGTGCAAACCGTTCTTACCAGATTCGAGTATTCGTAGGTTTCACCGTTTTTCCTACGCCGGTTACGTTTTAAAAACATCCCCCATTTAAAGAACGGTCCGGTGTCCAGGCAAGGGAGAGGTCTAGACTACATGGCTCATTAAGACATCTGTAGTGTCCAAAACCCTTTAAAGTAAAGGATTCAGAGCAATCAACCAGTGACTACTCGTCAAAAAAAGACAGAATTTAGCCTGCTTCTGACGAACTTGGGTTAAAAACTACGGATCCATACTTACAAAAAAGGCCGCCTGGAAAGGATCGGATTCTTACCAAAGCGGAGCGTGCTATTGAGCAGTCGCCGCTCGATTTCCTTCAGGGCCGGTGAGGCATCCTTATAGCCCTGACCGTAGGGAACGCACGTGACCACCTCGTCTCGCATTAAATTCTGCACAAGCCCAGCTGCCATGTAGCGGTCATAGAGCAGCTCCTTAACATCCAGAGTTTCGATCAGCTCCCGGATCAGCGCCTCAATGAAATCAAAGTCGGTGGCTGCACCAGGCGTCGCCGTAAGATAAGGAATTCTTCAGCCAGCCACTCGAAGCAGTTGCTGAAGACAAGGCAGACTACGACAAAAAACCACCGAAGACGAAGATCAACCCGCATAAAAGACGCGCCCGGGCAGATACTGATCCAATTTACCCAACCAGAAAAGGAAAAGCCACAAATCACAAGCTGCCCTTATCGCTTCTGCAACTACAGCGTGGTCATGAGAAAATAGCGTTCGACAAATGGTTGATCATTTTCGATACAGCTAACTCATGAAAGAAAGGAAAAAGACAAGTGGCTGCGCTATCATCGCATTAGCTGGTATCGTTTTCGTAATCATAATCGGCTCGCTCGCATCGACTGACAGCGACACAAACAATCCCCAGAGCGGAACCCCCTTAGCTAAAACCTCCGCACCTGAAACAATTTACCAGGAGGAAGACACTGTCGAAGTAGGATACACCACCTACGTAGCATGGCAATCATACTGGACCGACCGCTTAACCGATAACCCATACGCCCACTAAGATCCCGACGCAAGATACCTAGTCGTCGAAGTCAGCGTCCGGAACGACGACACTAAAGAGCGAAGCATTCCACCCTTGAAACTACACGACGAAGCTGGCAGAGAATACAGCGAAAGCCCAAACGGCGACATCCTCGACGATCACATCGGGGTGTTCACCCGCCTAAATCCCGACGTTCAGAAAGACGGCTTCATCGTCTTTGATTGCCCACCAGACCGGAACTACAAGCTCCATGTAAGCGGCGGCTACTGGTCGAGCGCCAAAGCAAATATCCAGCTAAGTCCGCAGTAAATCCCCGTAAACGGTTCCTCATGATACCGAACTAACCTCAAAGCCTCTAAAAGAAAGAATCTATCTTTTCGCTGGGGGTGAAGGGGTCGCAGGTTCAAATCCTGTCGGCCTGACCATTTTGACTACTAGTGACAGGATATGCAAAATTATTCATATCCTGTTCTATTTTAAGGGCTTCAGGATCATAAATTGACACGAAATCTGTGACATCCTGTGACGCAGAAGGACAGGCTGAGACTGCTTCGTGTGGACCTATGTGTGGACATCCTTCGCTATGCCAGGGCAAACTTTCCACTGCATCGAAGGTCGGCAGTTGTGTCATGTCGGTATACAGATTGGCGGTCAGGCGTGGATCGCCTTTTGCCGGAACCGCCGACCAACCGTGTGGCGATGTGGCAGTGCAGCACAGGTTTTCAAGCGAACGAAGGTGCTTCTGTGCTAATATGGAAACTGAAAGGTTACGGTTGGCCAAAATGTTTCGGTTAGCCGGGTAGCGAGATGCGTTTATGTAAACATAAACGATCTCGTCAAGGGGGGGCAGAATATCCAGAATGATTCGTCGTTTCAAAGCACATCGATTAATCAAGAGAGTAAAGCAGACTTACAAGTACTACCTGACAAAACGCGCAAAAAGCCTGCTCTTTGCCCATTTACAATTGACCAATCGGGTCATCATTCCAGCTTTGGCAAAATGAAAATATCATCTT
>CAXQRK010000152.1:0-7799 GCA_964226535.1 Polaribacter sp.
CGTAACTAAACAGAGTTCGCACTATGAATATTATCTGGGGTGCATCGACATCCGCTTATCAAATTGAAGGTGCCTGGAATCAAGATGGCAAAGGTCCATCCATATGGGATGCATATTGCCGGGAAGCTGGCAATATTCTACACGGAGACCGCGGCGATGTAGCATGCAACCACTACCATCGATACAGAGAGGATGTTGGTCTAATGGCGGAAATCGGCCTACAAGCCTATCGATTCTCCATCTCGTGGCCACGCGTGCTTCCTACCGGTACTGGTACAGTGAATGCCGCCGGACTGGATTTTTACGATCGTCTAGTCGATGAACTGATGGCCCAAGAGATTGAGCCGCTGGTCACGCTTTTTCATTGGGACTATCCACTCGCGCTGCAACATCGCGGTGGTTGGCTGAATCCTGATAGTCCACGATGGTATGCGGACTATGTCGCGGTCGTAGTCGCCAAGTTGAGCGATCGTGTCGCCAAGTGGATCACCTTCAATGAGCCGCAAGTCTTCATCAACGAAGGGCACCTTAACGACTTTCATGCGCCGGGCCTTAAACTCAGCCTTAGCGATAGCTTGCGTGCCGGGCACCATGTATTACTCGCGCACGGTCTCGGTTGCCAGACGATTCGCGGGCATTCCAAACAACAGGCTCAGATCGGCTGGGCACCGGCCGGCAAGACCTATTCACCAGCCAGTAACAACCCGGCAGACATTGCAGCCGCTCACGCAATGACTTTCGGAGTGCCCAACAAGGACCTGTTCAATGACCCCTGGTGGAGCGACCCGGTTGTTCTGGGGCACTACCCTGAAGCCGGCTTGCAGCGCTATGGAGATGCGATGATCGATTATGATCCAGACGATATGCACACTATTTGTCAGCCATTGGACTTCTTTGCGATCAACTTGTATTTTTCGGTCAGTCGGGTGCGTGCCGGCGCTCACGGGCCCGAAGAAATAGCCTACGATGGCAACACTCCACGCACAATGATGGACTGGCCAATCACCCCTGAAACGCTATACTGGAGCCCCAAATGGAACTACGAGCGCTACCAGCTGCCGATGATCATCAGCGAAAACGGTCTGGCCGCAAGCGATTGGGTGCATGCCGATGGCGCGGTGCACGATGCCCACCGGATTGACTTTTACCGCGCTTATCTAAAACAACTCAAACGTGCCATGGATGAAGGTGTCGAGATCACCGGCTACTACGCCTGGTCACTGATGGACAATTTCGAGTGGAGCCAAGGCTATCGCCAACGTTTTGGCCTGATCCATATCGACATGGACAGCGGCACACGTACCTTGAAAGATTCCGCACGCTGGTACCGCACGGTGATCGACACCAATGGAGCGGAACTATAAAAGAGATACCCAACGCTGGATTGATTCAGCTTAATCTGACGAGCCAAACTGTGTCGGTTCAAAAAAATCCATCATTCACCACTTATCAGTCTACATTTCATCAACCATGTCTAAACACGAACGCCATATCACTGCACAAGAAGACCGGGTCAGTTGGCATCAGCTGATTGCGTATGGGGCGGGAGGGCTCATCCCAATCTTCCTCTTCAATGCAGCTTGGCAGATTGTAAATTTCCTCGGTAATATCTCTTTAGGTTTGAGCTTGTTCTGGCTTGGCGTCGTCGGCGTCATCCCACGATTATGGGATGCTATTTCGGATCCGATCATGGGACACATCTCGGACAATACCCGTAGCCGTTGGGGGCGGCGGCGGCCCTATATTTTAATTGGTGGCATCGCTGCTGCGCTTGCATTCATGGCCATTTGGTGGGTGCCCAGAGGGGATTCCATCGTTGCACTATTTCCTACAGAAGCGGCATTTAATTGGTTTCTACTGCTCTATATTCTTGGTGGCCTACTTGTTTTTTATACCACCTGCACCTGCTTCGAAATCCCTCATGGTGCTCTGGGGATGGAGATGTCGGCAGACTACCACGAACGCACCCGTCTGTTCAGCTCGAAGAGCTTTATCGGCAATGTATTTGCGATGAGCGCAGGCTTTCTCATTCCCCTGGCAACACTTGAAATATTTCGTGGCCCAGGTGGCGATGAAATCGACGGCATGCGCTATGTGTCCATGATGATCGCTGGCATACTGATCCCCATGGTATTTTGGTGGTTCTTTGTTCTCAAAGAACCTGGTTTTACCGTGGCTAAAGAACAAAAAAAGTCCCGATTTTGGAAAGAAATGCAGACCACCTTGTGCAACAAGACGTTCCTAAGCCTCGTGATCATTATTTTTACGCTCGCAATGGGCTTCAACTTTGTTGGTGGCTTTGCCAATTACATTACGGTCTTTTACCTGTATGGTGGTGATCTCGCAGCAGCTGGACCACTCCTCGGCATTACTGGCACGGTGTGGGGATTCACTTCACTCCTAGCCGTCTTTCCACTGAACTATATGAGTGCACGCATTGGCAAAAACAAATCTTTGTTAATTGCGATTATGTTGATGTGCGGCGCTCAAATTTCAAAAATTTACTGCTACAATCCATCACAGCCCTTCCTGATTCTAATCCCTACTGTATTACTTTCTGCAGGCATGCTGATGTTTTTCACACTCGGTGCATCTATGGTTGCGGATGTTGCCGACGAAGATGCACTCAAAACCGGTACACGTTCAGAAGGAAGCTATTACTCGGTTTATTGGTGGTTTATCAAAATGGGCACTGCCTTTGCCGGCATCATCACTGGCATCTTACTGACCGTCACATATTTCGACCAACAAAGGACTAAAAATATCAATCACCTAAGTGGTTCATTAGAGGTCATTCGGGCAGATGCAAGTGCATGGATCGAAGAGGACACTGCAATGGACGTGCGTATTCTCTCTCTGGGAGAACAAGTACAAGAGGCCACCAGCAAATTCAATGAGATCAAGGACTACTACGTTGCGGCACTTCAAGATGAGCCGCAAACCACTGACGCAACAGGCATTAGTAGCTGGCTGGCGACAGCCGGGCAAGGTCTCTCAAGCGCCCTACACAGTGTTCTGCAAAATGTAATCCAATCATTCGGTGACTTTCCTGGGCGAGAAGATAATTATAAGCAACTCATTCAAAACCTGTCCTTATTTCAACTCAAATTACAAGAACTCTATCAAAACAAAGCCGCACTCGCCTCAGATCCAAAGGATCTCATTAATGAGATCAACCAACTACTGCAAGAATCCGTGCAACTCAGACAGCAATCCCCGGAATCCCTCCTCTTGGTGCGTGCATTCGAAATTGGACTCCCCCTCCTACTGAGTATCGTTTCCATCATCTTCGCTGTCCGCTATCCACTGACCGAAGAACGTTGCTACGAAATCAAGGCGGCCCTGAAGGCACGCAATGAAAGTTCCGAGGACAGGGCATCGGCCCCAACCGGATAAAGCATTAGTCACCCTGAAAACGGAAGACTATCATCGCCAGGGGCGGCAACTCAAGCATGATTGAATAGGGGCGTGCGTTCCATTCCACCGGTTCAGCAGCTACACCGCCGGCATTGCCAAAACCGAAGCCACCATAATCCTTAGCATCGGTATTGAGAATTTCCTGCCAAAAACCGAGATACGGCACACCTACACGAAAGCCCGTCCGGCGCACCGGCGTATAATTACCCACTGCGAGCAAGGTATCGTTTGTGCCGCTCCCGTTACGTAAAAAAGTCAGCACACTGTTGTCCGCATCTGAACAATTGATCCACTCAAACCCGTCCGGATGATGATCACCGGCGGCAAGGCCCGGCACCTCTTGATAAATGCGATTGAGATCACGCACCAGCATTTGAACGCCCTGGTGATCGACATATTGCAGCAAATGCCAATCAAGACTGGCATCGTGAGTCCACTCCGCCGATTGACCAAAATCAGAGCCCATAAACAAGGTCTTCTTGCCGGGCCACATCCACATAAAGGCATACAACAAGCGCAGTTGGCGTGCCTTATTTGAAATCGGTTCACCCGGCATCTTCATCAACATTGAGCCCTTGCCATGCACTACTTCGTCGTGCGACAAAACTTGGGTGAAGCATTCGGTGTACTGATACAACATACCGAATGATAGATGGTGATGCTCGTACTTGCGATAAATGGGATCTTTGTTGAAATATTTCAAGGTATCATGCATCCACCCCATATTCCACTTTAGATCGAAGCCTAGTCCCCCGTCACGAGTCGGCTGGGTGACACCGGGAAATGCAGTTGATTCCTCGGCAATCATCAGTGTACCGGGATAGTACTGATGGACCAGGTCATTGGCGCGACGTAAGAAATCGATCGCTTCAAGATTTTCACGGCCACCATATTGATTTGGAATCCACTGCCCTTCTTCACGAGAATAATCGAGATACAACATGGATGCGACGGCATCAACCCGCAACCCGTCGATGTGGTAGCGCTCACACCACGCCAATGCACTTGCGATCAAAAAGGTGCTCACCTCGTTGCGACCAAAGTTAAAAATATAAGTGCCCCAATCTTGATGAAAGCCCTGGCGTGGATCTGCATGCTCATAGAGTGCAGTCCCATCAAATTGACCCAGTGCAAAACTATCCGTAGGGAAATGTGCCGGCACCCAATCCATAATCACACCGAATCCATGCTGGTGCAGAGTATCGACCAGATACATAAAATCCTCAGGTTTTCCAAAACGATAGGTAGGCGCAAAGAAGCCGGTCACCTGATAACCCCACGATCCGTCAAAGGGGTGCTCCAACAAGGGCATGAACTCGACATGCGTATACTGCATCTCCTGCAGATATTTCACCAACTCGTCAGCCAATTCGCGGTAAGAGAGGGGCCGATTGGCATCTTCTATCACTCGCTTCCATGAGCCAAGGTGCATCTCATAAATTGAAATCGGCGCACTGGCCCAATCGCTCGATTCGCGCTGCCGGATCCACGCGGCATCATTCCAGGCATAGCGATCAACCTGGCAGACAATCGAAGCATTGCCGGGGGGTGGCTCAAAACGCGTGCCATAAGGATCGGTCTTTAAGAGGGAATCCCCCTGCTGCGTCCCAATTTCAAATTTGTATTTGGCGCCATCCTCAAGTCCAGGAACAAATAGTTCCCAGATCCCGGAAGCACCAAGACTGCGCATTGGGTGGTAGCGTCCATCCCAGTGATTAAAATCACCGACCAGTGACACACGCCTCGCACTTGGTGCCCATACCGCAAATGCGACACCTTTAATACCATTGAGCTGACGAAAGTGAGCGCCCATCATATTATAGGCTTGGTGCGCATTCCCTTCGTTGAAGAGGTAAATATCATGATCCGACACACTTGGTAGAAAACTATACGGATCATAAAATTGACGAATTTCGCCGTTGTAGCGCTTAATTCTGAGCCGATACGGAAACACCTTGCTGCGCTTGGGAATCAGGCCTTCAAAAAATCCATCATCGGTCAAGCGCTGCAAGGGATAGCGCGGACCATCCGGCCGTGAAAGGTCGACGACCTCACAACTCATCGCATCATCTAAAAATGCACGCACCACCAAACTTGAAGTGGCTTTAGCGCTATAGGGATGCATTCCCAATATGGAATGTGGCTGACTTGATGCCACCCGGGTAATCGAGTCGAGTTGAGCTTTGGAAACAATCACAAAGGTAAAACAAATTAATTCTGCGGAGATTTGCAAGACAGTTGAGAAAGCCGCACCAAATCAGGAACATTAAAGTCGAATCTATTCAAAGTTCAACATTGAATATTCGAGGTTCGAGGTTCTTAATGATTTATTGTTATGAGTCTTGACAATCCTAGCATTCAGGAAATTCGTGGCGACGGTCGACGTTTTGCGATCGTTGCTTCGCGCTACAATCAGGCATTGGTCGATTCACTGGTGGCACAGGCCACGGCTACCCTCATCGCAGCAGGTGCGGCTGATCCTTTGATTGAGCGTGTGCCCGGTGCCGCTGAACTGCCGTATGCTGCGGCAACCCTGGCCGCGCACGTCGACTTGGATGCCATCATTGCGATCGGCGTGGTAATTGCAGGGGAGACGAATCACCACAAGGTCATCGGCGATAGCACCGCTGTGGCACTGCAAACCATCAGCCTGCAGCAAAAAATGCCGGTGATTAACGGTATTTTGGTCGTCAATCACCGCGCCCAAGCTGAAGCCCGCGTCGGCACAACCATCAACCGTGGCAATGAATTTGCCCAAGCAGCCCTCGAAATGGCCCAATTTACTCACAAATGGAAGACCACACACCTGTAAGCCGTCGCTCACAACGCCGTGAAAACCGTATGTGTACGATTCAGTTCCTGTACCAATGGGAGTCGAACAAACCAACGGTCCTCGCAGACGACATTTGCCGTTTTTTCGAGCATCAGGCGCAACAACGCAGCTACTATGCCTTTGGCGAGGCACTTGCACTGGGTACAATTGAACATATCGACGCAGTCGATCGAGAAATTGCTGCACATGCCAGCAATTGGAGCTTTGATCGGATCGCAAAAGTCGACCTGGCGATCCTGCGTCTCGCTATTTTCGAGCTGCTATATCGGCCCGACATCCCACCAATCGTCAGCATTAACGAAGCAATCGACCTGAGTAAGATTTTTTCAACTCCGGACTCAAAGCGCTTTATCAACGGCGTCTTGGATAAAATGAAAGGCAAAATCAAACGCCCCCTGCGTCAAGCGGCAGGCCAGCCAAAGAACCCTTATGCGTAGTCTGTTTAACAAATTTAAGCAGGGACTGAAGCGTCAGACCCCGACCCTGTATAAGGCCTTTGGAAATGTTTTTTCTGGAGCCAAATTGGATCATGAGGCACTGGAGCAACTTGAAGAAGCCCTATATACCGCCGACTTTGGAGTCGAAACCGTGGAGGATATCATCAACGAAATTCAGGCGGCTTACAAAGCCGACCCACAGATCCGTGGCGACGCTGCTGCCAAAATTGGTGCGGCGGTACTCACCCGAGTGCTTAAAGGTGCCGAAGGCCGGATAGAGATCGGTTCACACAGGCCCGAAGTGATCTGCCTGATCGGCATCAATGGCTCCGGTAAGACCACCACCACTGCTAAGCTGGGCCATCTATATCAAAATGAAGGCTATAGTCTGTTGATGGGCGCATGCGATACGTTCCGTGCTGCAGCCAACGAACAAATTAAACACTGGGCAGACACACTGGGGATCGATATCGTCGCTAGTCACCACGGTGCCGATTCCGCAGCCGTCGCCTTTGATGCCTATGCCGCCGCCCAGAGTCGTGGGCGCGACATTGTACTGCTCGACACCGCCGGTCGCTTACACACCAAAAGCAACCTAATGAAGGAACTGGAGAAATTACGTCGTGTCGTGCAAAAACAAGATCCCAGTGCCCCGCACCACAGCTGGCTAGTGGTCGACGGTAGTTTGGGGGCCAATTCAATCGAACAAGCGCGTGCCTTTCATCAGAGTTTCCCCCTCAGCGGACTGATCATTACCAAGCTCGACGGCAGCAGCCGCGGGGGCGCATTGGTCGGCATCTATCGTGAATTAAAATTACCAATCTACTTTGTCGGACTAGGAGAACAGCCCGATGACCTGCAACCCTTCTCCGCCAAAAACTACGCCAACGCCATTTTTGGAATCAACGATGCCGACTGAAGCACTCACCGTCCAACTCGCTGAGCGAGCCTATCCGATTCATTTCAGCGGCAGCCTGCGGGTGCTGAAAAACGATGTTGCCAAACTACGCGCAGCCGGTCGCAGTGTGCATGTATTGAGTGATGCAAAGGTACTTGAAGCCCAACCCGATATACTCACGCAGGTCGGGTTTAAACATGCAGAAATCCTCCAC
>CAXQRK010000153.1:0-3293 GCA_964226535.1 Polaribacter sp.
TTCCCTACACGACGCTCTTCCGATCTAGAAAAACTAATCAAATATACCTTACTAAGATCGATTGTCAACCGCCTCAGGCAATAAATTGGGTAGGGCACAAAGCGGCTTTACGTGCGCATCGAAGCCAGATTCGACAATGGCAATCAAGAGCAGGAGGATTGCGTACGAAAGGCCAGAGCACGCCCCTCTCATACGCGCCGATCAAACTCTGCCGACGCTGAATTAATTCAGACAGGAGAACTCGGCCCTGAATTCGTCCGGAGTCAGTGCCACACTTGCCCGACTCCACAACGACAGCCCAACTAACAGCACACCAAAGCAACTCAATACGCTTCTGCCCGGCCCAAACACCTGTTTACGCACCCACAGCCAACATGCCGGGAAATTTTAAAGGTACCTTGACCCTCGTGGCGAAATTTACAAAAACTAACCAGTGCAAGGAGTGAAAAGCTACGCATCTTTACAGATGCAGAACAAAGAAAATCTGCTTTCCTTTTAGTTGCTGTTGCTGCTTTATAAGCATCTGTGAAACACCTGATCGGATTAGCTATTATCTGGATGATGTTCTTGCTTTGTACCGCAGGAAGCGCCTCTACGTTTGTTGTTAAATGCGCTACTTGCGTGGCATTTAACCTGTATGAATTACCTGGGCCAGAGGAGCAATATTGAATCTAAACGTTTGACTGCTGCTTCCATGAAATCTGTAGGACTTTTGCTGTGGGCGATCGGTTTTGCGACGCATGCCGTTAATGCGGAAAAGCCGAATGTTCTTTTTGTCATCATTGATGATCTCCGTCCTTTGATCAGTTGTCAGGGTGATCCCGTTGCGGTGACTCCCAGTTTGGATCGGCTGGCATCGGAAGGCATGGTCTTTGAACGGGCCTATGCTCAGTATCCGATCTGCGGACCGTCGCGTGGAAGTTTTATGTCGGGAATGCGGCCGGATACCACTGGCCTGATGGCCAACAATACACCATTTCATAATGTGCTGAATGATGCGCTGACGATGAACCGCTACTTTATGCAGCAGGGATATGTGGTCTATGGTGCAGGAAAGGTTTACCACAACAGTATCGGTGAAGACTGGAGCGAACCGTATTATAAATCGGAATGGCTCGATTATGTGAAACCGGAGAATAAGGCACTGGCGGACATCTTCTTTAGCCTAAAGAGTAAAGGTCTCCCGCCATCGATTGAAGCAGAGGATGTAGATGATGATGCCTACTGCGACGGCATGGCTGCACGTGCATCTGAACAATGGATTGCCCGGGCTGCGGAAGCGGGCAAACCTTTTATGATGATTACGGGATTCCGTAAGCCTCACCTGCCGTGGTCTGCACCGAAAAAATACTGGGACCTTTATGAGCGCTCGGAAATGCCCATTGCAGCAAATCAGCACCATCCGAAAGGTGCTCCTGAAATGGCGCTGAAGCACTATGGGGAACTTTTCGGGTATTCCGATATTCCGAATGGACAGCCGCTGATTGACGATTTGATTCGTCAGAGCATGCATGGATATTATGCTTGTGTGAGTTACGCCGATGCCCAGCTTGGCCGCCTGATGGATGCGCTTAAAAAAGCTGGGGTCGATGAAAATACGATTATTGTACTATGCGGCGACAATGGGTATCATCATGGCAATAACGGAGTCTGGACCAAAGGTGTCTGTTGGGAAACGACTCATCATGTTCCGCTTTTGCTCAGAGTACCCGGAGCAAAAAAAGGGCTGCGGTCTGATGCGCTGGTTGAACTCCTGGATATTTATCCAACGCTTTGCGAAGCCACCGGTTTGAAAACGCCGACACATTGCGAAGGCCGAAGTTTGCTGCCTTTGCTTAAAGTGCCTGAACGTTCCTGGAGTGAAATTGCCAGCAGCCAGTTTCGGAAAGGCAAGGTGGTTGCCCGCTCCATCCGCACCGACCGCTATCGCTTTACGCTTTGGGAGAAAGGTAAAGGCAATATTCAAGGTATTGAACTTTACGACTATACATCCGATCCCGAAGGAAATATAAATCTGGCTGCTTCTGCCGATAATAAACGACTCGTGGAAAAAATGAAGCAGCTCCATCGTTCAGGGTGGCCAACAGACTATTGGGAAGAAAAATGAAGCTACCGTTTCTGAAAGAATTTACGTGGGGTGCAGCAGTGGCGGGATACGACACAAAGAATCAGCATCAATGAGCGAAATTGAATGGAACATTGTATCGAATGATCAATGGTATGCCTGCGACCTGAGGGCTAAGCGGTTCACTACCCTTGCGTGCTTCAAAGCGTTCAGCTGTTTTAAACTCATCGAGAAGTCGCCGCGCATCATCGCAATGTTGGGTACGAGTCTTTTTGTAACTGAGAAAACCTTCTACCAATGGAATCGCTTGCATGGTTTTGGACAGTTGCTGGTCTAGCACGTCTAGGAAGCGCTGTGCTGCAGCAAATGTCGCGACCCCTGGACCGTAATACCAACCGCGCCCTTTTTCAAAATCCCCGCGAATATCGGGATTGCCGTCGGGACGATGGTAGGTCGAAAGTACGGCTTCTAAAATAAGTTGATGGCGGCCCTGCTGCCTGAACAATTCGATCGTAGAGCTGATACACTCACCAAAATGCAGTGTCTGCGTCTCCTCAGTCCCACTATGCGTGAAGCCACAAGAGCGGGTGTTAGCGCTGTAGCCCAGATCAATAGCGATGATGGGCAAGGTAGGATCCGGGACTGCGGAAAAGCGTGTTACCATGCTTTAGGGCGATGCATATTTGCCTGTTCACGGCGAAAGCGTTTACGGTGCTTGGTCATGCGGCCGCTGACACGCTTGCGCCAGAGGTTGAAACTTTTGCGCTTGAGTCTGCTGCGCATGAGTTGAATGACATCTGCTTCGGTGAAATGGGTCCGCTCGTAAATCGTTTCAAAACTGGTGCGATCACACCATGCCATGTGGATGATACGATCGACCTGCGCTTCACTAAGTGATTTGATTACTGAATTTGGCACGATGACAAAGTGATTTCATAATTGATATTGGTGACGCCACTGTAAGGGCTTTAAGTTTGGCTAAACTTTTTATGGCAGTCCAATCAGGACTCATCACCGGAAGGTATTGGTGACGATCTTGTCGCCTCAGTGCAAGAAGAAACAATTGGCATCGAAGGCATGAAGATCGGCATGGCTCATGCCTCACGGTTGAGCATGCTTTCAATGCTTTCAACAACTACCTCTTGCATCGAGTAGATATTTTGATTTTTTGCAAAAGCATAACCATTCTCTTTAGATCGGAAGAGCGTCGTGTAGGGAAAGAGTGTAT
>CAXQRK010000154.1:0-9902 GCA_964226535.1 Polaribacter sp.
CTTTCTTTGAGCTTGTTAAAGTAATTAATAAAAAGAAATTGTCCTCTCCTGGAATAAGTTTTGTTGGTATTGCCTCGGTGATGGGTGTAACTGCTCAAAAAGGTAAAACCATATACTGTGCATCCAAAGCTGCACTCATCAATGGAGCGAAGGCCATGGCTCTAGAACTTGCCGCTAAAGGTACTCGAATTAACACCGTGGCTCCTGCCATCGTAGAAACATCAATGGTGAAAGCACTATTCTCACAAATGAATGAAGCGAGTGTTTTAGAAATTAAAAAGATGCATCCTTTAGGCTTTGGCAACACTGATGATGTTGCTCTTGCTTGTGTATATTTATTATCTGATGCTTCCAAGTGGGTTACAGGTTCTAATTTAGTTATTGATGGAGGATACACTGCCCATTAATATGAAAGACAGATTATACATTATTGGAGCTGGTGAATTTGGCAGAGAGCTCGAAAGCTGGATCACGATTTCTGACGATGGCAAAAGAGATTGGGCAATTGCTGGGTATATAGACGATGGAAAAGCAATCGGCCCTTTGGAGTTCCCTTCTAAGTATGAAGTTGTAGGAACAGTAGATGGTTTTGATTTTAAACCAGAAGACTACGTCCTCATTTCAATTGCCAACTCAACCATACGAAGAAAAATAGCGGACAAATTAAGAGCTAAGGTTCGGTTCTTAACTTATATAGATCCCAAAGCAACGATTGGCCTGTTCAACTCAATCGGTGAGGGATCTATAATCAGCCCCAATTGTATCGTAACTACGAATGTTAAAATTGGAGATCATGTGATTATCAATATCGGAGCCCAAATCGGACATGATGCTGAGATTGGTAGTTACAGTTCCATAATGCCCAATGTTGACCTCGGTGGACATTGCAAGATAGGCGAAGGTGTTTTTATTGGCACTAATTCATGCTTGATTCCTTCACGCAAATTAGCTCGTAACATAACAGTCGGGGCAGGAAGTAATGTAATCCGAAACTTTACAAAAGAAGGAATTAGTATTTTTGGCAACCCAGCCAAAACCCTAAAATAGTGACGAACTCTTTGTTAGGGCAGAATCCGAAGATACTCAATCCCTCTCCGGCGCGAAGTGCCAATGCTTAGGCGTTCAATTCCTGGCTTTGCTTCCATCCTCACTGAACCGCCTCCGGCAGCTTGCGAATTCGGTCTTGTAAACGTTTGAGTGTACGCGCAGTGGCTTGCGCATTGAAGCCAGGGCCCAGGTCAAGAATTGCGCTAGCCAAAAAGGCATCCATCACGACGGCGTGTGTTGTATCACTGAGTACACCGATAAAGTGGCTGTTTTGGGAAAATGCCAGATCACCGCGTGAGGATGCGAAGTCGGCAAACAATTCGCCGAGGGCCGGACGCTCCATCTTCAGGAAACGATCGCTGGTAGTCAGACGACGAAAGCCCGCACGCCCGAAATTACTCCCATCGTTTTTAATCAGTACTGCTTCCTCCCAGCGTTCCGGTTGACGTGCGAGTGTAAAGGTCTCCAGACCGGCGGCATCGACATTGCGCTGCGGAACAGCCATGTATATAAGGCGTGGATCGATATTCATAAAGGCGATTTGATCGAGTGGCACCGTGTGCCCGGCAAGTGTCACTTCCAGTTGCACCGCAAGGATGCGCTCCGGATTTTTAAAGAGTGCAAATGGTGTGTCCGCACTGTGAGTTACCAGGTAGGTGCCGGTGCCGTCTGCGATCACAATACTGTTGCTCTCATATATCTGTGTGTGTGGACTGCCAATGCGCGGTTTTTCCGTAGCAGTGAAACGAATCGTAGCACGGTTGTTTTGAAAGCGGGTGAAGATTTCACTCATGGTGCGCGGTCGATTGGCCTCCATTTCTTTTTGAATAGCCTCAGAGCTTTGAGTCAATTCGCTGAGCCCCTGACCAAGCTGCGACACATCCGCCCCCAATTCAGAAACATTTTCAGTCAGACGATCTGCATAGGCGAGCACTTGTGCCTTCTCCGCTTGAAGTTGTTGGTTTGCCTGTTGCTCTTCAAAAAGGTTTTGTTGGAGCAGTGCGCGTTCGGCGGTGGCGACTTTGAGTTGTTGATCTAGCAGTTCTCGCTCCTGATTGAGCTGTTGCGCTTTCGCTTGGGCAGCTTTGAGTTGAGCCTCGCGTTGGGCAAGGATCACTTCACGAGCAATCAGGTCTTGTTGCGCCTGGCTTAAACGTTCTTTCGACACAGATGATTCCGCTCTGAGTTGGCCGAGCGTTTGAGTTAGTTCCATTCGTTCGTTGGTGGCATCTGCAAGTTTCGTGCGTGTGGTCTCAAATTTGTATGCCAGTGCCTGGCGCTCCGCTTCGATTCGAGCCTTTTCAGCACTGAGTTGGCGTTGCTCGGCTTCAATCGTGGTTTTGGTAGCCGCCAATTGGGCGGCTTCAGCGGCTTTGCGTGCCAGATTTTCCTGAGTCGTGGCCAGGGCAACCTCGCGTTCGGCCAAGTCGCGTGCCTGTTGCGAAAGCTGTTGCCGTGTTTGAGCCAAATCTACATTCAGATCGAAGCGCGATTCAAGTTCCGACTGGAGCGATTCTTCGAGCAGGCTGATTAGCTCGGCCTCGGCAGTAGTTGAGACGGCGGTGGCGTCAAGTGTGGCTTGCGGTGCTGGTTCAGGCGAATCAAAGCGAGCGAGCGCCAACATGCTCAGCAACAGAAAGTCACAAATGACGAGCATCAAGGTCTTGTTCATCATGCAGCGTTGGTTCAGCGGGAGAAGTACACAGTGCCCATCTATGCACCCGCTTCCAGGATAAGTTGACGGCGATAGGGGCGTAGGTGCAGCACTTTTAATATCGCGGTAAAAATAATACCGAACAGTGTCGAGGCATAGGCTGCCATCAGGCTAGCTTCAACAACACCAACCGCGACCAAAATGAGTGACAGGACAGTGCCACCAAGACCGACGTAGAGTCCGAAATCGAACAAATTGTCTTCATTATCGAGCAGCTTCAGTTTCATTGTCGCACTGAGAGACTGTTTGCCGACTTCTTTGATCTTGATCAGGCAGAAACAATAGATCACGAGCTGTACAATTAAGAACAGCACGAGAACGAGGAGCGTAACTTGGTTGAGTTCTTGCATGGTTTTGATGGGGGATTTGAGTGATTGAAGGGCATCGGCCACAGCGAATTCGATACGCGGACCCGTATTGGCTGCCGATTCCCGGGATTTGAGCATCTCGGGCTCGAAGAAAGTCCACAGGGTGATCAACACCACCAGGCTGATCAAGACATCACGCATCATCACCGCTGGATTGCTGCGTGATACGGTATCGATATTGCCCAAACTGTGACGCCAGGCACTGCCCATTGCCAGTGCGAAGGCCAGGCCGGCACAAAATAGCAAGCTAAATTTGAGCATCAAGCCAAGCGAGTGGTGCCGCAAGGTAAGGACAGCGAAACTTTCCGGACGATACGGTGCCAGCGCATTTAGAATGGTGGCGACGCTTGAATTCGCTCGGTAGATTGTTTGTTTGGAGTGAATTAAGTAGCTCACCGCTCCCGGCCCATGGCACAGTGCAAAATTTAGATCTCGATCGCCGACTGCGGGGTGTTCAGCGAGGTAGGCGTGCAACACCGCGGGAGCTTCTGAAAAACGCAGTGCCGTATAGAGTTCAGCAATCCGATTGGGCTGTGCGCGAAACAGTGCCGCCATCTGCGACCAATCGCTGAGTGCGGTGGTGAGCTGCGCTAGGCTGCCGAGTGAGCAGTAGTCAAGTGAGCGTCCCAGCGATAAGGTGTCGATAATCAGATCTTCACAGGCGAGGATGGCCTGCGGCTGATTGCCGGCAGCAAGGATCGCGAGGTTGCCAATTTGTTGTGCAAAAGCGGGCTGGAACTGGCCGCTTTCAATCAGTAGCGCCAGCGTGAGTACACCGGCATCATAGGGGGCACCAGCCGGATGACTGGCCGGATGCAAACGCAACAGGCCGCTTAGATGACGAATCTGCAACAGGGCCACGACATTGCGATTGTGCGACGCGATCAGCGTTGCAGCGAGCGCAGCGCGTTCGCTGCGGGGGAGTAGTTGAGGAATGACGGTGTCGCTGCTGTGCCGGCGGAGACTTTGCTTGAGTACGGCTTCAAAATGATGATTCGGGCCACCGCTGATTGCAAAGTCCGGGTTGGTTTGCAAAAGTTGCCGAATATGGGCCTGCTGAGCCGTATGCCTGCTATGCGTCGCTTGCATATAGCGTTGGGCTGGACCGACATGGGCTGCATTCACTGCCTCCCAAATCTTATCTTCAACCGAGCGTGCACGCGCACCCGCCAACTCGACGACACTGGCATCGACCGATCGTATATGCGCTGGTACCAATAGTGCGCTCGTCGCAAGTACGATGGAGATAAGCAACAGTGTAATGACTTTAAACAAGGCAGCCATATTGTAGAGAATAATTGTGTGAGCATGTGGACGGCAAGGTGCAAATGGTAGTCACATATGCCAAGGGGTAACCTTGTATTGATTCACCCTGGGATCAAACCAGACTCGCGGACAACGCCGCAAACAAAACTCGCTGTTGACACTGAAGGGACCCCCTACTGCCAAAACTGACCTGATTGAATTAAATGAATATCAGTCGAAGAAGCGTAGGTCAACAAATGGCGTGAACGGATAAAAAAAAGTGTGGGCGAACTCAACGAGTGCCGACTAAGCCGCATCTGCGGGACTAGACGTACTTTTTCTCTGATCCCGGTTCTTTGTAACTGTCTTGCGCTGCTTGATTTTGGGTTGGCCACGACCCTCGACAACTGCTCGATTGATCACAACCTCAGTGACATGTTTCGATTCTGGCAAATCGTACATTACGTCAAGCATGATATGCTCCATAATTGCACGCAAGGCACGAGCACCCGTTTTTAATTTGAGCGCTTTATCCGCAATTGCGGCAATTGCATCGCGAGTAAAATGTAGCTTAACACCCTCCATTGAAACGAGTTTACCGTATTGCTTCAGTAAAGAGTTTTTGGTGTGTTGCAAAATATGCTCTAGGTCGGAATGGCTCAATTCATCTAGCACGGCAACCATTGGTAAGCGGCCAATGAACTCTGGAATCATCCCAAAGTGTACCAGATCTTCCGGCTGGGTATCACGTAACAGTTCACTTAGCGGCACTTGATCATTCGGTAAATTATGTTGCGTATCAAAACCGATTGCTTTCGAGCCGATTCGGCTTTGCACAATTTTATCAAGCCCCACGAATGCTCCACCGCAAATGAACAGAATGTTCGCCGTGTTTAACTGAATATATTCCTGATTCGGATGTTTGCGTCCTCCCTGTGGCGGCACATTACAAACGGTACCTTCAAGAATTTTAAGCAAGGCTTGCTGGACACCTTCACCGGACACATCGCGTGTGATCGAAACATTATCCGTTTTGCGACCAATCTTATCAATTTCATCGACGTAAATAATCCCACATTCGGCCTTTTTGACATCGTAATTGGCGGACTGTAGCAGGCGTAAAACAATGTTTTCAACATCTTCTCCAACATAACCGGCCTCGGTCAAGGTCGTGGCATCGGCAATCGCAAATGGGACATCCAACATTTTGGCCATGGTCCGTGCCAGTAATGTCTTACCGCTACCAGTCGGGCCAAGTAGCAGGATGTTACTCTTCTCGACTTGAACGTCGGCAAACTGACTATCCAGCTCTGAAAATTCAGCGACCTCTCCGATACGGTTTTCCAAACGTAGGCGTTTGTAGTGATTATACACAGCGACTGCAAGTGTACGTTTCGCGTAGTCCTGACTGACGATATATTGATCCAAGCCGGCCGTAATTTGAGTCGGCCTGAGCATATTAAACATATCTTTGCCTTCAACCATGCTACGGCCTGTTTTGCCCGGTTCGGCAGCAGCAGAAAGCTCGCGATCAATGATGGTCTTACATACAGAGACACAAGAATCGCAGATATGCACACTTGCAGGGCCCGCAATCATTTTACGAACCTCGCTTTGCGCCTTACCACAAAACGAGCAAAAGGTCATCCGTGTTGATTTTGCCATCTGTCAATAAAAGGGTTTGGTCTGAATGCTCACGCACTAGGTTTGCGCTCGATTACTTTATCGACGATCCCATATTCCAGTGCTTCGGTGGCAGTCAGGTAAAAATCACGATCCGAGTCGGCCGCGATCTCAGCCTCGGTCTTATTGGTATGATTGGCAATCAATGCATTCATCTGCGTTCGCCAGCGGAGAATTTCTTTGGCTGCGATCGAGATATCAGAGGTTTGACCAGTGGCACCACCGCTGGGCTGATGCATCATCACACGACTGTTTGGTAAGGCATAGCGCTTGCCTTTAGTGCCAGCGGCAAGCAGTAGCGTGGCCATACTGGCAGCTTGTCCCACACAGTAGGTAACGATATCACACTGCAGAAAGTTCATGGTATCGTAGATCGCCATTCCATCGGTCACGCTACCGCCTGGCGAATTGATATAGAGGCTGATATCTTTTTTAGGATCTTCCATTTGCAAGAAGAGCATCTGCGCGACTACCGCATTGGCCACGAAATCATTGATCGGTGTACCAATGAAAATGATGCGGTCTCGCAATAAACGGCTGTAAATATCCCATGCGCGCTCAGTGCGACCCTCGCGCTCGTAGACTGTAGGTAATGGAACGTAACTCACAATAATATATAAATAATGATAGTATGCTGACTGTAATGTGCCCTGTGTAAGGACTTAATTCAAATTATCTAGTATGTTTCTTGCATTTGCTTAATCGTCTGTGGTGCTGACCGTCGTTTCGCGCTCAGCTTTCTCGAGGATCAGGTCCATGGCTTTATACACTAAAATTTCGATACGCATCTGGTTGATGCGGCTCTGATCTTTCTGTATCTGCTTGAGCATTTTCTGCAGCGGTTGGCCGGATTTTTCTGCCTCCATTGCCAGCATGCGACTAAAATCCTCCGTTTTGGCCTGCAGTTTCTCCTTTTCCGCAATTTTGCTTAGGATCAGACGAGACTTAAAACGCTTGCGTGCGGCCTGGTTGGCACCTTCATAGAGTTGTTCTTTGTGTGCTTCAAAATCGGCTTCAGCCACACCTTGCCGCATATTACGTGCCATGAAATCACGCAGTATGGCATTCGTTTCTTGCTCGACAGCACTTTGCGGAATTTCGAATTCAACACTGCCCAATAATTGCTCAGTGACCTGCTGGCGTTCCGCATCGAGATTCTGTTGTTTCTTACGATGTTCAATTGTCTCGCGCAGGCGCTCACGCAATCCAGCTTCATCATCGACCTGCAGACTGTCGAAAAAGGCCTGATCCAGTGGGGGTAAGATCTTCTCTCGAACTTCTTTTACCTGCAAGGTATAGACTGCCGTCTTGCCGGCCAGTGCCTCCGGCTTGAAATCATCCGGAAATTCCATCGTTACTTCCTTCTCATCTCCGGCACTCATTCCAACAATACCCTCAACAATCGCGCGAACACCTGGGGCATGCTGTGCGCCGGCCTCTTCCCATGTGAGTTTCTGACTACCAAACATGGGGGCATCAGGCACCAGATCAGCAATCAGTTGATCACCAATCTTACCTTCATAGGCACATTGTACATAGTCGCCTGGGTCAGCCGCTTTCTCCGCGACATTAAATTCGGCACGTTGGCTAAGCAATCCATTGAGCATCTGATCGATCTCTTCGGCGCTCGCCGCAGTCGGTTCGTTGCGCAACTTGAGCCCCTCATAATTGGGTAATTCAAAATCTTGCAGGACATCAATCGTAAAGGTGACCGTTAGGTTGCCATCGGCGGCAATTTCACCTGCATCGATCTCGATGATGTCAAAAATGTCAAAATCACACTTCGCAACACCGTCCTGATGCGCCTTTGAAACTGCACGTTTGGACAGCTCGACTTTAAGTTCCTTTGCATAGCGCATACGAATCATATTTTCAGGCGCTTTACCACGGCGAAATCCGGGGATTTGCGCCTCACACTGAAAGTCTTTGATCAGATTGGCTTCGATGGCAGCAATGTCCGCAGCCGAAATACTAACGGTGATCGTCTTGCGTGTGGCACTCGTATCTTGAACGTCGGTTTTAACTGTACTCATAAAAAATGATATTACCTAAATATGGGCAAATATAAGCAAAAGCGAGTGAACAAAGAGATCATGCAGGCTCTAGTCAATCTTTATGTTGCACGAACAGGCAATGAGCTTTTTATTGGATCGTGCTCAAATCAATCATAGTTTTTAAATTTCAGTCCCTCAAAACACGCAACTACTTGAATTCAATTATATCAGGATCGACTGCTTTGAACAAGTCTGAGTAGGGCCAAATCGCTTTTATGGTGGCCGGTACTGCATCAATCCTGGTAGTCAATACCCCCACCACAGCAATGTGGTCTTTACGATTAAACATTCGCAGGCGCAAGCCCAAGTCGTCCAGCATGGGTTTGAGGGCAGTTACATCAACTCCGTCCGCCAGTTTAAGTACGATCTGATCGGCAGCCATATAGGAAAATACGCCTGAAGATAGATCTTCAACAACGCGTACATACGGATAACTCTGATCAAAATTCACATGCCATACTTTGCTTTGCGCCTGTAGTTTATTCGGCAGATAGCCAAAATCCACGATTGTGCCAGCCCGGATGACGGCGGGAACTGCCTGCGGCAAGGGCTCGGCTGCTACATTGATTGCTTCGGCATTATGCGCAAGCCATGGATCCGCACCGGCCTCTCGCTGCACTCCACGCCGATTAGTGATCACCGAGACTAACCAAATGCCTATCATAAAGCCCAACACATAAACAAAAATTCGGTTGGTTCGTTTCATATCGGTTAAAGAATGGGTATTTACATTTCGACCGTATCTGCAATGATAGATCTCCCTTGTTGATTTCAGCAATTACAATTCTGTCGAGTTAATTCTCCTAAAAAGTACACATAAGTAGGCACTGCCCATGCGCCTGGCCTCCAAATGAATTGGGACTTTTGGTAAGTTCTCTTTCTGCAACTACTCAGGTTTTCGCCATGTGGAAGAGGCTGAACATCCCGAACCCTAGAGACCTAAAAAGCATCCATAAAATGAAACACACCAAAGTCCTACTCGTACTTATCCTTTACACCCTGGCTGGGCTAACAATCTGTTATGGGAATGATAAGCCTAATATTGTCCTAGTCTTTCTCGACAACTTTGGTTGGGGTGAGCCCGGCTTCAACGGGGGTGGAATCGTGCGGGGCGCAGAGACCCCTCGAATGGATCAAATCGCCGCTGAAGGATTTCGGTTGACCAACTTTAACGTCGAAGCGCAGTGCACTCCCTCGCGCTCGGCAATTATGACGAGTCGCTATGCCATCCGCAGCGGCAACGGTGTTGTGCCCCTCGGCAGTGGCGTCTATGGCCTGGTCCAGTGGGAGTATACCATGGCAGAGATGCTATCTGATGCCGGTTATGCAACCGGCATGTATGGCAAATGGCATCTTGGCCGCACTCAAGGCAGGTTCCCAACCGATCAAGGCTTTGACGAATGGTATGGCATCCACAATTCGACAGATGAATCGACCTACTCAAGTCGGCCCGGGTTTGCCGAAAGCGGCGTTGAGGAAACCTGGGTAATGGATGCAAAGAAAAACGAGAAGCCGAAGAAAGTGCGCCCTTACCGGCTGGACTACCGCCCAATCATCGACAAGGACTTGACCGATCGAGCGATCGAGTTCATGGAGAGCAATGTCCAGACAAACAAGCCCTTCTTTGTCTTTCTCCCCTACACAGCGACCCACTTCCCCGTGATGGTTCACCCCGACTTCGAAGGTAAGTCGGGAAACGGGACCTGGGGCGATATGCTGATGCAAATCGACGGCTACATTGGCCGGTTACTTGATTCGATCGATGATCTGGGCATTCGAAACAACACCATT
>CAXQRK010000155.1:0-2063 GCA_964226535.1 Polaribacter sp.
GTGACTGGAGTTCAGACGTGTGCTCTTCCGATCTAATCAATGTTCCACTCAAAGCAAAAAGTGCCACCGTTTATCATATCTCAGTTGATGCGACCGTTGATGCGGCGGTTGCCGAAATGAATCGACAACGGATTGGATCCATTTTGGTTAAGGATCTGAATCGTGTGGTGGGTATTTTTACTGAACGGGATGTATTGACGCGGGTCGTCGCGCTCGGGATCGATCCCAAATCGATATCCGTGCAAAAAGTGATGACTACCGAATTTAAATCCATTTCATGCGACGCTTCAGTCGAGGATGCGATGCAGATAATGACGGATCATCGTGTTCGTCACTTGCCCGTATTTGATGGGGATCAATTGCTTGGTTTAATTTCGATCGGCGACCTGACCAGTTGGTTGTTGAAAGTGAACGAGATAGAAGCGGACAATTTGCGCCGTTATATTTTTGACGACTATCCCGCTTGAGTGTGGTGCTTGCGTGCTGCTGGGAGGCTCAATCAGCTTGACTTGTTGTTAGGGCTTTGTGATCACTTTCGCTTTCTTTGTTTATATAACGAATCACATTCAAACCAAAAATATTTACTATGGCAGGAGTTGGCAAATTATTAAAGCAGGCGCAGAAGATGCAAAAGCAGATGGAGGGTGTCCAGGTGCAGCTTGCCCAGCAAGTAATCGAAGTCTCCAGCGGCGGAGGCGCCATTCAGATTAAGATCAATGGTCAAGGTGAATTTCAGGAGTTTAAAATCGATCCAGAGTTGTTACAAGAGGATCCAGAGTTTGTTGAGGAGACGCTTCTGGCTGCGGTGCAAGAGGCCGCTGCCGAGGCCAAGGCCTGTAGCGAAAAAGCCATGGGTGCTGTGAGCGGTGGCTTGAGTGGCTTTCCGGGATTTTAATCTGTTTGCTTGGTGACTGCTGCGTTTGACAAGCTGTTGCAGGCGCTCAAACAACTGCCGGGCCTGGGATTTCGGTCTGCTGAGCGCATTGCCATGCACCTGTTGGTGGAACGGCCGGAAGCCCTGGATCGCCTGATTGAGTCGATGGGCGAGGCACGCGAGGTGGTGCGTCGTTGCGAAACTTGCGGCAATATTGCCGAGGGCATCGCATGTGCGGTTTGCGTGGATGAGCGACGGCAGCCCGATACATTGTGTGTCGTTGAGCATGTGCCTGATTTAATTGCAATTGAGCGTTCAGCCGCATGGCAAGGGCAGTATCATGTCCTGCATGGCAAGCTTTCGCCGATTCATGGGGTGGGCCCTGAAGATCTTAATTTTCGCAGTTTGCACAAACGACTCGAATCCGGAACGATCACCGAGTTTGTGCTTGCACTATCGAACGATATTGAGGGGCAGGCGACCTGTCATTACATCCAGGAGGAGATCGTTGGATCGCGTCCAATCAAGGTGACTCGTATCGGTTTTGGCCTTCCCAGTGGCGGAAATGTGACTTATGCAGATTCAGTAACTTTGCGCAGTGCCTTGGAAGGTCGTCGAGACTATCACTAAATAAATGTAATCCAATGATTTTATGGTCTGTATCTCCAGATTAAGCAATCGAACTACAGCCCATCATTTACAGATTACAGAGCGGGTACTTTTTGATAATAATCGTGTGCTTGCTCGAAAGCATTGGCGATAGCGAACATCTCGGCCTCGCCAAAAGCTTTGCCGATGATTTGCAAGCCAATCGGTAAGCCGTCTGTAGTGAAGCCACTTGGTACCGAAATCGCGGGCAAGCCGGCCAGATTGACTGCGATGGTGTAGATGTCGCTCAGATACATGGCAAGTGGATTGTGAATACGCTCGCCGCGCTTGAACGCAGGGGTGGGGGAGGTTGGTGTGAGAATGGCGTCGACTTGCTCAAAGGCGGTCTCGAAATCACGCAGAATTAATCGACGCACTTTTTGTGCTCGTAGATAATACGCATCGTAATAACCGGAACTGAGCACATAAGTGCCCAGAATGATACGGCGCTTGACTTCGTCACCAAACCCTTCCCCGCGGCTTTGGGTGAAAAGCGAGCTTGTATCATTGGCGGTGGGACTGCGATGGCCGTAGCGTACCC
>CAXQRK010000156.1:0-5015 GCA_964226535.1 Polaribacter sp.
GACATGACCAAACACACCCACTCCTGGAATCAAACCACTCCAATTGTGAATTAGAATATAAATGAACAAACCAATCAGAAGCGGAAATGTCATCGGAAATGCTTTCTTGCCAACAATTGGTTCGAGCAAGTTGCGCAGCCCGTCAATCACGCTTTCAACCACTGCTTGCCCTTTGCTCGGAATTAACTGTGGCCTGCCCACCGCCCAACGAATGCCGATAATAAACACAATCGAAATCGCCCATGTAGTGACAATCGAATTCGTCAGCGGCAGACCAAACAATTCCGTCAAATTGTACGGCGACGGACTCACCCCACTGTCAGCTCCAGACAGCGAAGTGGCAGTGCCCACAAAGGCAAATAAGGTTGATAGTCGTCGGTTCACACGAAATATGAAAAAGAGTAATTTATTTTCGTCAACTAGTTGATGAAAGGTGCACGTAGATGAAGACGAGAGCACGCAGCGTCAACCATTGATTTTCATATTCACCCAATCGATTAATTAAACTTATACAAACAATCACTTAGAACACTGAATCTGCACTTGCCGACTAGTCATCTAGGCTCTACAGATGCGCATCATGAGCAGTCCCACAAATTTAACCGACCGACTTTCCCATCTTCGTGAGCGCCGAGCGGACTCGAAAATAATGAGAGGCAGCGGGCCGAGGCGTACACCACCTTCGGCACGGTGCAAACCGCAGCGCGAACGTCGATTCGCCACCGATGTGTTCATGTTGTTTAGCTATTCGCTGCTGGGCCTCGCCCTATTGAGCCAGTTCCTCCTGATCATTTGGCTGGAGTTGAGTTAAGCCACATTTTAGTCGACTCAAGCGGATAAGGACCACGATAAAGTCTGGCGCAAAACAGTCCGTCGCCGATTGGCTGGCCGCCGCGCCAGGCGACATCGTTTACTGCGGTGTTTTGCTCGCATTTGGCTTTCGTTGGATGGCCAATTTGTGCATCAGTTCGTAGAGGGTAGGACGAGTCACTCCAAGCGCTTTTGCCACCGCGCTGATCTTGCCACGATGCAGTGTCAGAGCTTGCTGAATCATCGTACGCTCTAATGTTTCACGCGCCGCCTTGAGCGTTCCGATGGGCTTGAGTGGCAAATCCTGAGTCAACTCCAGGTCTTCGCTCGTTATGCACTTACGCGGTGCCATGATAACCGCACGCTGTATGCGGTTTTGCAGTTCGCGCACATTGCCTGGCCAGGAATACTTGCGGATGGCAGTTAAGGCCTCTGGCGCAAACACCAGATCATGCCTGCCATTCTCTGCAGCAAACCGATTGAGCAGTTCTTGAGCAAGGATCGAGACATCGTCGCCTCGATTGCGCAGCGCGGGCAGGTTCAGCACGATCACGGCAAGACGAAAGTAGAGATCTTCGCGCATCCTGCCATCCTTGACACTTTGCTCCAGATCCACATGAGTAGCCGCGACAATGCGTGCATTGACTTTGAATTCTTTGCGCCCGCCCACACGCTGGAACGTTTTTTCCTGTAAAAACCGTAGTAATTTAACTTGTATCGCAAGGGGCAAATCACCGATCTCATCAAGAAACAAGGTGCCCTCTGCCGCACTCTCAATCAGCCCATTGCGTTGCTTATCGGCGCCGGTAAAGGCACCCTTTTCGTAGCCAAACAACTCGCTCTCAATTAAATTTTCGGGGATCGCGCTACAATTAATCGCAACAAACGGCCCGTCCTTAAATGTGCTTTGTCGGTGAATCGCGTTGGCCACCATCTCTTTGCCGGTTCCGCTTTCACCCAGGATCAAAACAGGCACAGTCGATTGGGCGACTTTACGAATATGGTTAAATACCAACTTCATTTCTGCAGATCCCGCCAGCAGCCCTTCAAAAACTGTTGGCTCAGTGCTTTGCTGCAAGTCACGATACTCCGCCTCCAGTTTGGCCAGATAAATACCTCGGCGCAAAACCAATTGAAGCTCTTCAATATCGACCGGTTTGCATAGAAAATCATAGGCCCCGGCAGCAACTGCCTGACGCGCATGTTTTTTGTCACTTTGTCCAGAAACGATGATTATTTTGGCCGACGCATCCATTGCAAGAATCTCCGAGAGTGCTGCCAGCCCTTCTTCAGTACTGTTTGGATGCGGTGGTAGCCCTAGATCCAGCAGAATCGCCAAGGGCTTAAAGTCCCTGACCTGCTGCAAGGCTTCCGAGCGATCAGCCGCCACTAAAACGGTATATGCCTCTGCTAAGGCCCACTTCATCTGTGTACGAATTCCCTCATCGTCATCGACCAGCAGCACGGTAGGTTTTACAGTCATTGGTTGGGTCCTTTCTAACAGTTAGTTATTGGTTAACAGCAAACGGATGCAAAACGTTGTGCCACGGTCAGGTACACTGTTGACCTGAATGCTTCCACCATGCGCCTTGATAATCATTCGCGCCTGAAACATCCCGATGCCCAGCCCCTTTTTCTTAGTACTTTGGAAGGGATGAAACAGTGATTTTTGGATAAATTCCAAAGGCATGCCGCATCCATCATCGCTGACCACCAGTTCCACCCCAGCAGCAGTGTGTTCGGTTTTGATCGCAACCCTGCCACCGGCCCCGTTGCCCCGGGCGGCGATGGCTTCCTGTGCGTTAAGGATTAAATTGGTCACAACACTTTTAATTTGATTACGGTCTACCTGGATCCTTGGCAGCGTGGCTAGCTTTTTTTCAATCACCACATGTGGCATTTCAATGATTTCACCAAGCACCTCCTCAACCAATTGATTCAGGTCGCTCTCGACCAGATGCAATTCCAGGTTGCGGCGTATATCGCTCAGGCGTTCAATTAAGGTGCGGATGTGCTCGGCGGTGTGTGCGAGGCCGCGCACGGCATCTGAGCGAAATTCGGGATCATCAAAATGCTTCGGCAGATTTTGTAGGGTGAGATGCAGGCTTGCCGCTGCATTTTTTAGATCATGCACAAAGAACGTGGAGATCGATTGAAAGGCCGCTAATTCTCTGGTCTGTACTAGGGACTCGGTAAAATATTGATACATCAGTCGACTGGCCAGTTCATCTGCAATAAACTGCAGCAAGTCGAGTTCCTCTCGAGTCAAAACCATCCCTGCCACCCGATCTGCAAGCACAAGCACCCCAACAAAGCGCTCTTCTGACTTCAAAGGGACACAAAACCGATGCCCCCCGTGCGGAAATTGAATCGGTGTCATTTGCCGAAGCGGCTGTGCCCATTCCGCCGTTATTTTATCCAGATCAAACGGTTCGTTGTACTGCTTTAACGCCTCTGCGATGGCAGCACTGTCGATCAATTCAAGCTCCGTCATTGCGTCTGTTTTATTCACCTGTGAAGTCGAGGCGGCCAGTACCAATTGGTTCCGCTGCGTCTCAAACAATACTACATTGGTCGACAAGGTATCAAAAGTTTCGGCAATCAACTGCGCTCCCACCACACACAGTTGCTCTGTTTCGACCACCCCGGCAAGGCGCTGAGTCAGCTGTGCCCAAATAGCTCTAAAATCGTACTCCGGACGCCTGAAATGTCGACTGACAAAGCGCGTCAAGGAGAGCTTGAACCGATCAGAGAGCACCACTATCGCAAGCACCGCAAGCGCCAGTATAATGGTAAATACCCGCACCAGGAATGCATAAGAACCGCCCCCCCATTTAACCACCTCGGCCAACACGCCGGTAGCGATTAAATACGCACCGACCAGGATCAAGGTCAGCGACTGGCTGAGCACCGTGCGCGATGGATAAATATCCAACTCATGCAATCCACTGCGGATGTACCCAACCGTCATTAACCCACAGGCAAGCAACAAGGCCACCGCATCGATCGCACCCATCGCCGGATTCAACACCGAGAACAATAAGGTCTGGCTCAGGGTGTAGATTTTGGTCCCGAAAACAATACACAGCGCGACCATCAAAAATTTGACCCGCCAGCGCGTCACCCCGACTGCCGCGCGAAAGGTCTTCTCAAAATTGAACAAAATGATGACAGCAGCGATCAGCAATATGCTGGTGAGTAGCTTGCCAGGCCCTTGCAACACACCATAAACCTGCGGCTCGCCCGCTGCCGACCCGGCCACCACAATCGTAACCAGGTCAGCATACACTCCAAGCACGATTCCCAGTGGCAACACAAATGCCACCACCAGGACCAGGCGCCACTGCAGCAGAAACTCTCGATAGTTGCCACGCGCAAACACCAGGCTGAAGCTAAGCCACAGGCCCGGCATCCATGCCTGAGTGAACAGCAGTGCGTTAGACAATCCGACCGCCGTCGCTTGCGCCGGGCTGCATTGTACATACAATCCACCCAGTAGCGATTCACTTGCAAGTCCCAGCATGCCAGCCAGGAACAGCCAGCTGGCAAGTGATTTAGTGTTGCTAAGCACAGCAGCTAGCCCAAGCGCCGCAGCTATACATGCGGATGAATAATACAGATAAATCACACTTACTTATATAAAATTCGAAATGTAGTATTTTGTCAACTTTTTGATGCGATTAAGTGCTGACCTGAGAAAGATGGAATCAAGTGTGTTGTGAATGGTTTTCCGAAGCAAACTCTTGACGGCTCTGCGTCTTGCATGAGTGCAAAGCAATCGCCAACCAGCCCTGAAGTAGTCAAATCTACGCCACCAGATTCTTCTTTTTGTCCACGCAAGACCGAGAAAGTGCGTTTCTTGAAATCATCCCGAGTGTCCTTTCCGGGCTTTCCGCGCGGTCCGTGGACTGAACCCATACCGTTCACTGCAAATGCCTGGTCTGCCCGCAAAAACACATTGCCTGGAGAGCATACACCCGCCAATAAGCCCACAGTCCAAAGGCTACGGAAACCTGAAGTAAAGTCGGCAAGGGAATGCAATGTTTTCGCTCAGTGGAGCCATCTGCCCGATACTGTCCATTTTTCTTACAGTTAACGAAGGCTCAATGAATTTTACATATCCCACTTATAATCAAATCTTTATAATAATATAGCAGAACCCTTTCCATTTGATACAATTTGTGTCGATTTTCTTTACAAAAATA
>CAXQRK010000157.1:0-7018 GCA_964226535.1 Polaribacter sp.
GTATTTGAGAATGCCACCAAGGTCGCAAATAAATACCCAGCAGGAATGGTGAGCATCGCAGTCGGCACGGAAGATCAGCGTATCGTGGATTTTTGCGAACAACATCAGATCACGGTGTTTCTGACTACTGATGACTGCCGCACCGGAACGGATCGGGTGAAGCAGGTGATGCAATTAATCGGCAACAAGCACGACTTTGTGATCAACTTGCAGGGAGATAATCCTTTGGCCGCTCCCTGGCACATCAAGGATATGATTGATGCTTATTTAAAAGATGAATCGGTGGATGTGATCACGCCTTGTGTACTACTCTCTTGGCAAGCTCTTGATCAGTTGCGTGAGCATAAAAAGCAAACCCCCTTTTCCGGCACCACGGCAATTGTTCATCCTGAATCTTCAAATGCTTTGTGGTTCAGTAAACACATTATACCGGCCATCAGAAACGAGACAAATTTGAGAAAGCGCAGCACACAGTCGCCAGTTTATCGTCATATTGGCTTATATGGTTACAAGCAGCAAGTGCTTGGCGATATCGCGCACTTAGCACACAGTGATTACGAGAGTAGCGATTTGGAAGGTCTTGAGCAGTTGCGTTTTATCCTAAACGGATATACGGTACGGGTTGCCAAGGTTGATTATATGGGCTACGAGGCAATTGCCGCTGCTGGCGGGGTCGACAATCAGCAAGACATTCCCAGGATTGAGGCCTTGTTGGACCGCTATGGGGAATATGAGTGGCAGTAAATCTGATGCTGGCTAATTGCATTTGCAGCACAACAAGCGGTTAATATGACTACAAAAATACTCATCGCTAGGCACGGCAACACCTTTGACAAAGGACAAACTCCGACCCGAGTTGGAGCGAATACCGATTTGCCGCTGGTTGAGCAACACCGTGGCAGGAGTATCGGCAACTATTTGCGAAACCATGAGTTAATCCCCGATGCGGTGTATGCGGCACCATTGAAGCGGACCATGCGTACCGCTGAATTAGCAATTGAGGGATTGAACGCTGACCTGACACCGATCGCTGCGGAAAACTTTAAGGAGATTGATTATGGCCCAGATGAGAATATGACAGAAGATGCAGTGATGCTTAGGTTGGGCAATGGGGATATCGATAAAGGCCGTGCAGTAATCGATGCCTGGAATACACAGGCCATCGTTCCCAATGGATGGGAAGTGAATCCTGAGCAAATAATTGAAAACTGGCAATCGTTTGCTCACGAAGTAGAAAGTCGCTATTTCAACGGTACAGTTTTATTGATTAGTTCAAATGGTATTATGCGTTTTGCACCTTGTTTAACTGGCAATTTTAAACGGTTTGCCGAGCGCTTTGAGATTAAAGTGAGCACCGGTGGGATGTGCATCTTTGAAAAGTCGAAAGACGACCCCCATTGGCGATGTACTGCTTGGAACCTAAAGCCTTATGAATTATGCACAGAACAAGATCGGTAAACATGTAAATAACTCAAGGACGATAGGTGGCTGGATGACACGAGGCCAGATTGATGGCTGGATGCCGATCACTACTGGATTTTTTTGTTTGTTTCGGGAACGCTCGGAGTGTTGCTGCGTTGTTTTGCAGACATGCCCGTGAAATAGATCACAGTCCTAGATCTCATTGCGACAACATGTCCTCTTTTACCATCTGGCTTGAAGCGACGCGTCCCAAGACCCTGCCGGCGGCAGTCGTTCCGGTTTGCCTGGCCTCAAGCCTGGCATATGCAGACGGTTGCTTTGACGGGCGGGCGGCACTGATCTGTTTGACTTTTGCGGTATTGATTCAGATCGGCACGAATTTTGCCAACGATTATTTGGATGGGATTAAGGGTACTGATACCGCTGCACGGCTTGGGCCGCGACGGGCGGTGGCTGCGGGCTTAATTACCCCGGGGCAGATGAAAGTGGCGACAATTGCAGTGTTGCTAGCCAGTTTTAGCGTGGGGCTGGCGCTAATTCCACTGGCCGGTTGGTGGTTGCTGGGAGTCGGGCTGGTCAGTGTGGCCTGCGCCTGGCTGTATACCGGCGGGCCATATCCACTCGCATATACCGGGCTTGGTGATCTGTTCGTGGTGCTGTTTTTCGGCTTTGTAGCTGTTGGGTGCACCTACTATGTTCAAGCGGGGACAGTCTCAACTGACACATGGTTGCTGGGACTGGGCACCGGATTATTGGTCAATAATATTTTGGTGGTGAATAATTACCGTGATCTCGACGAGGATCGAGCGGCAAACAAGCGAACCCTGGTAGTGCGCTTTGGCCGCCGATTTGCACTTTGGCAGTACATTATTTCGTTGGTCGTAGCAGGTGTGGTGCTATGTGTGCAAGTGGCCCACCATACAGCCTTGATCTTATTTGCCTTACTTCCACTAGCGTACGGAATCTATCTGAGCAGACGCCTGCAGGTGGCTGAGAGCCGACTGAATTTTTTGCATGCCTTACAGGGCTCGGTGCAGGTGCTCCTTGCATATGGTCTGTTGTTGGCGGCCGCTTTGTGCTTGGCGGCTATTCAGTAAAAGCCCGTACGCACAGTATTCGCAAATTCATTTCTTGCATACTATGAAGCCGCCTGCAGCGATGGCCACTGTAGGCAGACGACCACAAGCAATGAATGGCTGCAGCACTCAGCCGGGGTAAATCTTGAGTAATGCCTCAGCGATTTCGGATGGGTTGCGAGCAATTGAGACGCCGGCTGCTTCCATTGCAGCAAATTTGGCCTCGGCCGTACCGGCCCCACCGGCAGAGACAATTGCACCAGCATGTCCCATAGTGCGACCTTTGGGCGCTGAAGCACCGGCAATGAAGCCTGCCACCGGCTTGTCGACCTCTGCCTTGATATAGGCGCAAGCGTCCTCCTCGGCACTGCCGCCGATCTCGCCGATCATGATGATGGCATCGGTGTCTGGGTCTTCGTTAAGCATGCGCACGGCATCCAATTGGGAAGTGCCATTGATCGGATCCCCGCCGATACCGATACAAGTGGACTGGCCATGGCCACGCTGGGTCAACTGCCAAACTGCTTCGTAAGTCAGTGTACCGGAGCGGGAGACAACACCGACCCGGCCCGGCTTATGAATATAGCCGGGCATAATGCCGATTTTGCACTGCCCCGGGGTGATGATGCCGGGGCAATTCGGCCCGATCAAGCGGGTTTGGGTGTTGCGAAAATTCAGGCGATGGCGTACTTCAGCCATGTCGCGCACTGGCACGCCCTCGGTGATACAGACCACGAGTGGAATGTTGGCTTCGATTGCCTCGAGAATCGAGTCGGCCGCAAAAGCTGGCGGAACGTAGATTACGGCTGCATTGGCACCGTATTCACTGACTGCTTCAGCCACGGTATTGACCACCGGTACAGTGTTTTCCCATAGTTGTCCACCCTTGCCCGGAGTGACACCAGCAACCACTTTGGTGCCATACTCAATACATTGCTGTGTATGAAAGGTGCCCGTTTTACCGGTGATCCCCTGCACGACTAGGCGTGTGTCTTGATTGATAAGAACGCTCATGTTAAAATCAGAATTTAAGTGTAATATAAACAGGCGTAGGCTGTTATGCCTGGGTCTTGACTTGTGTGACGATCTGTTCGGCGGCCTCGGCTAGGCTATCGGCCGGCATGAGCGCCACATCGCTGTCGCGCAGGATTTGCTTACCAGCGTCGACATTGGTACCTTCGAGGCGTACCACAAGTGGTACAGTGATGTCGACATTCTGCGCGGCTGCGACGATGCCGCGTGCGATAACATCACAGCGCATGATCCCGCCGAAGATATTGACAAGAATACCCTTCACATTGGGGTCAGATAGGATGATTTTGAACGCGGCTGTGACCTGTGCCTCATTTGCACCGCCTCCTACATCAAGAAAATTGGCTGGCGCGCCACCGAAGCTTTGAATAATGTCCATGGTTGCCATGGCGAGACCAGCACCGTTCACCATGCAGGCGATGTTACCATCCAGCGCAATGTAGGCGAGACTATGCTTAGATGCTTCGATTTCCTTGGGGTCTTCTTCGTTCAAGTCGCGAAGTTGCTGAATGTCGACATGCTGAAACACGGCATTATCATCAAAAGAGACCTTTGCATCCAGCGCGCTAAGCATGCCAGCACGATCGGTGACCAATGGATTGATTTCAACCAGCAGTGCATTTTTTTCCCAGAACATTCGGTAGAGATTGGTCAGGATTGCCGCAAACTGTTTTACCTGAGCATCCTTAAAGCCAAGCGCAAAGGCTACTTGGCGGCATTGATGCGGGCGCAGCCCCATGGTCGGCGGCACCGGCACACGAATCAATTTTTCCGGGCTGTTTGCTGCAACCTTCTCGATATCCATGCCGCCTTCAGTAGAGGCAATGATCACCGCTTGGGCGGTATCACGGTCAAGAACCACTGCCAGATAGTATTCATGCTGAATGTCGCAGCCTTCGGTGAGATAGAGAGTCTGCACCTTGCGACCATTCGGGCCGGTTTGGGCAGTAATCAGCGTGTTGTTCAACATATGATTGGCCGCTTCGCGTGCCGCGGCACGACCGTGAACCACCTGCACACCACCCTTATAGCCGTCTCTAAAGGTACCCTTACCGCGGCCACCCGCATGAATTTGCGCCTTTACGACAATCATATCATCGTCGTTCAGCTGGGAAAGTGCGGTATCGATCTCGCTGGAATTATGAGCAGCGTAACCGCGCGGAATAGGAATCCCGTATGCCTGCAGAAGCTCTTTAGCCTGATATTCATGGATATTCATCTGTTTGTTTGAGTAAGAGTGGACGGAAAAGGAAACTTATTTTGATGTCCTGGCGGAGGCGCAGGTGCAACTCATTTCTGTCAATTGCACAGAATGAAAACATATGCTCATATGTCGATGCTGTATATGGGGTATTTTTCAGATAACACAACGAGGAGCAACTGGACCGTAGCAGATGGGCAACTTGGAAAGGAACATCAAATTGTAAAATCGCATATTCCAGAGGGTAAAGAAAAGTAAGTCCTTAATTTGAGTTGATCCGCATCTACTTTCAGATAACAAGAAACAAATGTGCTGTTCTGCCGTTTCGGTGATCATTCCAACCTTTAATCGACAAGCGAGCATCGCTCGTGCAATCAATTCAGTGTTGAATCAGACAATTCCAGCACAGCAAATTATCGTGGTGGATGACGGCTCAACCGACCGAACGGCAGCGATGATTGCCCATCGTTATCCGTCAATTACACTGATCCAACAAACACATAGAGGCGTGAGCGCCGCTCGGAATGCAGGCATTGCCATCTCGACCAATGATTGGGTGGCCTTCTTGGATTCTGATGACCAGTGGCTTCCCGAAAAACTGTCGCGACAAATGGCGCACTTAAGCAAAAAGCCAGCGTATCGAGTCTGCCATACGGATGAAATTTGGATTCGACATGGGCGGCGGGTGAACCAAATGAACAAGCATCGAAAAAGCGGTGGCAGGATCTTTGGGCGCTGTTTAGAGTCCTGTTGCATCTCCCCCTCAAGCAGCATCCTTCACCGCAGTGTATTTGACGAGATCGGCCTATTCGATGAAGCGCTTCCGGCATGTGAAGATTATGATTTATGGCTCAGAATAAGCGCTCGTGAGCCGGTGTTGTACATCAATGAGCACTTGGTCCAAAAATATGGTGGTCATGCCGATCAGCTTTCTCAAAAATATTGGGGCATGGATCGATTTCGCTTGTATGCAATCGAAAAGATCTTAGCAGATGGGCACTTGCATCCAGAGGACGCCCTGCGGGCATGGCGAATGTTAAAAACCAAGGCAAATATATTAATGATGGGAGCGCAGAAACGATCTAAACTCGAACAGGCACAGGTCTATTGGCAAAAATATACTCAGGCCTGTAGGCAAATCGAACAAGCCATGGGCAAAACGACCGATGACACTTGATTCAAGCTGGCACCATCGTGCAACTCGCAATCGTTCGGGAATTCGTTGGGTGGTGGCTCACCACCAAGAGGCACAAGCACTGATTCAGTGGTTTCAAATGAAAGTACTGATCCAATCAGATCCGTACACCGTTTACACAGATGACAGTGGAACTCACTATTTGATTCTCAGTGGTCAAGGGCGGCTTGCAGCTGCAGCTGCGACTGCATTTCTTTATGCGTACACTGCATCCGACCGCAGCACGGCGTGGATTAATTTTGGCACTGCAGGCCATTCGCATTTGCCACTCGGTCAGTTGGTCCTCGCTAACCGTATCGTGGAACAACAGACTGCGAAAATATGGTACCCATCACTGGTATTTTCAACTGCTATTCAATCATCAGGCTTGATCTGTAGCTCAAGGATTGAGACCACATACACAGAAGAGGCCTTATATGACATGGAGAGTGCCGGGTTTTATAACAGCGCAACTCGATTTACATCACACGAGTTGGTGCATTGTTTAAAGATCGTCTCCGACAACCGAGAGTCGACGGCATCGATTGTTCGTGCGCATGACGTATTGAAGGAGCTGGAATCCATGCGGCCCGCAATCGGCGCATTTGTGGATCAGCTTTTGGAGCTAAGTAGGCAAGAATCTGTACGGCTCATGCCTCCTCGAGAATTTCAGGCCTTCATTCAACAATGGAAGTTTAGTGTGACCCAGCGCCATCAGCTCGCCTCACTCCTGCGACAATGGGAGTCGATGGCAATTGAGCAGACTGCGTTTTCAGCCCTTTCCAGATCAGACCTGAGTGGCAAAGCAGTGCTTGCGACCCTGAGCCAACTACTCCATCAACATGCCTATCACTTGCCGAGACCATGATTGAACAGATCTATCTTGAAACGGAAATAGCCGACCACCCAGATGCCAAAAGGTTACAAAAACGATTTCCCAAAGCAGCCGTCATCCCGTGCACACGTTACTCGGAGGTCTTTAACCGGCACGCGCAGAACTTCAGACTGCAAAAGAGGAAACCCGCTCTGATCCTGGCACGCAAGCATGTCAACCACGAGATCGGAAGAGCACACGTCTGAACTCCAGTCACGATCGTTAATCTCGTATGCCGT
>CAXQRK010000158.1:0-8105 GCA_964226535.1 Polaribacter sp.
CTTCCGATCTAATCATATAAAAATAAAACCGTCTGAGCAAATCACTCAGCCGTGTGATTGCGGTCTTCCTCATCTTCGCCGTAACCGGCAGGAAGGATTACATCGACCTCTCCCTCTTGCTCGAACACCTGCTCGCGAACCGGCGTAACACTTTTCTGGACGGTTTTGGCTTCGCGTTGCGCAAGGCCATTTTGTACCGCTTCAAGAATGGTTTCAACAATGATGCGAATGGATTTGACCGCATCATCATTGCCCGGGATCGGAAAGTCGAGAATGGTGGGATCCGAGTTGGTGTCGACCAGACCAATCACAGGGATGCCCAAGCGGCCGGCTTCCGCAACTGCAATCGCTTCATTTCGAGTATCAATAACAAACAGAGCTGCCGGAAGTTCCTGGACATTAAGCATCCCTTCGAAGTTGCGGTTCATCCGACTCATTTGCCGGCGAATCGCTGCTTCTTCCTTGCCGGGCAATTTGTCGAGTTCACCATCCTGATCCATTTTGATAAACTTGCGATATTTTGCCAGCGAACTCTTGATCGTCGCGAAATTGGTTAAACCACCACCCATCCAGCGATTGACGCAAAAGGGCATTTGGGAGGCTATTGCCGCTTCACGAATAATTTCCTGTGCCTGCTTCTTGGTGCCGATAAAAAGAACATCCTTGCCGGATGCGACGGTCTCTTGAATGAACGCGTAGGCTTTCTCCAGTAGAGCATGCGTTTGCTCCAGATCGATGATGGAGATACCGTTACGATTGTCAAAAACGTATGGCTTAGACTTGGGATTCCAACGGCGAATTTGATGGCCAAAGTGAACGCCGGCATCTAGTAGGTCTTTAGGTGTGATATCCATGATACTATTCAAAGCCCGCAGCAATGCCACGGGAGAAAGGAAGGTTTCTTGTATGCGTGATTGGTTGATTGTTTGGCAAAATGAAAACGGAACAACGGTATGTTGCTGATTTCACCGTAATGAAAAAGCCAGGAACAAAGCGAGCCGTGCAACTCAAAGCAAGCCTAAAAAAAGAAAAACCGACTGCAGTCAGATATATTTGAACAAGCGCAGCTGTTAATATTATGTTAATGATATAGATTCATCCCATCGGAATGCTGCCCTGAAAGCAAGCCTTACCTGTTATAAGGGGTACTGATGTTGCAAATGATTGAGCATTTTCCAAAATAGGACCTGCACTTTGTTGGCATTACGCAAGGTAACAAGTGCGTAACATTATAAATGATTGCGCTTTTCCCACGAGTTGCAATAGTTCTTGGTGTAGATCATCAATTGTGTGGAACAGAAATCATCACTAAGTGATCCAACAGCTTTAGATCAATTCAATCCAATGAACTTTTTACTCCTAATCCTCGTTCCCATCGTTATTGGCCTGTGGGCACAAATGAAAGTCAAAAGCACATATGGCAAATATGTGCAAGTGCCTTCCCGTGGGCGCATCACCGGTCGCGAAGCAGCTCAGGCAGTGATGGCAAGTGCCGGCATAGAGGATGTCGAAATTGTCGAATGTCACGGGACCCTGACGGATCATTACGATCCGGTTCACAAGCGTCTTGCACTGAGTCGGGACAATTACCGTGGTTCCAGCCTTGCTGCGCTCGGTGTCGCTGCCCATGAGGCGGGTCATGCGATTCAGCACCAGCAAGCCTATGCGCCGCTCAATCTGCGCATGGCGCTTGTGCCGATTACCAGTATTGCCTCACAAGCACTGCCCTTTGTCATGCTCGGCGGCTTCTTTTTATTCCATAGTCCGGTGCTGATTAACATTGGGATCGCAATCTATTTGATCTTGACCTTTTTTCAGTTGGTCACACTGCCGGTTGAATTCGACGCCAGTAAACGTGCCAAAGCACAACTGGTGGGGCTTGGCATCTTGCACCAGGATGAAATGGTCGGTGTTCATCAAACGCTTGATGCGGCTGCATATACCTATGTGGCGGCCTTTGTATCCAGCCTCGGCTGGTTGTTATACATGCTGCTGGGGAATCGTGACTAGGTACTCAAGTCTCTTTGTGTCAGGCAGATTGGGTATATTATGGCCTGTTTCGATGAAACTATTGTACGGCAATATTTTGAGTTGAACGGTTTTGGGGTCCGTCAATTGTGTGTGCATGCGGTACGTTCGCAGCGCAAGGTGATGGATCAAATCATTCGTTTGTTGATCTACAAGCCGTCCGCTCCGATGAGCGCAGCCGGATCCGATTTTCAGCTATTTTCTGCGGATATGGCCTCCATTCGGCGGGCAATCGTAGTGCTACATAGTTGGAACATACCTCGGTAACACCGGCCATTTTGAAGAATGGGGCACGTTTATTTGATCTGTTGAAAAAAGAAGTATTAAATCAAACTGACGATATGTTTGCGGTCAACGAGGCGTTGTTTGAGGATGCGGCAGCGTATCAGAAAATTGTCGTGTTGCCGCGCTTGCCAATGACTGATCCGGAACGGAGCCAGTGTATCGCGTTGTTTAAGGAACAGGGGGTAGACGGGGTGATTGCGTTTAGTACCATTTTGGAGGATTTGCTGCGACATGTTGAGGTAAATCATAACTATCATCAATCAGAACTGCTGCAATTCGTGCGTGTTTTGAAGATGTATGATATGGTACAGGCTCCGCAGATGCAGTTATTTTAGTCATCGTTGGTGTGTCTATACAATAATTTGAAGGGTACTGGTTCCATCCTTGAATAATCGTGAAAGACAGGATTGGTTAGGCTCATGTCGATTCATCCTAGTGCAATTGTTGCTGAAACTGCCGTAATTGGTGCAGGTTCTGTCGTAGGCCCTTATGCAGTCATTGAAGATGGCGCAGTAATCGGCAAAAACTGTTTGTTGGCGTCGCATGTGATTGTGCGTTCCGGAGTGGTACTGGGAGATGCGGTCTTGGTCGATTCCTTTGCGGTGCTCGGCGGTGATCCACAGTCTTTAGGCTTTGATCCCTCCATCAATAGTGGTGTGGTGATTGGCAATCGGGTCGTGATTCGAGAAGGATGCACGGTGCATCGTGGTTCAAGCGAGGGGAGTAACACTCTAATTGGGGAGGCGTGTTTACTCATGGCCCAGGCACATGTAGCGCATGATTGCCAGCTGGGACAGGAGGTGGTGCTTACGAATAATGTAATGCTCGGCGGCCATGTAGTCGTGGGAGCGAAGGTGTTTATCGGTGGTGGTGCCGGGATTCATCAATTTTGCCGTATTGGGACCCATGCAATGATTGCCGGAAATGCTTCGATTGCAGCGGATGTACCGCCGTATGTGATGGCGGCGGAGCGCAGTACCGCGTATGGGTTGAATCTGGTGGGCTTGCGCCGTGCCGGTTTTGAACGTGCGGATTTGGCTGATTTGAAGAAATGCTATCGGGCGGTTTATTTTGGGGGCGGCAATTTGAAAAAGAAAGCAGCTGAAGCGAGTCGTGAGCATGAATTTGGCACGACTGCAAGCGGAACGCGCTTTCTCGCCTTTTTTGAGCATGGCAAGCGTGGCTTTGTGCAATCAAGTCACGAAAACACGTAAAAAAATCGAGGGTGACACATGCAGGAGGACTCTACAGGCGATGCAGCGAATCTGCCATTAGCGCTTACCTGTGGTGATCCTGCCGGTATCGGGCCGGAAGTGATTGCGGCGGCCCTGCGTAATCAGCCTGCATTGCGACGGAATTGCGTATTATTGGGACCGGTTTCCTGGGCGAAACCTCTCGCAACTGAGTGGGAAATGGCGTTTGAGGCCGTTGGGCCACCGCATTTTGAGCTGCAGCCGGGACAGCCTTCTGTTGAGGGTGCCCGCGTGGCTTGTGCGGCATTACAACTGGCCGCACAAGGTTGCCTAGCCAGACGCTTTGGCGGTGTGGTATCGGCACCCGTGAGCAAGCATTGGCTCCAGCAGAGCGGCTTTCAGCATCTCGGACAGACCGAGTTTTTTGCCGCAGCCTGGGGTGGCGAACCGTCGATGGGCTTTGTCGGCAATCGCTTGCGGGTGGTATTGGCCACCTGGCATATTCCTTTGTCAGCGGTGCCCGGTGCATTAACCCCGGATTGTCTTGAACGAGCTGTGTGGCGGGCGGCTCGGTTGGCCCAGTCATTCGGTTTAAATGAACCTCGTATCGCGGTGTGCGGATTGAATCCACATGCGGGTGAGAGTGGTCTATTAGGTAGTGAAGAGCGTGATGTGTTGGATCCGACCTTGGATCGATTGCGTATACAAATACCGGGGCTCTCGCACTGTTTGCCTGGTGATACGGCATTTTTTCGGCAGCTCCGAGGTGAGTTTGATGTGGTGGTTGCGGCTTATCATGATCAGGGGCTTGCGGCGGTGAAAACCCTGGAATTTGATGCGGCGGTGAATGTTACGCTGGGCTTGCCATTTGTACGCACCAGTCCGGATCATGGCACGGCATTTGAAATTGCAGGACAAGGCGTGGCAGACTGCGGGAGTTTTGACGCGGCACTTTCACTGGCCTGGCAGTTGACGAGCCAGTGATTTCATCCCATAAATGCAGTTACAATTTGGTTTTACATGGGCGAAATCAAAAAAACGAAAAAGGTTGAAATGTCGGATATTTGCCTGCAGTCTCATCTATCTTGTATGGCAATCCAATCTAAATATAATGTTTAATCTAGTGATTTTTTGAAATTGCACGGCGTGGTTTCTGTTTTCGCATCAATGATTCAAGCAAATTCCAGTACAAGACGTTTATCTACAAATTAATTAATGGCAAAATACCCGAATTCTCGCGGACGTTATCAGAACCGTAATCGTGGCCCCAAAGGCCTTAGAAGAAATGATCGTATTCGTGCTTCCGAAGTGCGTGTGATTGGCCCTGAAGGCACAAATCTAGGTGTAATGGCACCTCGCAAGGCATTGGAACTCGCTCAAAATGTTGGACTTGATTTGATTGAAATTTCCCCTGCGGCCCGTCCGCCGGTGTGTCGCATTTTGGACTTCGGTAAATTTCTTTACGAGGAAAGTAAAAAACAGAAAGACGGCAAACAGCAGCTGACTAAACTGAAGGAAGTCAAATTTCGCGTGCGTATTGGCGAGCATGATTTTGAGACCAAATTGCGGCGTGCAGAAAGCTTTCTCAATCACGGGAATAAGGTCAAATTAACACTGCAGTTTCGTGGACGTGAAAACGAGCACCGCGAACTCGGCTTTGAACGTCTTAATCTAGCAAAGGATGAACTGGTCGGGGTTGCGACCGCGGATTCAGAGCCGCGTTTGATTGGTCGTCAAATCACCCTGCTGCTGTCGCCCTTGCCAGAATCCAAACGCGTGCTCAAGTTTAACCATCCAGATCATGAATATGATGATCGCGATGATAGTGACGAAGTCGACGAGCACATAGACGACGAAATCGACGATTGATGTGTATGTTGGGTGGAGCCCGTTCAGTTGAAGTTGGCCAACTCCTGTCTTATCGTATTTTTCAATGCTTCGTGCTGGCTGCAGTCATCAGCTTTTTTATGCCGATTGCCTTATGCGCCCGCCAAATTCAGATCGAAGGAAGACCTTACATTGCTTTAACCACTGTTGGTAAGCAACTGGGCATGCAAGCATATTGGTTGAAGGGTCAGAAGACCTTTCGCCTGCGCAGTCAGTGGACGACCATTGACATCGGCAAAAATCGACGACTGTTATGGATTAATCGACTGCCGATTTATTTAGGATTTCCGACCGTTGAGTTGCAGCGACAATTGTTTATTGCGCAGGCCGATTATCAACAGACATTACAACCCATTTTAACCCCACAGGTATTCAATAATCTGCCTGGAATTAAGCGCATTGTAATTGATGCCGGGCATGGTGGAAAAGATAGTGGCGCACGCAATGATGCCCATGGACTGATCGAGAAAGCGTTAACATTGGACGTAGCGCGTCGATTACAACTGCTGCTGGAGCGAGCTGGATGTGAGGTCGTCATGACACGTGAGAGTGATGTCTATATTCCCTTGGATCAACGGCCCAAATTGGCCAACCGAGTCAGAGCAGACTTATTTATCAGTCTGCATTTCAATGCAGCGGCCTCGCCGGCGGCCGCCGGCGTTGAGTCCTATGCGCTGACCCCTCAATATCAGGCATCTTCTAAATACTCTCGACCGACGGCTAAAGATGCAATTCGTTTTGCCGGCAATGATCACGATCCATGGAATACGTTGATGGCGTATCACTTACAACGAGCGCTGGTACAGCGCTTGGGCGGCCCGGATCGCGGTATCAAGCGGGCGCGTTTTCTCGTACTCAAGCATCTTCAATGCCCAGGTGTATTGACTGAATTGGGATTTGTTTCGCATGCCGAAACCGCTAAGAAAGTACGTTCAGCTGTGTTTCGTCAAACACTTGCCCAGAGTATTTACGACGGGATCATGGCGTATCAACAGCGCATTCAGCGCATTCAGTAAAGAATGTCCATCAAATACATAGCCTGGTTCAGCATAGCGGTTGTCGGCATCTTTTGGATTGCAATCTCTAGCCTTGCGGCCGATGAAGTGGATCGCGTAGTTGTAGTGGTGAATGCAAATGAGCCTGATTCGGCCGCAATTGCCGCGTATTACTGCCGCAAGCGGGGAATACCAGAGGCCAATATCATTGCCCTGCAGATGCCAATCAAGGAGACGATCACGGTACGCGAGTTTGTCGAGACCATCTACAATCCGCTGCTCAAGGCCCTGATTAAACAGCGCTGGATCAAGGCGGTGAAAGCGAATGAGCCTGATGTCGTTGGGCGCGAGCGTGTTGCCGTGGCGACGCATCGAATCAGTTATCTGGTGACCACTCGCGGGGTGCCGCTACGCATCGCCAATGATGCGACCCTACTGAATCCGGATTCAGAACAATTGCCACCGCTGTTTCGGGTCAATCATGGTTCTGTCGATAGTGAGTTGAGCTTGTTGGCCGCACCCCCGCATTGGCCGATGACCGCGCTTGTGCCGAATCCACTATTTGGCAAGATCAGACCTTCGAGTCCAGATGCGAAACGTGTGATTCGGGTGAGTCGCTTGGATGGCCCGAGTGTGGCAACGGTCGAGCAATTAATTGATCGAAGTTTGCAAGCCGAGGCTGACGGCCTGATCGGGCGGGCATATTTTGATCTGGGTGGTCCGCACACCAAGGGCGACGAATGGATTCGCGCGGCGGCCGATCTTGCGGCAAAGGCACATTTTGATACAGATATTGAGCAGACTCAACGGGTGATGGATGCGAGAGAGCGTTACGATGCACCTGCAATTTATATGGGCTGGTATCGTCCACATGCGTACGGGCCATGGCGCATGCCCCAGTGGCCGGTGCCAGCGGGCGCGATTGGCTTTCACCTACACAGCTTTTCGGCACCAACCCTGCGCTCAACTACGCGGGGCTGGCTGGGTGCTTTGGTGGCACAAGGATATTGTGCCACCGTGGGCAATGTATATGAGCCCTATCTGGAGCATACCCACCGTCCGCAGATGCTGCTAGCCGCCTTGCTGGATGGTCATACCTTTGGGCAGGCCGCGATGTTCAGTCATTCGGCCTTGAGCTGGCAGGGAGTCGCAATTGGCGATCCCTTGTACCGACCATTCAAACGCGGACTGGACGCCCAATTGCAGCAGTTAACTGAGCATCCACTGTATACCTATGTCTGTTTGCGTCAAATCAATCGTCTACAGGCTGCAGGGCAGTCGGACGCAGCTCTGGAATTTGCACGGACCGAGTGCATGCACCGGCCTGCCTTGCCTTTGGCGTACAAATTAGCGCAATTATATGCGGCATGCGGAGATTCTGAAAAAACATACGAAGCCCTACACGTTATCCACTACATCACTCGGTTCTCAGTGGATGAGGTGGCACTAGTCAAACAGATTGCCGATTTTCTCCACCAACACAATGCCAGCGAGTGGGCCTTTGAGATATACCAACAATTGATTGATCAAACTGAAGCGCCGCAGGCCTTGCGCATTGCATTGCTCAAGAGTGGTGCACAACTTGCCGCACAACAAGGGCGCATGAACCTGTCCTCCAGATGGACACTTGAGGCCCAAAAACTCAAGTAAGCTGCGCCGGCAAACTTGCAGAGTAAATATATCATTAGTTCTTGACTCAAAAACCAATAATATCTTA
>CAXQRK010000159.1:0-40745 GCA_964226535.1 Polaribacter sp.
CGGCGACCACCGAGATCTACACCAGCTTATACACTCTTTCCCTACACGACGCTCTTCCGATCTGTTACACACTCGAACAGATTGCATTTGGTAGAATTCTTGCTTCAACTAGGCACCATGCTTACAACCAAGAAAAAACGAAAAATCGATTATGTAGCACTCAACTCGTCGTTGATGCGCATCCCGCGCATGGATGTAGCGGTCGCACGTAATTTTATCGACATCGGGATTCATGAAATCTATCAGTTACAGGGGCGTGCTCCCGAAGTACTTTTTGAAGAAGCCAAACGTACCGATCCCGCGATTCCCGAGGACCGAATTCGCTACTTTCGCATGGCGGTTTATTACGCCGAGAGTTCCGATCCAGCGCACGCAAAGCTGCACCCCGATGCATGGAACTAAATCGACCACTACACACTCAAGTATACCAACGATGATACTGCAACACATTGAAATTCCAAGAGAGGTGCCAGTGATGACACTAAGTCATACCGTGCTCTTCCCACAGGCAATCATGCCGCTATTTATTTTTGAACCGCGCTACAAGGAGATGCTGCATGACGTGCTCCATCTAGACCGAATCTTCGCAGTCGCGGCACTCGACCAACGCAGCAACCAGACAGGCCTCGCAGAAAAGCCTTATTTAACCGCAGGGATTGGTCTAATCCGGGCCTGTAAACAAAACCCCGACGGCAGTTCAAATCTAGTCCTACAAGGCTTTGCCCGAGTCGAGTTCGAATCCATCCTCGCCGAAAAACCTTATTGCAGAGCCAGTGTTCGCCACATTCTGAGTGAGCCGGGTGGTCCGCAAGACCGGATCACACGGATGCAAGCGCAGCTACTCGGCCTCATTCAAACCCAGCAGCGACTCGGTGCCGGCATTCCCAAAGAAGTGTTACATGTTTTAAGCATGATCAAAGAGCCAGAAAACCGACTGGACCTGGCGATCTCCACCCTCTGCTCTTCCGTGACACTCAAACAAGAGCTGCTGGAAACCCGTGGGATTCTTCCCCGCTATCAGAAATTCGCCGCTTTCTTGAAGTCTGAGATCCAACAACTCAAGCTCGAGATGCATTTAAAAGGCCCTCTTGACGACGGGGATATCGACAACAACTAGATCCGCACCCACAAGCCAAGCAATACCCTCAACAGAGTCCCATGAATGCTGAAACCATCTCCAATTGGCTGCTGCAATTTAAGCTCAGCGCGGACAGTGCTCAACTGGCCGGCCTGATCATCGCCGCACTCTACCTTGCAATATTGGCCTGGCTGGCCAATTATGCAACCAAGCGCTTTATTACATCGATCATTCACCCGCTGGTATACAAATCACGCAGTCAATGGGATGATCAATTAATTGCGAACCGCGTCTTTATGCGCTGTTCACACATCGTCCCGGCAGTGATCCTGTACCTGTTCACACCCACACTGTTTAAAACGTATCCGCAACTGATCGCGTTTTGCCAGGTCGTGGTCAATACCTACCTGATTGTTATCATCCTCTTAATTATTGATGGGGTACTGAATTTCTGCCGGACCATCTGGGATCAATTGCCGATCGGTAAACGCTTCCCCGCCAAAAGTTTCATTCAGGCCGCAAAATTAATAATCAATCTGATCGGCAGCATTTTCATTTTGTCCGCCCTGCTCGGCAAATCTCCACTGGTCTTCTTTTCCGGACTCGGTGCGATCACCGCCATCCTGCTACTCATTTTCAAAGACGCGATCCTCGGCCTCGTCGCTGGCTTCCAACTGTCCATCAACAACATGGTCATGGTTGGCGACTGGATTGAAATGCCCTCCCGCACAGCCGACGGCTATGTAATTGATGTATCACTGACCACTGTCAAAGTACAAAATTGGGACAAGACGATCACCACGATTCCGACCTACACCTTGATATCTGATTCCTTTAAAAACTGGCGTGGCATGAGCGAATCCGGCGGTCGACGCATCAAGCGCTCGATCAACATCGACCTGCGCTCGATTCAGTTTGCCGACGCAGCACTGCTGGAACAGTTCAAGCGCATCCGCATCCTGGCCCCCTACCTGAACGATAAGTTGGATGAGATTCAACAACATAACGCCAGTGTGGAAAATGATTTATCGGAATTGATCAATGGCCGCCGTCTCACTAATGTAGGCACATTCCGCGCGTATTGCCTGGCCTACCTACGCAATCATCCAAAGATTCACCAACAGGGAATGACACTGCTCGTGCGCCAACTCGCACCCACGCAAACCGGCCTGCCGATTCAACTGTACGCATTCACCAACGACACTGCCTGGGTCGCTTTTGAAGACATCCAAAGTGACCTATTCGACCACCTCATTGCCATCCTGCCAGAGTTCCGCCTCAACGCCTTTCAAGTTCCAAGCGGCACTGACTTGGAAAATGCCTTGAGCAACCATTGCGTCACTCAACCCTAGCAGTGACCGCCCTACATACCCGTTTGATCGCAACATTGAAAGATTTGCTGAATGGCAGCTGATCCAATAGTTGGGTGCTTCAGGTAAGCTAGCTCATGTCCATCCATCCTTCCGATAACTTGCTACGCCGTCGCATATGGCTGTTTAACCTGTTGGGGTTCGCACTACTGTTGGTCGCAACGGTGAGTGCCTGCGTGGGCCCTATCGCCCTCAGTCTACCAACCGTAGTTAAGGCCCTTGTCGGCGCACCCGACATGGATCCTATTTTACGACAAATCGTGATCGACTTCCGCCTACCTCGTATTTTGACCTCGATCCTTGCCGGCGCGGCACTCGGTACCGCGGGTCTAATGATGCAAACCATTTTTAGAAATCCACTGGCAGACCCCTTTGTACTTGGAGTCAACGCAGGTGCCAGTCTTGGGGTCGCCAGCCTCTTATTAATGCTGGCACCGATCGGCCTCCATCTTACCGCCGGGCTCGACGGGGCCGGACAAGTGCTCTTAATCCTGGCATCCAGCGGTGGTGCCGCACTCACACTTCTCATCGTGCTGGTGCTATCGCGCAAAGTCGATATTATGTCGGTGCTGATCATCGGTTTAATGATTAGTTACACGACCGGCGCACTCGTCAGTATTCTGATGTATTTTAGCATGGCTGAGCGCTTACAAGCTTTCCTCAATTGGTCTTTCGGTGACTATAGTGCGGTTAGTTGGACTTATATGCGAACATTCGCTGCTACGATTATCGGTGCATTGGGCATCAGTCTGCTCTTGGTGAAACCACTGGATGCACTGTTACTCGGTGAACACTATGCCGACAGTATTGGCACACGCACCAAGCCGGCACGCCTCACCATCCTGTTGATGGCATCCATACTTGCCGGCACCGTCACCGGCTTCTGTGGCCCGATCGGCTTCCTGGGCATTGCTGCACCGCACCTGAGTCGCGCTCTGTTCCATACCGGGAATCATCGTGTGTTGATACCCGCATCGATACTTGTTGGCGCACTCCTCTCACTGAGTTCAGATTTCATTGCCCGTGGACCAGGGCTGAATGTCTCACTACCACTCAATGCGATTACTGCCCTCATCGGTGCGCCGGTGATCATCGCCGCACTGATCAAACAACGCACCCTCAAGCAACTATTCAGATGACCCCCGCAGCGCACACCCAGTACCTCCATGCAAGCGGCTTAAGGATCGGCTACCGTCATTCAACCCAACAAACCTGTGTGGCTGAAGCCTTGGAGCTAGCCTTATTGGGCGGCGAATTCACCTGCCTGCTCGGTCCCAATGGAGCCGGCAAATCGACTTTGATTCGGACACTTGCCGGTATCCAAGCCCCCTTGGCCGGCACACTTCAGCTGCAAGGCCAACACTTGCATACTTTACCCCCGCGCGCACGCGCACGGAAAATTAGTATCGTCCTCACCGAAGCCCTACCGATCGGCATAATCGATGCCTACTCACTAGTCGCCCTCGGCCGTCATCCCTATTCTGGCCGACTGGGTGGACTGAATGCGGACGACCGAGCGCGGATCGAATGGGCCTTCCAAGTGGTCGATGCCACCGACCTGAAAGATCGAGCCATCGCTGAATTGAGCGATGGTGAACGGCAAAAAATAGCCATTGCGCGAGCACTTGCACAAGATGCACAGATCATGCTGCTCGACGAACCCACCGCCTTTCTCGATCTGCCCCGCCGCGTTGAACTGATGACCCTCCTACGCACCCTCGCCCATCAAGAACGGATGGCACTACTCCTTTCCACACACGACCTTGAGCTCGCGCTACGCTTTGCCGATCGCCTCTGGCTGATGATGCCAGACGGACAATTCGTGCAGGGTGCCCCCGAAACCCTAGCTTTAAACGGACAGTTTGCTCAGGCATTTTCGAGTCAGGATTTAGATTGGGACCCAACCAGCGGCAGTTTTCGTGTGCATCCAATGCCCTGCCTCTTGGTCTACATCAACGGACATGGGATCGAATACATCTGGACACAACGTGCCTTAGAGCGGCTTGGCTTTGGCCTGACCGACGATCCAAACGCAGCCGTATTGTCGATTGTAATCAGTCAAACTACTTGGCACGTCAAACACCTTGGTATTGATCAGCAATTTGAGAGCATTGAAGGATTAATTGAGTGGATACAAGGTATCAATTGGGGCGAAACATAATCTTCAGTGAGTTGGAACGGCTTGGAAATTCAAAATGCAGGCAAGTTGCTGGAACAACAGCACTACCTTGGCGATCGGCCCCAGGGGCGGCAACTTTTGCAGGTGGTCGAGTATCCGGGCCATTGGCTTGCCCTTCTGGACTAGGGGCCAGAGCAGTTCCAAGAAATACTGCATCATCGGGATCGGGTAAGAACGGAGCAGGTTTTGGAGAAACTTGATCGTTTGGACCGAAGGCTGCCAATAGAGACGACACAACAGGCGGCGAAAACTTAAACTTTGGTCGAAGCAGCACAGTCCGGTATCCAGCCAGCATAGACGATGACCAGGCCAAACGGATTGTTCCGTTCACTGCTGCCCGCACGATCTGGTCGCAATTGCCTCCAGCGCTCAGCGCGGCAGAGATGAGCACGTAAGTGTCAACCACTTGTGGGGATCAGGTAAGCGGCGGGAACGCCGTTCTGGGTAATGACCTGTGGACCTTCTTTAGATACCTTGGTCATGACTTTTCCAGGCTGCCTGGAAAGCTCTCGTGTAGATATAAAAGAAACCATGTCTGGATTCCACGCATCTTGCGTAGCATCAACCTGTTTAGTCTCTCAGCAATAGTAATTGCAGCTTTTCAAATCGCTCAAAACCCTTGTCAAAGGGGACCAAGGAAGCCCCCTCTATCTATTGCAATTGCTGCCAGCATTGCATCATTACAGTCATTGCCGCTGAGAGCTAAATCGTCTCATAAATTTCCAGAAGAATGCGTTCCTGTTCTGATCGAACTTTAATTGCGCCTTTTCCAACAAGCACTGGAGGTAATTCGTTCAACAGGCGGGTCTCAAAAAGAGCACGAGCTTTGCCGATTTCGGTTGTCCATTCCTGCGCGACCGGGCATTTGAAAATCGCCAGTGGGAGCTTCATCAGGTCGATAATAATCGAATCCCTGACAGGAGCGCAGCAAACATCCGAAAAGTCCTAATTGGCTGCTCGGGCTGGGATCGAACCAGCGACCAAGTGATTAACAGTCACCTGCTCTACCGCTGAGCTACCGAGCAACAATTGGTGTTATTTGTCCTGCATTGGCAATGCACTGATCAAATAAAGAAGCATAATAAAGTAATTGATTCAAATGGATGTCAATGTTTTGTCTTCAGAAAATAAAGATTATTGAAAATCACCGGCCTTAGTCTCCCTGATAGCTAAGAATGATACGGCGACGGCGCGCATGCGCCCGGTGTTCCCATAGAAAAACCCCCTGCCAGGTGCCGAGACAGAGGCGGCCATCGACAAATGGGATCACTTCAGTGGTGCGAGTCAGCGCCATCTTGATATGACTGGGCATATCATCGGGGCCCTCACAGGTATGCGTAAAATCGGGATCATTATCCGGAACGAGGCGGTTAATAAAGCGCTCCAAGTCGCGGCGGGCGGATGGATCGGCATTTTCCATAATCACCAAACTGCAACTGGTATGACAACAGAATATGCTGACCGTGCCTTCGCGCAATCTGGATTCAAGCAGGCCGGCAGCAATGGCGGCAGTAAATTCTTCCGTTGATTTTCCAGGAGCTGAGATTTCAAGCTGTTTGGTAAAAGTGGTCATGTGCACGACTGGTATCTTATGTGAATGGATTCGTTTCAGTTTGAAGGTGATTTATCTGTTTAAGTTTTACAAAAAAAGCTTTACCTGAAAGTGCAAACATTCAGATTCAGCCGTTCATGTTAACCCAAAAAGTACAATTTTCAGCGGATAGAAACTGTGCATACACGCTTGGTGATATCGATAAATTTTGTGTGCAGCTCAACCGGAACGGCCAGCTATTATGTGCCTCGGCAGGTGACGTACTGCTCAGCCGTACCCTTGGCAACGGTATCGAGGGTGGTCTAGGGCGGCTGTTTTTACGTGTGCATGTGGCTGACTCCATTCAGTGGCATGTGTTGTTGGGCCCGGCCGCCGCGCTCTCCAACTTTGCCTGTGAAGGGCAGCTCGCGCAGTGGCAGGGTGTGGTAGCTGGTTGTGCAGTACAACTATCCCTGCGCGTCGATGTCGAAGCGGCAACTATGCTGTGGGAGGTCCATGTCACCAATCAAACCGCCGAAGTGCTACGCATGGATACGGTCTGGGTGCAAGATATTGGCTTAGCCACACGCGGCGCATTGTTGTGCAATGAAGCTTACACCGCGCATTATGTAGATGAGTCGGTGCTTGAGGATGATACCTGTGGACCGGTGCTGAGCTTTCGGCAGAATTTGCCGCAAGCCAGTCGACATCCATGGTTAATGGCCGCATGCCTGACAGGTGCAGCTAGTTATGCCACCGATGCGTTTGATGTATATGGCAACGGCTATCGATGTGGCGAAGATGCCATTTGCTTGCAACAGGCGACACTCTCCAATCGTCGCTATCAATATGAATTCAGTTGTGCCGCCTTGCAGGCACGAACGGTTGATTTGGAACAAGGAACAGGTACACGGTTTGCGTATGCAGCCAGTTATGTGGCGGACCATCCGGCAGCATCCTCGGCGGCTGACCGACCGGTATTGGAATCGATGTATGCGCTGGCCGAGCGCTCCTTCGCTCACAATCAAACCTTGCACACTCAGCCCTTGGTGGCCGCGAATCTGGTGGTACGAACGGAGCTGGCACATGGACGTGATTTGAGTCAGGCTGAACTGCAGGAGTGGTTTCCCGCCAAATGGCGTCACGTGGAGCAGCGCGACGGCACCTTAATGAGCTTTTTCTGCGATGCGGACACGCACGTGGTCACACGTGCCAAAGAAGCTGCGGTCGAACGTCCGCACGGCACGATACTGGTGGGCAACGCCGATCAGGAGTCGCTCCGTGAAGTATTGGCGACAACGGTTTACATGTACGGAGTCTTTACGGCGCAAACGGTGTATGGTAATACCTCCTTTCATAAGATGAATTCATTGCCGCGTGAGCCACTTGGCTTGTCACGCACATCTGGGATGCGTATTTATTTCGAATCGGACAGCGGCTGGAGGATGTTGGGCACGCCCTCAGCATTTGCAATGACACGCGATGCTTGTCGCTGGATATATGTGCTGGATGGGGAAACCATTACGGTGCATGTCGCCCTGAGCGGCGACCGCGATGCGTTCAAGATCAGCGTGCAGAGCCATTCCAGCGCTCGTCGCTTCATGGTCTCAAATGAATTAATTATGGGATCTGCAGAATCGGATCTGCATGCATCTTTGGAGGTGCATACAACGGAACGGATCTTGACGCTGCGTGATTTGGCCAAGCAATTGCCAGCCGAGCGCGGGATTCAACTGGCGTTTGGAATGCATTGGTCAGATGCGAGTGCAATCGAAAGAATCGGCGGGGCGGAATTGTTGGAAGCCGATGGCGTCGATTCACTGCTGGTACTACGGACTGCGCCGACCGACCAGATTGAACTGAGTCTAACGGCTTCGTTGCAAGGTCCCGCTGATGTGGTCGAAAAGCTGAAGGCCGTTAATGGTGCGGTCGATGACCGCTACTGGACTCGCTTCAACCGCGGCCTGAACTGTTCAATAGAACTTGATTCAGTGGCTCGTTTGCGGGATGCCTTGTGCTGGTATTCCCATAACGCGCTGATTCACTATGCCTCACCACACGGCTTGGAGCAGTATACCGGTGCTGCGTGGGGCACACGCGATGCTTGCCAGGGACCGTTCGAATATTTTATCGCTCAGCAGCATCATGGGCTCGCACGCAGTATCTTACTGAAGACATTCGCGACCCAATATGCAGACAGCGGTGACTGGCCACAGTGGTTCATGCATGACGAATATTTCGACATCGCGCAGCAGCATTCGCATGGTGATATTGTCGTGTGGCCGCTAAAAGCATTGGCCCTGTATCTGTCATCAACTGGTGATCTGGATATCCTCAATGTACATTTACCATATCTGGGGGCAGATAACCGGCCGGCTGATCTGGTTGAGCCGTTGGCCGGGCATATAGAAAAGACCCTGAATCGTATTGAGCATGAATGCATTCCGGGGACTGCATTGATTCGCTACGGTGGCGGTGACTGGGATGATTCCCTGCAGCCGGTGAGCAGTGATTTGGCGGCACGCCTGGTCAGTGGTTGGACGGTGGCCCTGTTGGCCCAATCGCTGGCTGAATTAGAAGTAACCTTGGCAGAGTCGGCGTTAAGGTCTCGGGTTGCAGATTTATCGGCCCGGGTGCGTGCTGATTTCCGCCAGCATGTTTTGATTGATGGCGCAGTTGCCGGCTTTCTACTCTATGATGAAGCCCTACAAAGCGCTGAACCGCTACTGCACCCGCAGGATACCCGCACAGGCACCTATAACCGATTGATCCCAATGACGCGCTCGATCATCGCCGGTTTGTTAACTCGCGAAGAGGCGGATTTACAGATGCGGCGGATCGACGATCATTTGCAGCATCCTGATGGGGTGCGCTTGATGGATCGACCAATGCCATATTCTGGCGGCCTTGAAACCTTTTTTAAACGCGCCGAATCAGCCGCAAATTTTGGACGTGAGATTGGGCTACAATACGTACATGCACATATTCGCTACGCCGAAGCATTGGCCAAGCTCGGCGACGGAGATCGTTTCTTTAAGGCTTTGTTGACCATTTGTCCGGTTTGTATCGAACAGACGGTGCCAAATGCAGCAATGCGTCAGAGTAATATGTATTTCAGCAGCTCTGACGCGGCCTTTTTAAACCGTGCCGATGCAGCCGCTAATTTTGATCAGTTGCGTGATGCAAACGTCGCCGTCAAAGGCGGCTGGCGCTTGTATTCAAGTGGCCCTGGACTCTATTTTGGCCTGGTGCTTCGACAGTTGTTTGGCTTACGTGAGTTGGCCAATGCGTGGATTTTTGATCCAGTGCTACCGAAACAACTTGATGGAATTGTACTGACCTGGGAACTCTTCGAACAATCGGTGCAAATCGTCTACCACATCAAGCATGCTTGTTCTGGTGCACAATCCATTCAATGCGGGGGTGTTGCGCTAGAGACCACACGCGAAATGAATCCATATCGGCAAGGTGGACTTATTGTTGAAAAATCGGTTCTTGAGTCTGCCCTAGCAAGTAATTCACGGATTATTGTAACTCTATAAAATTAGATTTTAATTATGTACGGTTCGTTCAAACACTTGATTGGTGTCGGCTTGCTTTCGCTTGGGTTGCACCTAACACTATCGGCCTATACGTTTACCGATACTAAAGGGCGTCAGTTTGATGGCGATGTAATTAGACTGCAAGATGACACGGTGACGGTGCTGCGCCACAAGGATCAAGTGGTGTTTGAACTCAACGCATCTATTTTTGTGCCAGTGGATCAGGCATACCTCAAGGGCTGGTCAGCGGGGCAGCAGTCCGCCCAATCACAAATCACTGACTTACAATCTCAAGTAGACCAATCAAAATTGCAATTGAGCCAACTACAAGCGCAGCTGGATCAAGCGCAGTCAGGTCAATTTAAGAATACACAAGATGGCATTCAGGCACTGTCTCGTCAGTTGAGGATTGATTTAATCTGGGAGCCCGGACCGTATAATTATTTTGAGCTACAACGTGCCGAATCAGCAACCGGCGAATGGAAAACATTGCCAAATCCAACGCCGCATTTTCATTTGTACAGCGACTACATCGGATCGCCTAATGTAACCTATTATTACCGTATCCGTGGATTGATTGTAAATCCACAGCAGAATGTGCAATCAACTGGAAATTGGTCTAGGGTGGTGCATGCATCGACCACGCCGTTTAACCGCAATACATTTCTAAATGAACTACAGGAGGCCTGTGTGCGTTTTTTCATTGAGAAGGCACATCCGGTTTCTGGTCTCAGCCTTGAAGGATCCCCTGGCTGGGGCGAAACCTATGCCGTCGGGTCAAGCGGCATGGGAATGGCAAATATTATCGTTGCCGTACATCGTGGCTTTATTTCAAGGGATGAGGGACTGCAGTTAGCACTTCGCATGCTCCGCTTCTTGGATGAGGATGCGGAAACCATAGCTGGTGCATTTGGGCATTGGATGAATGGTCAGACTGGCCAGATTCTAGACTTCGGCAAATACCTGAATGCTGCCGATGCAGTTGAAACCAGTTTTCTAATTCAAGGTGCCATACTGTTGCGTGAATTTTTCGACAGAGATCATCCGGATGAGCGTGAATTGAGAACGATTGCCACTCGTTTGGCTGCTCAAATCGAATGGGATCAATTTATGGTCCAGCAGCGCGATGGTCCAATAATGGCCTGGCATTTGCACCGTACCGATGGCTTGGGAGACTTAAACATTCGAGGCTTTCATGAGGCAATGATGCCTTACATTCTGGGGATTGGATCGGATACTTATCCGATCCCGGCAAAAAGTTTTTATACCGGATGGATGGACCCGAAAAATGGCCTGGGTCGTCCACGCTCTGATTATAAGATTAAGCACAGTCTTGGCCAAGGTACCGGCTGGCCACTTTTTTTTGCGCATTTTTCGCATATTGGATTTGATCCAAGAGAACTTTCTTATCGAAGAAAGACATATTTTGATCATTTTAAGGATGCGGTCCAGATTCAACGCTTATATGCTCAATCAAGAGCCGATGAGTTTAAGGGCTATGACAAGCTATGGGGTCTGTCCGCAGGTTTGACCCCGGAGGGTTATCGAGCAACAAAACCCGGACCTGGGGATGATGGCACCATTGCGACATCTGCGGCGCTTTCCAGTATGCCTTATTTGCCTGATGCAGTACTTGAATGTATGGAAGCGATGTATCTCGATTATGGTGACCAACTCTGGGGGGTATTTGGATTTTATAACGCTATTTGTCCAAGCCAAGATTGGGTGGGACGTAAGTATATTGGTATAGAGCTTGGGCCAATTGCGCCGATGATTGAGAATTATCGCAGTGGACTATTGTGGAAGCTGTTCATGCAAGCACCTGAGGTGCAACGGGCACAAATACGTATTGATAAGGTACTGCGACGCTGAGTTCACCGTATCCGGTACCGCGCCATTTGTATTTTGCTGAAAGTTGACTTGGGCTGCTTTGCCAAAGGCTATACAAGGTAACGACTATTTTGGCAGGAAAAATTGCCGCTGTTTGTCGCTGATTGCTAGCCCCATTTTTTCCATCACTTTTAACATATCCTCCCATAGCATGCGCTTGGTCTTGAGGGTGTCATTCGCCAGCAAATAAGCCGGCGAAAAAGTAAAAATCAGTGGGATCTTTTCAAAGGATTGCCAGGTACCACGCAATGAAGCCATGTTGCGGTTCGGCTCAGATCCGAGCAGTCCGGTAACGCTTGCATTGCCGAGGGCGACGATGACTTGTGGCTGCACAATGTCAATTTGGGCTTTCAGAAAGGGACGACAATACTCCATTTCGGCGGCTGTGGGCGCACGATGCGCGTACGTTTTTTCGTGTTTCGGGCGCCATTTCAGGATATGGGTCATATAAACAGATTCACGCTTAAGTCCCATCGCTGCTAAGATCTTGTTCAGTAGTTCACCTGATTTTCCTTGAAACGGTTTTCCTGAAACTGCCGCCGCTTCGTCCGGAGCGTCACCACACCACAAAATATCCGCATCAATGTTACCACTACCGAATACGATTTGCTCCTGTACCCCACGTTGCTGGTTACATACAGGGCAGTGCTCAACGGTATGTTTGAGCCATGCCATCTGCGTGCTTGGATCACCATCAGGAAGTTCGATGATGGGTGCTTCAGCAAACATGGCGGTGCTCACTGGAGTAGGTTTAACAGACCGTATCGCAGCGTTCGGTACACTCGTTTTGTGGGTGACTGCAGCTTGCAGATCAATGCCATGATCCGGCGCGCTTATGTTATTTCCGGTGGTCTGGATTGTCTCAGGATTGAGCCCTGCCATGGTTTGATCTTGAATGAACACATGAGTGATTCCTTCAACTTGTAGCCGCTTGAGCTCTGCGTACACTGCGTTGAGCGCGCTGGACATGGTCACAAAATTTTGCTGAAGTTATGGCTCATTACGCTCTGCCGCAGCATTTTGTTGTTCAAAACCGCGCGCGATTAGTTCACTGACGAGTGCATTGGAACTGATATAGGAAGCGTAGCGCTTTAAAAAGTCCTGTGACTGCATGAGCATTTCATCGTCGGCGGCAATCTCCGGTACATTTTTTTCTTCAACATAAACGAATATACCGCGATCTCCACTAGTCAGCATGGGAGACAGTTCTCCGCTTGACATGCCTTGTGCTTGTTGCAGGGCCGCTTGACTCAATGTACGCGGTGGCTCGCTGACTTTAAAGCCGGCATGAGCGGTGACAGTTAGATCAAGGGCTTCGGCCGCATCGACAAATGGGATGCCGGCGTCAAGTTTGAGCTTTAACTCGTTGCTTAGGCGCTCGCCTGCTGCACTGAACTGGCGGCGCTTTTCTTCGGCAGTGTAGTCCGTCCTGACAATGGCTGCAACGGCTTCGAATTCGGGAATCTTCGGCGCGATGCGCCCGGTATAAATGAGCACGCCAAAACCATCCTCAAGTGCATAAGCATCCGAAAAATAGCGACTCTCAGACAGGAGAAAAGCGGATTCCAACAGTTTGGCTGGAAGCGCTTGGTGAGCGACCTCTTTGGCGGTGTAAGGTGCTATTTCAATCAGTTCCAAGTCAGCACTGGCGAGCAATTCATGGAAGGCTGCCGTGTCCAATTTAATCTCCTTGCGGTACAGTGTGTACGCAAAGTCCTGAGCCGCTTGATTCGCCAGACGTTGCGCGGCTTCGGTAATAAGCTCAGTTGCAACTGCAGCACGCACATCTTCAAAAGTGACGGGACTTGGCTCGGATTCCGGGCGGTCGACCTCGGGCACTTGCGGGTCTGACCGGTCGGCTTCGTAAGCTGCAACAAAGCGGGCACGGTTGGCAATAAAGTGCGCACGCAGTGACGCTTCGTCGGGCGCAAGCACTTGCTCACGATACTGATGAGTCGGAAAGATGAGGTAGCTGGCGCGGATGCGCTCGGGGATTTCGTAACGGTCCCGATTGGCAGTATAATAAGCCTGCAATGCCGCTTCGTCACTTGTGATTTCAGGATGAAAATCCGTATAGCCGATTGCAGCAGTTGTGAGCTTGAGGAAGGTCTCGTTGCGTTGTGTTTGCGCAAGTGCTTCCGAAGGTAGTACATAGCCGGGGCCAGCCAGAACACGGTTGATTTGATCCAGCTGGTAGTCTTCTTCCAATACAGTAACGAGTAGGCCCTGCGAAATACGCGGATTGGATTCGATCATATCGACAAAGCGCGTGTATGCGTCACGACTAAATTGACCTTCGGGGCCACGGAAGGCAGCCCTGGTCTTAATGTAGTGCTCCAGTGTGCGTGCATTGGGAGCCGGCATACCGATTGCATCCGCCAGATGAAGTTTTGCTATGCGACTGGTCAGCTGTGCCTGGAAGTGTGATTCGTTTTGGATAGGGCGTCCGGTATTCAGCATTGCACTGAGCGAAACTTTTTCACCAACAATGCGCATTTCATGAGGTGAATTGAGATCATAGCCGTAAAAGTGTTGTTGCGTGTAGGCACTCTGATTAGACGTACAGCCAGGCGTGTTGCCAATCGTAAACACAAACGCAACAATGATAACTGCCAGCAGAGTGAGAAATATCCAGCGACCGTGGCGGATGAGATGGTTTTGAATCCAGGAAATCATAACAAGAAAAATAAGCAGCCGGCAGGATAAATATGACTAATGCACTGTCAACTCATTGATTGCATGCCTGCAACAGCGGGTGGCTTTGGCTGATCGGCGGGCGGCAATGAATCATGGATCAGTTGAGCAATCGTCAGAGTGGCTCGGGGACAACTTTTCAAGCTCACAATTTCTTCCAGATAGATGCGTAATTCCGGGCTATTTGACGCGATCAATTCAATTCCATCATTATTTCCATAGGATTGAAACGTCTGCTTGAATGAACCCAGACTGATGGACTCCAGTGGTTTTCCCGGATGGTAGGCATGGTCACGCGAGTCAGCGGTCGATTGATTCGCGACTGGACTCAGATAGCCTAATTCGCACAGACGCTTGATACTGGAATTTAAGATATGGTTGGGCACACGGAGCTGCTGATGCAATTCGCTGGCAAAGGTCGGCGAGGTTCCGGCCTGAAAACGCTTGGAGACCTCAATCAGCACTGCCAATGAAATCATTTCCTGAGCGTGTTCACTCGTTTTTTGCCAGGCATTTTCATTCGTTAGAAAGTCGGCGTTTTGCAGTGCGTAGGTCATTTGTCCACCAAACAAAATCAGCAGCCAAAACACATATAGTCCCAACATCAGTACAACAATGATGCCGACCGATCCATATAAACTGCGGGTGTCTACAACACGTTGGACATATAAAAACGACAGCATATTATAGAGTTGGAGCATGACAACGACTAAAATGGCACCGATAAACGCCGGTTTCCAGTGTACTTGGGTATTCGGAATAAACCGGAAAAACAGGGTCAGTAATGCCGCAATGAGCAGCAAGGCGATCGCAGGGCTGAAGAGTCGGAAGGCTATTTTGAAGGTATCCCCAAATGGCAGATATGCAAACAATGGCTCGATTCGATTAAAGGATAACAGTGTCAGTGATGCAGCCCCCATCACTGCACCCAAACTAATGAAGGTCCAATACACGACAATGCGCTCGCCGAGTTTTCGTCCCTGGTCAACACCCCAAAGCGAATTGAAGGAAGTTTCGATCGAAGAAAGCACCTGAATCCCGATGATGAACAGCATCAGTGAGCCCACCACACCGACCGTGCCCGACTGGGCCGCAGCGATGAAGCCATTGATCATTTCGGTCATTTCTGGAGCCAAATGGGAACTATCAATCACTTCATTCTGACTGTTGATTGCCAATTGTGGCGCAGCGTAGGCAATCGCTTTTGAAATGGCTTCAACCGCCCGATTATCCGCCGTTTGATACAGATCGGATGGATCAGTCGGCACCTGATCCATGATAAAACTAGAGATCATGATCGCCAACGCAATCAGCGGGCCAATTCCAATCAAAGAATAAAATGTTAAGGCTGCTGATTGCACTGGCAGTTTATTACGCCGCAGGCCTTGAACAGTGAGAGTGAGGACACGTAGCACTAAATAGAGGCGCGCACGCACGCTTTTACAACCAAGATATTTGAGTTCCCATATGTCTTTGTCCATCAAGTCACGCATACGACTCATGTACGCACGCATGTGTACCCCCCCATTCGTCTTCGACTGGTGAGTCGCAAGCTGTTCGTTGATCTTCAAAATGATTCGCGATCGTGCTGATTAGGGTGAAATGATGTCAAAATGGACGCTGTCGAAAAATCCGGCGAAGTGACCGATGATAGAGAGATAGGCGAGCACAGCATTTCCTGCCACGCCAAGAGCAATCGTGACAAGCATTATAGAGTAACGTCGTGACAGCGTCGCATAGAAAATACCCATTCCGGCGGCGGCTGAAGCAAACAGGACGATCGGTTCATTGAGCCCCCAGCCGACGTACACTCCGAACCCGATAGTGAGCATAGCGCGCCCCCGCAAGAGTGGGTAGATTTGGGTAGCGGCGAGAAACAGGCAAGTTGCCAAGATAAAATCAATTACACCAAGCACGAGGAATGGGTAGTTAATCAAACTCATCTCTGTTCGCGTTGTAATCGCTTGCTGCACGATCGTGAAGTGTGGAGCGAGCAAAGTGACTGCAGATAGCATCATCATCAGCCCGATACCATTACTCGAAAGAGCGGCTGCTTTTTGAAAGCTTTGTTCTTTTTTCTTTAAATGCTTCATCTCAGCAGTATCGCCTGTGGCAGCCGCAAGCATTTCATCGACCTGAATTTCCTCCTGCTTAGGCGAGCTTGCCTTTTTGCGCTCATCGGATTGATCGCCTGAAGGAGTCACTTTGAGCATGAGTTTTTCGCGTTTTGGGAAAACTTCTGCTTTCAGTTGTTCGTTTAGAGCAATCGGAATCCATTCCTCTTTGGCTTCGTCGTAGTAGAGGCTATTCTCAGTGATCTGGCCAGCTTCTGCCAAAGTTAACAGTTGTGTCGACCCAAATGGACCACGCGATTCTTCGAGATCAGGGGTGCGGATATAGTAGTCAGCCATAATATGAGGTGGTACAAGGTTAGTGTAGAATCGATTTCAGGCGTTTGAGTCTTGCCTTTAATCAGTCACCTAAATCCAATTTCAGCAAGTGAAAAGCACTGGTTTTAAGCATTCGAACGGCGCACATATGCAAAAAAAAGCCCTTCGACAAGCGAAGGGCTTTTGAAATCAAATCCGATTTAATTGATTTGGTCTACTTTTTGGCCTTGAGGGCTGCTTGTGCCGATGCCAGACGCGCGACCGGAACACGTGGTGGTGAGCAACTCACATAGTTGAGGCCCACACTGTGGAAGAACTCAATTGAGGCTGGATCGCCACCATGTTCACCGCACACACCCAGTTTCAAGGATCGATTGGCTTTACGACCTTTTTGAACACCAATTTCAACCAACTGGCCGACCCCGGCACCATCAATCGATGCGAATGGGTTTTGTGGCAAGATATCAAGATCCTTGTATTTGCCAAGGAAGGTGCCTGCATCGTCACGGCTCATGCCGAGGCCGGTCTGGGTAAGGTCATTGGTCCCAAAGCTGAAGAATTGCGCTGTTTGAGCGATTTCGTCTGCAGTAAGCGCCCCGCGAGGCACTTCGATCATGGTACCCACCAGATATTTGAAGGTCACCGCTTTTTTTGCCATGACTTCGGCAGCCACACGATGGACCACCGCCACTTGATGCTTAAGTTCATCGGCGAAACCAACCAAAGGAATCATCACTTCAGGAACTACCTTGATTGGATTCTTTAGCTTGTAGCAGGCCGCGGCCGCTTCGAAAATGGCACGTGCCTGCATTTCGGTAATTTCCGGATAAGAGATGCCCAGACGGCAGCCACGGTGGCCCAGCATTGGATTGGCTTCGTGCAGCGCGTGCACACGGTTGGAGATTACATCAACATCAAGGCCAAGTGAATTCGCAAGCTCACGCTTGGACGACTCATCGTGTGGGAGGAATTCGTGCAGCGGTGGGTCCAGCAAACGCACGGTCACCGGCAGTCCACCCATCGCCTTAAATAGGCCCTTGAAGTCATTACGCTGAAATGGCAGAAGTTTTTTCAGTGCCGCGCGCCGCTCTTTCTCGTCGCTTGCAAGAATCATCTGCCGCATGAAAGTAATGCGATCACCTTCGAAGAACATATGTTCCGTGCGGCACAGGCCGATACCTTGGGCACCGTAAGCGATTGCCGCGGCCGCTTGCTCCGGAGAGTCTGCATTGGTGCGAATGCCTAGCTTGCGATGTTTGTCCGCCCACTTCATGACCTGATTATACATCCGGAATGTATAACTATCTTTTGCATTCAACTTACCATTAAGTACTTGATCGACTTCCGACGGTGCGGTGGATACCGCACCGGCAAAGATCTCACCGCTGGTACCGTCAATCGAAATGTCATCCCCTTTCTTGAAGGTTTGATTGCCAATGGTAAGTGTTTCCGCACCGTAATTGATGACAACTTCGGACGCGCCACACACACACACTTTATTCATTTGCCGTGCGACTAGCGCGGCGTGGGACGACACACCACCACGAGAGGTAAGGATTCCTTCCGCAGCAATCATGCCGCGCAGGTCTTCTGGAGTGGTTTCAATCCGGCAAAGGATTGCGCGGCCACCCTTCGCAGCCTCGGCCTCGGCCTCGGCAGCAGTGAAACAAATTTTACCAGATGCCGCACCTGGACCGGCTGGCAGCCCAGCAGTCAAGACCTTAGCCTTGCTCACCGCTGCCGGATCGAATACCGCAACCAGCAGCGATGAAATCGAGTCGGCTGGAATTTTAAGCAATGCGGCCTTTTGATCGATCAGCTTCTCTTTGACCAGTTCAAATGCAATCCGCACTGCTGCCAAACCGGTGCGTTTGCCATTACGAGTTTGCAACATGTAAAGCTTGCCGTCTTCAACGGTAAATTCGAAGTCTTGCATGTCTTTGAAGTGCTGTTCCAGCTTCTTTCGAACGGCTTCAAGATCTGCATATGCCTGCGGCATTTCCTCCTTAAGCTGAGCGATTGGATTAGGTGTACGGATTCCCGCAACCACATCTTCACCTTGCGCATTAATCAGGTACTCACCGTAGAAAACTTTTTCCCCGTTGGCCGGATCACGCGTGAACGCTACACCGGTTGCACAAGTATTGCCCATATTACCGAATACCATGGCCTGAACATTGACTGCGGTACCCCAGGCTGCGGGAATGCCGTATTTCTGACGGTAAAGGGTCGCACGTTCATTCTGCCATGAATTGAACACTGCACCGATGGATCCCCATAGCTGCTCATAGGCATCTTGTGGAAATGCCGAACCGGTACGTTTTTTAATGATGGCCTTGTAGCGCTTGATCAATTCTTTGAGGTCCGTTGCACTGAGTTCGTTGTCGAGTGCTACACCGACTTCACCACGTAGTTTTTCCAGACAACTTTCAAACGGACAGTGATCGTTTTCGTTGACCGCCTGAACACCCATCACCACATCTCCATACATTTGAATAAAGCGGCGATAGCAATCGTACGCAAAGGCTTCGTTGCCGGATTCTTTGGCAAGTGCCTTAACCGTTTGATCATTGAGTCCCAAATTTAGAATCGTATCCATCATCCCGGGCATTGACTCGCGCGCACCCGAACGAACCGAAAGCAAGAGCGGATTCTTGTTTGCGCCCAGCTTTTTACCCAGCTGGCGCTCGATCAATGCAACCGAAGCCTTGACTTCAGCAGCAAGTGTTTTGGGGTACTGGCGCCCATTGTCGTAAAAGTATGTGCAGACTTTGGTTGTAATGGTAAACCCTGGGGGTACCGGCAAACCAATCCGCGCCATTTCGGCGAGGTTGGCACCTTTACCACCGAGAAGCTCACGAAGTTTAGCGTTCCCATCAGTCTCTTGACCGAAATTGTAACTGTACTTGAGCGCCTTGGCGGTGCTGCGTTTGGCAGCCTTTTTTGTGACTTTTTTTGTGACTTTTTTTGCTTTTTTAGCTGGCATAAGAGACGACCTTGTTTGGATCGAGTTGATTGCCGAAAGGATTCGTTTCAAAGCCTTTCAGCGCGAAGAAAACTTGTAGCAAATGCATTTCGCCATGCCTGTCAATCGATTAGCACTACTCTTTGGCAAACTCAGACGACATTCTACCGAGTGATCTCATCTTGGCCAATAATGCGCAATTGGTAGAGCGCGATTGTTTCCGCAGCTAATTCATTGTCCTCCAAGCGCATCGCAAGTGCAGATCGACCATTCGGTCGAGCAACAAAGGGATAGGTATAATGAATATTGATTTCCGCCTGCATCAATGCACTCGTTATTTTTTTAATGTCTGCTTCGCTCCTTAATTCAACTACCAGGAGTTCGCTTTGGACAAATGAGAATTGATGCTCAATAAAAAGCTTTTGCGCTTCTTCCGGATAATCCACCACCATACGGATGATTGAACTGTCGGTGGTATCGAGAATCGATAACGCCATGATATGTACTTCGTGCACAGCAAGCAAATTAATGATTTCGTTGAGCCTGCCGACTTTATTATCCGCATAAATCGAAAATTGAATGACGGGCTGAAAGCTTCCCGGGCTGCATAGTATTTCGGTCGACATAGTTCCCCTAGACATACGGATTCTGTTTTAATTTGCACATATTTTTTGATGTTAATTTAACGCTTGTCATTGGTCTCAAGGCAAACGAGGGTCCCAGCCCTGAAACATATTATTCATCCTCTAAGGCATCCTACCGCGAGACTACACTATGAGCACTACCATACTACGTTTAATTTTCACCCTTATGTTGGCAACTGCAATTTGCTCGTGCCAATCGTATGATGCATCTAGAATTCCACAAGCAAGCACTCCAAGCGATACCGATTTGATGCTCAAAGGCGTGAACGATCCGCTAGAGCCAGTCAATCGTGCCTCCTTTGCATTGAATACAGTGTTGTTTAAAACGATCATCTATCCCGCGATGAAAGGATATCGATGGCTTGTCCCGGAATCGGGGCGAGCGCACATCACTCATTTTCATCATAATCTCACTTATCCGGTCCGACTGGTGAACAATTCACTTCAGTGGCAATGGAACGAAAGCTGGATTGAAACCAAGCGCTTTGGAATTAACAGTACGATTGGGATTCTGGGCTTCAATGACCCAGCGAGTACTAAATACGGATTGCGGCCGAGTAAAGAAGACCTAGGGCAGACCTTCGGCAAATGGGGCTGGAATTCACAGGCCTACCTGTTTATTCCGATATTGGGTCCGAGTTCCGAGCGTGATGCACTCGGCATGCTGGGGGACTCATTCTTGAAGCCGACTCATTATTTGGATTCACCGTATAACTTCGTAAGCGAAGGGTTTCTCACATTTAACGATATGACGGCTTACGCCGATACAATCAACGATGTACTGCTGCAAAATTACGATCCGTATCAACTGACCCGCCTACTCTACGGAGCCAGTCGTGCGGCAGCAGTCAATAACTACACCCATCGGAATGAAAAAGACGATAGTGCCGAGGTGCAAACTTTACGAGCCATTTTTGCAGCCCCAAAAAGCAAAACGTTTAAGCGCCGTAGTATTGATCAGTCGGCAAAGATTGAGGGATGGCGACAAGAATTACCCTATTCCATCTGGTTGCAGGAGGAGCCGGCACCCCTGATGATCCAACTTCCCGGCCTGGGCAGTCATCGCAAAAGTAACATGGATCTGGCGCTGGCAGAACTGGCCTACAACGAAGGTTACAATGTGTTGATCTTCAGCAATACCTTCAACTGGGAGTTTATGGCCAGTGCACCGCAAGGATATGCACCGGGCTATGTTGAAACCGACAAGGAGATGCTGCGGATCGCCTATCAAGGGATCATGGCTGACCTGGATGCGGATTATGGTGCGGAGCACTTTTTGAACCGATCGTTAATCGGCATGTCAATGGGGGCATGGTATACACTGAACCTGGCGGCCGATTTGAACGCACGCGGTGTCAGTCATCTGGTGGATCACTGTATTGCGATCAATCCACCGTTAAACTTGATTCAAGGTATTGCGGCACTCGACAATCTGTATCGCACGCCGTACCAGAACGGCGACATGGTCGAGGCCCAAGCAATCATAGATTCGGCACTGGCAAAAGCTTTCATCAGCAGACAGATGGGGTTACAGCCAACAGCGGAACTGCCGTTTACAAATGCCGAAGCCTCGTATCTGATCGGATTGAATTTCAGGCTCACATTACATGAAGCGATTATTGCTGGTGCATTTGATCAAGAGCTGAATATTTTTGGCAGCAAAGGTGCGCTCTATCGCGACATGTCAGGCCTAAGTTTTGACGATTACTATACAAAAATTGCCTTTCCGGTCAATCAGCGCCAAGGAGCTTCACTCAAGGATATCGAACATTCGATCGATCTTAGAAATCGCGAACGCGATCTGAAAAAAGTTAAACACTTACATTTGATACTTAGTGAAAATGATTTCCTGCTCAACGAACGTGATCTGAATTGGTTTAAAACAAACTTTGCCGCTAACACGACTCTGTTTGAACAAGGTGGTCATCTGGGCGAACTGTGGCGACCGGAATTACAACAGGCGATCCAGGCTGAGATTAAGTTGCAGGACTAAAATCGTTCAGACTAAGGCATATGGATTCGGTGATCAACTGCCCGGTTTGATCGCCTCGATACCCTGCAATTCGGGTGGAATTTTGTCTGCTGTGTACGTTGGGAAACTGAGTTGAGCGAGGCTGTGGTGCGGGACATCAAAACGAGTCTGGCCTGCACTGCGGTCAACAATCACAGCTACAGCAACTGGTTCTGCTCCATGCGCGCGACATTGTTGCAACGCTTCAACTACGCGGCCGCCGCGGGTGATGACGTCTTCGACAATCAGTACTTTCTCGCCCGCCGCGAATTTAAAATTACGGCGCAACTCCAGCCGATCGTTGACCTTCTCCAGAAACACAAAGCGCAGCCCCAATTGACGTGCCACTTCTTGACCGATCACCAGACCGCCCATCGCCGGCGCAACCACTGTGGTGGCGCGATACTCTTTCAAATCATCCATAAGCAACTCGGCCAGGCGCGTCACTTTGTCCATATATTGGCAGACTTGTGCACATTGAAAGAAATGGGCGCTGTGCAAGCCCGAGCGCAATTTGAAATGGCCGCTGAGTAGCGCACCGCTATCGCGAAAAATTTGGAGAACTTCAGTTTGCTTAGAATGCATTACAGTAGCTTGACGGCTCAACCGATCGGTGTGAAGAATGAAACGACGTCGAATCGAGAAAATATTTAATCTCGCTTGTGGCTTGTGCTGACTACGTTCTGAGGACTAAGTTCTGATTTTCACCCATGCTTCATTTATTACATCGTCATCTCTTGCGCGAGATCCTAGTCGCAACCGGCTTGGCCTTGGGGCTGTTTGTATTCGTTTTGCTGCTGGGCAATGCCATGCGTGATATCGCGGAACTCGTGGCTGCCGGAAAATTGAGCCTCATGATATTTCTACAGCTGATCGGCTTATTGATTCCATATGTGGCCGCATATGCGCTGCCGCTGGGAGTATTGACCGGAACTTTGATGGCGTTGGGGCGCTTGTCTTCGCAGCAAGAGATCACTGCGATGAAGTCGGCGGGCTTGAGTCTCTACCAAATCGCCTCGCCGGTATTTCTGATCTCATTTGTCGGCATGATCGCCGCAGTGCTTGTGAATTTACAATATGCACCACAGGCACGTCTGGCCTACAAACAGATGATGGCCAATGCAATCAGTCAAAATCCGGTCGGTTTTATTGAGGAAAGGCGTTTTATTCATGAATTTCCGGGCTATGTGATCTACATGGGCGGACGCGACGGTTCCTTAATGAAGGACTTTTGGATCTGGGAGTTAGATGAAGCACACCGCGTAAAGCTGTTTGTGCGAGCGAAAGAGGGGGCCATTAATTTTGATGCAGCACATAACACCCTCGTATTGACCTTGAGGGACGGTACGGCAGAGCAGCGCGATGAGTTGAATCCGGAGGCCTTTACCAGCGAGCCGATACGTTCGCTCTTTTTTGGGGAGTTGCCGATTGAACTGCCGATGCAACAAATTTTCGGCGAGACCACTAAACGGCGAGCACGCACCAAAGAGATGACATTTGCACAGCTAATGCAAGTGCGTGAACACGCTTTAGCAGAAGAGGCATTGAACGGCGAAGGCATGTCGAAAAGTCGTATGAAGGTGCAGCTGCATACGCAAAAAAGCTTTGCAATGGCGTTTTCCGTTTTTTCGCTAGCCATTTTCGGGGTACCATTGGCGATCCGGGTAGGACGCAAGGAGACTTATGCCAATCTGGCCATTGCCCTGGTAATCGCAATCACATATTACTTTCTGATCATTGCGGTAAGTTGGTTGGAAAACCAACATGCTTGGCGACCAGATCTGTTGATCTGGTTGCCCAATCTAATTTTTCAAACGCTTGGCTTTTGGCTGATGCATCGCGCTAATCGACACTAAGGAAATAGTTGCAATGGCTAACTCGGCGACTGATTGAAACATGCGTATAGTGAACATAGATAGTCCACCAGTGGATGAGTTGATTGAACGCTTTGGCGTTCGGGACTTGCCATTTATGCTGGATAGTTCGCTCTCGCATGAGGGACTCGGGCAATGGAGCTTTTTCGGCGCAGACCCATATCTGGTGTTTGAGGGTACGAATGGCAACTATACCGAACGTTGCATCGCCCACTCAAAGCAACGCACACGGTCTGGCGACGGGCTGAAATTATTACGCCGATTGATGGCACAATACCCGGTTGAAAATACATCAACCATTCCTTTCATCGGCGGTGCAGTCGGCTTTATTAGCTACGACTATGCTCGTCAAATCGAGCAACTACCCAATCTAACCCAAAATGATCGAGCAATACCAGATCTTTATTTCGCCTTATATGACGGCATTGTGGCATTGAATCATCAAACCGGTCAATTGAGTCTGATTGCGCTTGGTATTCGTGCAAATGAGGCGCTTGTGATTGATGCACTGCAGGCGATTGTCCGATCTGATTCAGATGCTTCGGCTGAACAGGCGGCACCGATCCGTGGCCCCTGGCAGTGGAATATGGAACGGACAGCCTATATGAACGCAGTGGAGTCTGTACGTGCATATATTGCCAGTGGCGATGTCTATCAGGTTAACCTCTCACAACGTGCGCAGTGTCACTACGAGGGATGCGCAGTGCAACTGTATCAGGCATTGCGAGCCGGAAACCCCGCGCCGTATGGGGGCTTTATACGCACCGATACATTTACACTCTTATCAACTTCACCAGAGCAGTTCCTGCGCAAGCAAGGACGGCAGATTGAAACACGCCCGATTAAAGGCACCCGTGCGCGTGGAAGCACCGCCAAAGAAGATGCAGATCTGGCTGATGCCCTACGCCGCTCGGAAAAGGACCGAGCCGAACTGCTGATGATTGTAGATCTGGAGCGCAATGACCTCGGTCGTGTCGCTGAGTATGGCAGTGTACGAGTCGAGCACCTGTATCGTCTCGAGCATTATGCACGAGTCATTCATCAAACCGCTCAGGTTAAGGCGCTGTTGGCAGCGGGCAACGATATATTTGATTGTATACATGCCCTATTTCCGGGCGGATCGATCAGCGGAGCTCCCAAAGTGCGGGCGATGGAGTTGATTGAAGCCCTTGAGCCAACGCGGCGCGGCGTCTATACCGGCTCGTTCGGTTATATCGGTTTCGATGGCAATGCGGAGCTGAACATCGCCATACGCAGCCTGCATCTAAAGGATGGTATTTTAGATTATCAAGTCGGTGCTGGCATTGTCTGGGATTCCGACCCGGCAAGTGAGTATCAAGAAACACTCGATAAAGGCTGTGCCATTCGTGAAACTGTGGATGCATTATGTCGGAAATCGTAATACTACATGCGGGCGATCCAGTGCATATGGATCCGACGCAGTCGGGCTTTGCGCATGGTTTTGGTCTGTTTGAGACACTTAAGCTTAGCGCCGGTCGACTGTGCTTTTGGCAGGCACATTGGCAGCGATTGCGACACTCTGCAGATGTGCTAAAGATCCCTTTTAATAGCTCCGAACAGGCCGTACTGAGCGCGATTCGGGATTTGGTGCAGCGTGCTGGGCTTCACGATGGAATCATTAAACTCTCCCTGTTGCGCGAGGCTACAGGCTCGCGTTGTTATGTGTATGCACGCCCGGCCATGCCCACTGTCGGACCTGCACAAGTGCAGTTGAATCAAACGAGCCCGCTCAATCAACACTCGCCTCTGGCCGGCCACAAAACCCACAACTATATGGAAAATATGGTGTTGCTGGAGGCTGCCCGTGCGGCCGGTTTTTTTGATCTGATTCGGGTCAATACGAGTGGCGTATTGACAGAGACAGCGGTGGCAAATTTGTTTTTGATTCAGCACGGACAGCTGTGCACACCGGCGCACTCCACCGGCATCTTGCCCGGTGTGATGCGGGCATATATTTTGCAGATGGCGCGGACACATGGGATCCCAGTGCTCGAAGGAGACTTTCCAGTCGAACGATTACAGCATGCAGATGCCGTATTCTTGTGCAATTCCGTGCTGGGCATTCTGCCGGTGCAGACCATTGTGGGGACAGATTTTAACCGGACCCTGCCACACGGGCCACAGCCGATCATCGACACATTAAGGACTGCTTTAGCTGATGCAGAAATGCATCATTCCATCCTCTTACACACATGAATCAAATACGCACATATGTAACGAAGCGGCGCACTTTGATGCTGGGCCAACAGACCTATCTAGTCGGAATTTTAAATCTGACTCCAGATTCGTTTTCAGACGGCGGCGAATTTGTGCACATGGATTCGGCGCTACAACATTTCCAGCAAATGGTGGATGAGGGTGCGACGATCATTGATATTGGTGGAGAATCTACCCGCCCGGGGCATCGCCCGGTGCCGATCGATAAAGAGATTGCACGGGTGGTTCCGTTTATTGAACGAATTCGTCCACTCAGCGATGCACTCATTTCAATCGATACCTCAAAAAGTGCAGTGGCAGATGCCGCGCTGCATGCCGGCGCTGATATTGTGAATGATGTCTGGGGCGCACAGCGTGATCCGCAAATGGCGGCAGTGATTGCCAAGCATGATGCAGCCTGCATCTTGATGCACAATCGTACGGCTGAACAAGCCCAACTGGGAGATGTGATCGATGGCGTGATTGCTTTCTTACAACGCTCGATTGCACTGGTCCAGTTAGCCGGAGTACGCGCTGATGCCATCATGCTTGATCCGGGACTGGGGTTTGGCAAAAGCACCCATGAAAATTGGCAATTGATGCGTCGCTTGTCAGCACTATCGGCGCTCGGCTATCCCCTGCTGCTAGGAGCCTCACGCAAGTCCATGCTTGGTCAGTTGCTACAATTGCCAGAGCCCAAAACACGCCTAAGCGGGAGTCTGGCAACGACCGCATTGGCCATCCAGGCGGGAGTGGATTGTGTTCGTGTGCATGATGTTCGCGAACATCGCGAATGCGCTCAAGTAATGGATCATTGTTTACGCTATGAATAAAACAAAAATTGAACTATGCAATTTGGCATTTTTTGCGCGCCACGGTGTGCTGCCAGAAGAAGCTCAACTTGGACAACGTTTTACAGTCGATCTGTGCTTGACCCTAGTCGATGGCCTCGAATTTGAAGCGGATTGCCCGACCCAGACGGTAAATTATGTCGAGGTCCATGCAGTGGTGAAAGAAGTATTTGAAGGCATGCGTTTCAATTTGATCGAACGTGCCGCAACTGTGATTGCCAGCAAGATATTGGCGCGTTTTAATAAAGTGATTGAAGTCACTGTGCGGGTCAAGAAGCCATCGGTGCCCGTAGACTGTATTTGTGATTATTTTGCTGCGGAGGTCACACGATGCCGCTGACCACTGCCTACCTGGGATTGGGCAGCAATGTGGGTGCGCGCTTCGAACAGATGTGCGCCGCCTTACGGCACTTGCAAGCAGCAGGGGTTGCCATCATCAACGCAAGCCCGGTATACCAAAACCGAGCCGTCGGGATGGGTACAGCTGATCCTTTTTTGAATGCTGTAGTAGAAGTGCGCACCACACTCCAGGCAGAAGACTTATTGAATCTCTGTCTGGCAATTGAAACTCAATTGGGGCGGATTCGCACGCAGCGCTGGTCACCGCGTACCATCGACATTGATATACTGATCTTCGGCCACACCCAAATCCACACCGAGCGCTTGCAACTACCACACCCAGGCATTGCTGAGCGTGACTTTGTACTACAGCCACTGTTGGATATTGCGCCTGAATTAAAATTGCAAGGCGCTTCAATCAAGATTTTATGGCAACAATTAGCGCCGGTCAAACTGGAGCGCTTCAGCCAGTCCTTATCTGAATGTCTATGAAAAAGCCAAACCAAGGGATTCATCCTCCAGTCGCGCTGGAGGATCTCCTTGAACCTAAATTCGGGAGTTGGAGTCGATGAGATTTTGTTTCACAGGGCCTTGCAAAGGCGTGAAGGCGCACCATTTGGTGCATCAAATCGAATTTTCAATGCCTTGTGGGGCAAACGATTGCGAAAGATCGCGGACCCAACTCCCGAATTTAGGTTGAATATAGCAATGCGACTAGGAAGCTAACACATGTCTAATCCAATCAGCGAAGCCGCCATCACGGCCGCACAAACACTTTCGAACGGTGTGGACGCGTTGACATTTGCTCAACCAACCACGCATGTTTATAATCCCTTAGCATATGCATGGGCCGGACATCGCAATTATTTGGAGCGACATGCACATTCAACCAAACGAATCCTTTTTTTAGGTATGAATCCCGGGCCGTTCGGGATGGCACAAACCGGCGTGCCCTTCGGAGAAGTCTCGTTGGTACGTGATTGGGTGGGCGTCAAAGCGCGTATCCATAAGCCCGTGCACGAACATCCGAAACGACGCATCGAAGGCTTCGATTGTCTGCGCAGCGAAGTGAGCGGGCGTCGCCTATGGGGCTTGTTCAAGCAGCGCTTTAAATCTGCTACAGCATTTTTTGAGGACCATTTCGTCGCCAACTATTGTCCACTAGTGTTCATGGAAGCGAGTGGACGTAATCGCACCCCGGATAAATTACCCGCCGATGAGGTAGCGGCTTTATATGCGCTATGTGACACGCACTTACGCGAACTCGTCGGGATATTGCAGCCGGAATGGGTTATTGGAGTCGGTGCATTCGCAGCCAGCCGGGCACAGCGGGCCCTACAGGACTGCAATGTACAAATCGGTCAAATCCTGCACCCCAGTCCGGCCAGTCCGGCCGCAAATCGGGGCTGGAGCGAACAAGCCACCCAACAACTCGAAAGGCTTGCGCTGTGGTAACAGTGCCGATTGATATTGCTACCTGATAGGGTATCCTACGCAGCATCTCTTGCTCGCTGTTTTGACTAAAATTTTCCTTCTGTTGTGTGGACTTTAATTCTACACAAAGTTTCATCAGAGCCATTTATTGCACCTAATCGATTTTGCGTGCGACCCACAGAACCGGGGGTATCGGTGTTCCGCTGGAAACAGGTTCATGGCGTTTCACCGACCATGCCTGAGCGTGCAGGTTTTGCATCCAGTCGGCAATGCAGCTTGCTTCAGCTGGCCCGCCAACGTGGCCACGATAGGCAGTTACCAGCAGCAGTCCGTCTGATATGAGCAGTCCCTTGGCAGCATCCAATGCACGAACGGTGGAGTGGGCTTGTGTCTGTATACGTTTATCACTGCCCGGCAAGTAGCCCAGATTAAAAATGATGGCCCTGAAGGTTTGCGGATACTGCACACACAGAGAGGGCAGTGCCTGCGAGTGGTCGGCTACAAGTAGTTCCGTTTGATCACAGCAATCTGCGGCCTGAAGGCGCCTGCGCGTAGTGCGAATGGCAGCGGGTTGTATATCGATGGCGATCAGATGACCCTTTGGGCCGATCTGCTTTGCCATGTATAGGCTGTCGTGACCATTGCCAGCAGTGGCATCCAATGCCCAGTCTCCCGGCCGCAGTTGCCGGCTCAAATAGTCATGTGCACGTTCAGTGAGTCGCATGGATATAGATTGGATTGGTGCACAAGTCCGCATAACGCAGGCTATTGATTTCGGGGTTGAGCGCCTCAGCAGTGAGTAAATATGCCAAAAACTGGCGGGTCAGTTCCGGGGCAAGTAAGGCCGCCTTAGCGCCGAGGCCGTTGAAGATATGGAGCCCACGCTCAGTCGGGTGCTTGCCGATGAAGGGGCGGAAGTCTTCCGTGCAGGGGCGGCGGGCGGCATCGTGCTGTTTGATTTGCAGCTGATGCTGAGGGTCCATAAAGGATTGGGCTGACTCCAGTAGTTGTTGGGCGCCAGCCGCAGTCGGCTGGTCCGAGGAGTCAGCGCTGTCAAAGGTGGCACCGAGGCGAAAATGATGGTTACCGTAGGCCAACAGCCATTTGCGATGATGGTAGAGCCCCCGAGGCAGGTGCAGCGTGGGGCATTGCAGCGTCAAGGTTTCGCCTTTGGCGGGCCGGAGTGGCAGCCAGTTGAACCATGGGTTGCCCAGCATGCCAACACCTTCGCTGAAAATAATGTGGTCGGCGCTTAAATCGTGATAGGTCCAGCGTTCAGCGTGTTTGTGTAACTCGGCATGCATGAAGGTTTGATCACGGAAGCAGCGCTGCTGTGCGAAATGTTGCCGCAAGACCTGCAGGAGCTGCGGTAAATCAACGTAGGCGGCCTGTTTGATCTGAAAACTGCCGTAATGGTTCAGCAATGTGGATGGACCGTCCCCAGCGGCAACAAATTCACCCAGCACCGATGCATAGCGGGGGTTGCGCATGCGTCTGCCCATGCGCTTGGTGTCGCTGCGATATTGGCAGTAGCGGACCAGGTGGATCGGGTGATAGAGTTCAATGCCAAACTGCTGTTCCAGCTCACGGTAAGTTGCCAGTGCGTGCGGCAGCAGTACATCGAAGCCCCAGGTCTTGGTCATCCAGCGTCCGGTGACAGGATTGATCACACCTGCTGCAACTGCAGAGGCGCAGGGCCGTGTGGTGCTGCCAATGAGCGTAACCGGCCGGCCGGCTTGCTGTAATCGCCAGGCGAGCAGGCAGCCGGCAAGGCCAGCGCCGACCACCATGTATGTCTGGCTGGATCGATCACTCTTGAGGGTTCGCATAAGGTTCGTTCAACTCCTGCAGCGTAGCTGCGTCTGGACCACCGATTCACCCATCTGGTGTCACAGTCTCGATTCGATATACCTGCACCGCGACACCGGCTGCAGCCAGGCTCGATACGGGTGCAGCAAGCGGCTCGTCCAGTCCATTTGTTTGAAAGAGCCGGGTCGAATACTGGCTCAGCTCAACCGTCTGCAGCGGATAAGGTGGATGATGTACACGGCCGGTCAAGAGTCGCTTGTGCTTGCGATCATATGCAAACAATCGATAGCGCTCAGTCAGAAAAAATTCAAGACTGCCAGGTGCAGCCTGAAACACTTTACCGGTCCGTAGCCATGCATACATCTGTACAGCATCCCGCCCCGCCTTGGTGCACAACTCGGCAGCATAACGGATGCCGCTGGCATCTTGCATCACTTGAACTTTCGCCAGACGATAGTTCAAGTGAAACCAGGTCCGCGCGATCCAGTTGGGCAAGTGCTTAGGACTGTCTAGCGAATAGAACCAAACCCCGGGACGACCTTTTGAATCAATCACATAGGTGCGCACATTGACTTCTGGAAAGTTCGAAAGACCCGGTACCGCAGGTAGCAAGCGTGGTCGCACTCCGACCATCTGGAAGGGTACGATGCCAAGCCACGCTTGTCCCTCATGGAGATCGACCTGCAAGCCGTCTGGGAGGTCACGTGCGATTCGCTCTGCATCGACCGGCCAATGTAGAAACAATAGTTCCTGCCAGCGCTGATACATGATCGGTGCCCCTGCCGGCGGTTCTCGCTCGGCAAGTCTCGCCTCAATCGAACCAGTGTCAGTCACAAGAGCCATACCAAGCAATCATTGGAGCGACGAAAAGGGAAACCGTGCTTGCGGAACAACATCTGAAGCTGGGCAGTAAGCCTGTGTGGCTTGCGATTAAACCGGTTCCACCGAGGGCGATGCGTGCAACAGGCTTCGACCGGTCATGGCGGCGGGTTGATCCAGGTCCATTAATTGTAGAATTGTAGGTGCAATATCGCCGAGGTTTCCACCAGCGGCCAGCGTATATCCCTTACAGCCTTCGCCATACACCACGACTTCGACCAAGTTCAGGGTATGGGCGGTATGCGGGCCGTCGGTGTGTGGATCCCACAACTGATCGGAATTGCCATGGTCTGCGGTAATCAGGGCGCGGCCATTGACCGAATCAACTGCGTCGAGCAAATCCTGCACGCACTCGTCGACCACTTCGCAGGCCTTCACACAGGCCTCCATTACACCGGTATGGCCGACCATGTCGGGATTGGCAAAATTCACCACCAGTAGGCGATACTTGCGGGACCGGATTGCCTCAACCGCAGCATCACGCACTCCATAGGCCGACATCTCTGGTTGCTCGTCGTAGGTGGCACAATCTTTGCGACTCGGAATCAGAACCCGATCCTCTCCCGCAAAGGGCTCTTCACGATAATCATTAAAAAAGAAAGTCACATGCGGAAATTTCTCGGTTTCGGCGCAGCGGAACTGAGCAATGCCTTGGTCGGCCAGATAGCTGCCGAGAATGTCTTGCATTTTCTCAGGCTTGAAAAAAATAATATGATCGCACAGCCCTTTCTGATACTCGCTCAAGGTGGCAAAGTAGAGATCGAGCTTGGTGCCGCGGTCAAATTCGCTAAAGTCATCTTGAATAAACGCACGGGTCAATTCACGCGGACGATCCCCTCGGAAATTAAAAAAGATCACTGAATCACCGTCGGCAATCGTGGCGACCGGTTGACCGTCTGCATCCAGCACCGCAGTTGGCGGACAGAACTCATCTCCTTTGGTGCCAGGGGTTTCTGGCTGATCGTACTGAGATTGGATCGCCGCCACGGCGGAAGGGGCCGTCCGTTCGATCTGCCGTCCAGTGAGGCAATCGTACGCACGTTGCACCCGATCCCAGCGATTATCACGATCCATCGCCCAGTAGCGCCCGCTAACCGTGGCGATTCGACCTAGACCAATATCTGCCATTTCAGCCTCAATTGCCTGAATGAACTGCTTGCCAGTAAATGGTCCGGTATCGCGACCGTCGGTAAAGGCATGTACATAGAGCGTGTGGACGCCCTGTTCCTTCGCAATGCGGATGAGCCCATATAGATGCTCCAGCATGGCGTGCACCCCGGCATCCGACACCAGCCCCATTAGATGTAGTGCGCTGCCCTTGGACCGCACATTGGCAACCGCCGCCTGCAGCGCGGCACTTTGTTTGACCGAACCAGTCTGCATGCCTTTATTGATCCGTACAATTTCCTGATCCACAATTCGACCAGCCCCGATATTTTGGTGGCCAACTTCCGAGTTACCCATAATCCCATCCGGCAGGCCCACATCAAGCCCGCAGGCCATCAGTTCGGTACGCGGCCATTCGGCACTAAGGCGGTCGGCGCAGGGGGTATGCGCACGCTTTACCGCATTGTAAGACGCTTGCTCTGGATCAGGATTCTCTCCCCATCCGTCACGGATGATGAGAACGACTGGTTGCGCGGGATCAGACATTATGTATTTAGATTAGAGGATTGAAGATGGTTAGAAAAGATAGCCGTATTGAGACAGGCCGGAACAAAATAAAATCGTCAGATACAGCAACAACAGAAAGATCCCCTCCCCGCGTTTAACGACATGGCCGCTCTTGAAAATCCATAAGGACAAGCCTGTAATGACAATCAGTGCGGGAAATTCAAACAGTAACAGCTGTGGATTGACCGGAATCGGCATTATCGAAGCCACACCGCCGCCGATCAGCAAAATGTTAAACAGGTTGGAGCCGATAATATTGCCGGCGCAAATGTCGCCGTGTCCCGAGCGTGCAGCAGATATCGATGCCGCCAACTCCGGTAAGCTGGTGCCGATAGCAATAATCGACAGCCCGATCAACGTTTCACTGATACCCATGCGTCCCGCCACTTCGACACTGGCAGCCACCAGCATATCTGCCCCGAGCGCCAGAAATAGCGCTCCAGAGAGCACCAAACCGATGCCACTGGCAGTGGAACGCGCGCCCTGTTCAAGCGACCCAACAGAAAACTCGGCATTGACCGCGGCTGATTCCTGTCGTGCCCAATATACCACCAGATATAAATACAGCGCCAAGATCAGCAATAATACCGCGCCCTCATAACGATTGAAACCACCTACTGCAAACAGCGCAAACAGCACGGTAATCACCAGCAACAGTGGCACTTCACGCCGCAGCAGGCGCAATTCAATCTTCAATGGAGTGATCCATGCAGTGATGCCCAGAATCAGCCCGATGTTTGCGATATTGCTACCCAGAATATTGCCCAGCGCAAGGCCGGGACTGGTTTTGGCGGCCAACAACGAGGTCATCATTTCAGGCATTGAGGTGGCAATCGAAACAACCGTCAATCCGATCACCACTGCATGAATGTTTAAATTAGCCGCAATCACAACGGCTCCCTTGGTCAACCAATCACCGCCGAAAGTCAGCGCCAAGAAACCAAGTGCCATAATGAGCAGAAGGCTCCATAATGGCAGGCTGAACCATGGCAAGTTAAGTAGTGCAAGTGTCATTAAATTTGTGAATCAGCGTAGGGCGTACCGTGCCTATGAAAGAATGAAATCAAAAGATCTGCGAGAAAATTCTGAGTGCTTGACTTAGGAGGTCAAAAAAACACACTGCCGCGTTTTTACATGGCTCCCGGTCTCAAATCATGACTCCAGACCTCAAACATACGCTCAATCTACCCCAAACTGCTTTCCCGATGCGTGGTAATCTGGTGCAACGTGAGCCTGCCCGCATTGCGCACTGGGAACAACTCGACCTGTACCGCAAAATCCAGGCGAAAAATGCTGCTGGGCCACGTTTCATCTTACATGACGGTCCACCGTTTACCAATGGCGATCTCCACCTTGGCCACGCACTTAACAAGACCTTAAAAGACACTATCTTACGCTTCAAATGGATGCAGGGCTACAACGCGCCGTACATTCCCGGCTGGGATAGTCACGGCCTACCAATTGAGCACAAGGTCTCGCGTGAGTTACAAGATGCCGGCCGCCAAGACTATAGCGCGCTGGAGGTGCGCCGAGCCTGTGCTCAATTCGCTGATAAATTTCGTAAGATTCAGCGCGATCAATTCAAGCGCCTCGGCGTTCTGGCCGACTGGGACAATGAATACTGGACCATTCAGCCGGACTACGAAGCGACCGAACTCGAAACCTTTGCTCGTTTTGTTGAACAAGGCCTGGTCTATCGCAGCAAAAAGCCAGTGTATTGGTCGATCCCATGTGCGACCGCGCTGGCCGAAGCCGAGATTGAATACCGCGATCACAGAACTGTCTCCGTTTATGTGAAATTAAACCTCAGCACAGCGGCCTGTCAGGCACTGGCGCTTGAGGAGCCCGCTGCGGTATTGATCTGGACCACCACAGCATGGACCCTGCCGGCGAATATGGCAGTCGCGGTGAATCCAAAAATTGAATACAGCGCATTAAAAACCGCCAATCAAGGCAACCTGATTGTCGCCACTGCACTGCGTGATACGGTGATCGAAGCGTGCGGCCTCGAAGAGGTTGAAACCATCCATACCTTTCTCGGTTCAGCGATGGAACAACTCGAGGCGCGTCATCCGTTCATCGACCGCCCCAGCCCAATCGTGCCCGCCGACTATGTGACGATCGAAAGCGGCACCGGCTGTGTCCATATTGCACCGGGACATGGCTTGGATGATTACATTACCGGAATCAACCACGGCATTGAGGTATATTGTCCGCTGGATGACAAGGGCTGCTATATTGAGGACGATCAAATGCCTGCAGAACTTGTCGGTTTATCGGTATTTGAACACGACACCATCAGCCAAGCCAACAAAGCGGTCCTCAAACTCATTAGCCAAAACGGCTCGCTAGTCGCTAAAAAGACCATCAGCCACAGCTACCCGCATTGTTGGCGCTCAAAGACGCCAGTAGTGTTTCGCGCCATGGATCAATGGTTTATCGCACTGGACAAAGACGGCGATCGCCAGCGTGCCCTCAATGCCCTCAACGAAGTTACTTTTATTCCTGCCTGGGGCGAGAAGCGCATTCGCGCGGCAGTGGCACACCGCCCGGACTGGTGTATCAGCCGTCAGCGTACCTGGGGCGTACCGATCCCGGCATTTTATAACGACGCCGGCGAAGCATTTATCGATGCCGACGTGATTCGAGCAATTGCCCGCAAAGTCGCGGCGCACGGCAGTGATATTTGGTTTGAGCAAAGCGCAGCCGAACTCCTGGAAGGCATCACACTGCCGTCAACCTGGCCGGCGGCAAATCAACTCAAGTGCGGCAGCGACACATTGGATGTATGGATCGATTCCGGCACCAGTCACCGTACCGTGCTACAAAATCGCGATACTCTAAGCTGGCCGGCAGACCTCTATCTCGAAGGCAGTGATCAGCATCGCGGCTGGTTTCAAAGCTCACTCTGGACTGCGGTCATCGCCGATAAAGCGGCACCGTACAAGACTTTATTAACCCACGGCTTCATCGTCAAAGAAGACGGCTCCAAGCTCTCCAAAAGCGACGGTGCGGCGCGCCCATTGAGCGAATGGATTCAGAGCTACGGTGCAGATGTGGTGCGCCTCTGGATTTGCTCACAGGATTATCGTGGCGATGTTCCAGTATCCGATAAGATCGTACGCAATGTAGCGAATAACTATCGGAATATACGTAATACACTGCGCTTCCAGATCAGCAATCTGTTTGACTTCGACCCGGCTACGCAAGCCGTGCCGCTCGCAGAACTCAATGTGATCGACAAATGGGCGCTGGATGAACTCGCTCAACTGGTGCGCAAAGTGACCGAGGCCTACGAGGCCTACGAATTCCATCGTGCGTTTAAAGACCTGATCGATCCTTTCTGTGCCAATATCCTGTCGGCCACTTACCACGATATTCTTAAGGATCGTTTGTATACCCATGCACCGAATGATCCATTGCGGCGCTCCTCACAAACGGCAATCAAGCTCATTTTTAGTGTCCTTACCCGCTTGGTCGCACCACTGATCCCGCATACCGCTGACGAAGCATGGAGCTATGCGCACAACAACAGCGATTTTTGCGAGCAACCGATCGCGCTCTGCGACTGGCCGTATGTGGACCCTGCCTGGGATCATCCCAAAGTGGCCGCTGACATCCGCGCCCTGCGCACCTTTCTTGCGGAGCAACTCAACGACGCCTTGGAGGAACTGCGCCAAAACAAAGTGATCGGGCAAAGCCTGGATGCCAAAGTTACCATCACCGGCAGCCTCAGCGATCCTGCATTTGCCCGTCTCAAACAATATGAGTCCGACCTGACTGAACTGTTCATTCTGTCAGCAGTCAGCCTGGTCGAAAATGCTGAGGCCACTGAACTAAGCATTGAGGTCGCCCATGCCGATGGGGTACGCTGTCCGCGCAGTTGGCGCTGGGTACCCGCTCTCGTCGAAACCGAGGCCTGGGGGCCCGTCTCACCACGCTGTGCCGCCGCCCTGCAACAGATTTCACAATCAATCCAATAACTTCAGTACATCTCCCGATCCATGACTGACCCATCATCTACGAAGCCAAAAACGGCTAAGGCACCTGCGAAAAAAACCGCGGCGAAGAAACCCGTAGCGAAGAAACCCGTAGCGAAGAAAACCGCAGCGAAAAAAACGACCAAGCGGCCGGCCGCCGCTAAAGCAAGGAAAAAAACAGCGGTTAAAAAAGTAGCGGCCAAACAGGAAATAACGGTCGCCAAAGGCTCCAAGGTCGAGGCGAGGGAGAGCAAGCCATCGGTAACGCAGGCCTCCGTAACACGCGAAGGTGCAGCCGCCGACAAGAAAGCTGGCCCGATTGTATTCTCCTTGGACGATGTTGAAGCACTCGTCGCGACCCGCAAACAAGAACCGTCGCGCGAAGACCGGCCTGTAGACGAACAAAAGAAAGTTGTTGCGGAGAAAAAGAAGATTGTTGTGGACGAGCAAGCCGTTGAAAAACGCGTGCTTGGTGCGGCTTCGCTTGCAGATATTCTCGGCTTTAATCCGGCGAATAAAAAGGCCGCAACCTCACTCGAAGAAGACGCGGTTCCCCAAAAATGGAAAAAATACTACAAGCTATTACTCGAGTTACGCCAACATGTAAGTGAGGAAATCGATCTGCATACCGCTGACACCTTGCAGCACACCTCGCGTGATGAAAGCGACCGCACGCTTGAAGCCGACGCCGGCACTGACACCTTTGACCGCGACTTTTCCCTCAGCCTGGTTTCCAGTGAACAAGAAGCCCTCAATGAAATCGAAGAAGCGATTCAGCGGATTAAAAACGGTACCTATGGCATCTGTGAAATTACCCAGCAGGCGATCAGCAAAGAGCGCCTCACTGCAGTGCCCTTTGCCCGCCACTCGGTCGAAGGCCAAGTGGAATTCGAAAAGAACACGCGTCGCAAGATCGATTCCAATATCACCGGACTCTTTCCGGATAGTGCCGACATGTCTAAAATCATTGAGGACGAAGAGTAGATTAATTGCTCAAAAGTACAGTGAATTTACATACCTCAGGTACTTCCTACAAGCGACTCTTGATTATCGCTTCAATCGTGTTTGCAATCGATCAACTCACGAAAATATGGATCTTTAAAAACATCGCACCAGAGAGTTATTGGTATCCTCACGATGCGGATGTGATCGAAGTTATTCAAAACGTCTTCTACATCGTACACATTGGCAATAAAGGTGCGGCATGGGGGATGTTTTCCGGGCACGCAGAGTGGTTGGTCTTAGTTGCGGTGCTCGCACTCGTGGCGATTTACATTTTCCGCCACACCCTTGAACTCCATCGTCAATCGATGCAATTCGCATTTGGCCTGCTCATCGGCGGGGTACTGGGCAATCTGGTCGACCGTTTAATCTATGGTCATGTGATCGATTTTCTTGATTTCCATTTTAGCTTCAGCATCCCCTGGCTGTTGCCCAATGGTCGTTATCCCGCGTTTAACATTGCGGACTGTGGCATTGTAATTGGTACATTTACTTACGTCACCCTGAGTCTATTGTACGCCAAGCACAATGAGCCGGCACAAAGTGACTGAAATATGTGAACCATCAAAAAAGAGCACATTTCCGGAAAGGACTGTTGACAAGAGGATAATCCGCAAAAGCATGTTTGCTCTTGCTTGGGGATAACAGTCTACCTTGCGATACATGGTGGCTATAGCTCAGTTGGTTAGAGCATCGGTTTGTGGTACCGAGGGTCGCGGGTTCGAGTCCCGTTAGCCACCCCACTTTTGTGAGACAAAAGTGAATCAAGGGACGAAGAACCCGCGAACCAGCGGGTTTGACGCAGTATTTTCAGGCACGGACGTGCCGCCCGGAAAATACGAAGAGGGCGTAGCAGTCCCGTTAGCCACCCCACTTTTGCGAGGCAAAAGATTGCGAAAGATTGCAAAAGATCGCAGATCCAGCTCCCGAATTTAGGTTAAAGGGACGGATCCCATGCGGTCTCCACGGGCCTGCTGGAGAGTGGTTTTTCTTGATAGGCTGAAAAACTCAACGACGGGATGAAAAGATATGTTCTTTGATCTCGTCCAAGCCTTCGTGCGCTTCGTGGTGAAAGAGAAACTCGAACGCCCAACCTGCGGAAGCTTTACAATCCTCACAGCGTATCCAGCGGGCTTTGCACTGCGTTAATGTCCTTGTGCATCACATGCGTATAAATCTCAGTGGTTTTCACGTCCTTGTGCCCCATTAGCTCCTGCACCGTACGGATGTTGGTGCCGTTTTCCAGCAGATGGGTTGCATAACTGTGGCGCATCGTATGGCATCCAGCCCGCTTGGTGATCCCCGCTTTGCTTACGGCAGTCTTCACCGCCTTTTGCAACCCGGATTCCAAAACATGATGACGCCTGATCTTTCCTGAACGGGGATCTTTGGATCGGTTTTTTGCCGGAAACACATACTGCCAGCCCGTCTGACGGCAGGCATTCGGGTATTTCCGCGCCAGGGCTTCCGGGATATACACCTCACCGAACCCCTCGCGCAAATCATTCTCATGCAAAACCTGCACCCGCTCAATATGATCGGCCAGCAGCGCACGAACAGCCTCTGGTAAAACCACCGTACGGTCTTTCCCACCTTTGCCGCCACGCACAAAAATCCGCCCCTGCCCGAAATCCACATCCTGAATCCGCAACCGAATGCACTCCATCAACCGTAGGCCACAGCCATACAAGAGTTGAACCATCAGCCGATGAGTCCCCTGCATACGTTGCAATACACCTTGCACCTCGGTTTGCGTCAAAACCGTCGGAGGCCTGCGGGTTCGTTTGCTGCGGACGGGCGCGATTTCGTCCAGATCGATATCCAGCACCTCCCGATACAGAAAAACAATCGCATTCAGTGCCTGGCGCTGGGTGGATGCCGCCACCTTTTGTTCCGTCGCCAAACAGCTTAGCCAGCGTTCGACTTCCGGCGCACCCATATCACGAGGATGGGTCTTATACCCGTAGAATTTCAGAAAGCGCTTAATCCAATCGCAATAAGTCTGCTCGGTCCGTAGCGCGTAGTGATGGTAGCGCAGAACCTCCTTTACCTGATCGATCAGCTTTAGATCCGGGTTTGGCTTAAATTTCTTCTTGCTTTCCATACACTCCCCTTGAATATCTGCATATATGGAAAAAGAGTTAATATCAAGTCATCTATGGAAAGTAAAACGCCTCATTTTCCACCTTTACCCCCACAATATCTCAATAAATAGAAAACCTTTCCACTCTACAGGGTCAATAGATGGAAAACTTTCCACCTAACCAACTGTTAGGCATACCACTTGTCTATCTCGTTGAACGCTTCGACCACTTCACTGCAACCAAGCTCGGTTAGCAGTTCACATAGAATATCATCTGCGCGAGCGTGGTTTATTTCGGTGTCTCCACCG
>CAXQRK010000160.1:0-15875 GCA_964226535.1 Polaribacter sp.
GTCCACCAAATCTGTGCTTAATCGTTATTATCGGGATCTCAACTTGACTAAATGCTTGCTTAAACGAGTCCGACAGACAGCTTAGTTTGAGTATATTTGCTCATCCACCGATTCAGTTCTCCATTTAACCCAGCCTGCTGCCATGCCTCTCGTTCAAGTCACTTCCAACTTAGCGCTCACCGATGCGGAAAAGTCCAACTGCTTACAAACCCTGTCTAAAGCGGTCGCTGAACTGCTCGGCAAATCGGAAGACTATGTCATGACGAGTTGGATCAGTGCAAAGATGACGATGGCCGGCAATGAGCATCCGACTATTTTCGTCGATCTGCGGGCGATCCGTCTCGCCGACGATGTCCCGCAGCAAATCACTGCTGAACTGTGTGAACGCATTCGACTGACCACCGATATTCAAGCCGACCGAATCTACATCAACTACCACAACGACGTCCCCGGCAACTGGGGTTGGAATGGCAAAACCTTCGGTTAAGTCGGATGACTTTTGGGCCATTGCACTTGCCGATCAAATGATTTACTGATTTTTCAGACCTGAGGGTGACAAGCCCGCGCCTATACCAAATGCCGAACCGTCTCGCACAGGAAAATAGTCTCTACCTCCAACAACACGCCACCAATCCGGTGGATTGGTATCCTTGGGGTGCCGATGCCCTTGCGGCAGCTGAGACATCTGGAAAGCCGATACTGGTCTCGATCGGGTATTCGGCCTGTCATTGGTGTCATGTGATGGCACATGAAAGTTTTGCCAACGCGTATATTGCCAAATTGATGAATCAGCACTTTATTTGTGTGAAAGTCGACCGTGAAGAACGGCCGGATCTGGATCAGATCTACATGGAAGCGGTACAAATGATTCAGCAGTCTGGGGGTTGGCCGCTGAATGTGTTTTGTCTGCCGGATGGTCGACCGTTTTTTGGCGGCACCTATTTTCCGCCTGAAGATCGCGGGCATGGTTTGATCCCATGGCCACAGTTGTTGATGCGAATTGCCGATCATTACAAACGCTCCCGACACGAACTGGAGGCAAATGCCGATTCAATCCAAAAAAATATCATCGCCTCAAGCAGCGCCGGCCGCACCGGCGATGCACAGAGCTTGTGGGAGGATGCACTGCTGGTAAACGCCGCCAAAGGAATCTGTGGCACCCACGACGACCAATATGGTGGCTTTGGTACGGCACCCAAATTTCCACCTGCAATGACACTAAACTTTTTGCAGGTAATGCGGCACCAGCCCGCGATTGATGCGGACCCAACGCTTGGACAGCGCATTGATACGGTTTGTCACACGACCTTACGGGCGATGGCACATGGAGGATTATTTGATCAATTCGGTGGTGGTTTTGCCCGCTACAGTGTCGATTCGCAATGGCTTATTCCTCATTTTGAGAAGATGCTTTATGACAATGCACTGCTGCTGGATGCGTACACCCGCGCGTGGCTGAAACATCCCGATCCGCTCTACGCCGCAGTTGTTGAAGAGACCATTGCCTGGCTGGAACGAGAAATGAGTGCCGAGTCAGGTGGTTTTTATGCCGCACTTGACGCCGACAGTGAAGGAACAGAAGGCCGCTACTATGTGTGGTCCCCTGAAGAGATTGACGCTGCTCTGGGCCCAACCGAGACCGCCCGCGAAATTTGCCTGGCGTATAATATTAGCGCCAAGGGCAATTTTGAACATGGGTATTCGAACCCTGCCCTGGTCGATGGAACTATGACGATGCGCACCAAACTAGCACCGGCCCGTCAACACTTACTGGCTTATCGTGAAGCCAATCGAGTACGTCCCGGCAGGGATACCAAGATCAATACCGCCTGGAATTGTCTCTTGATTCGTTCGATGGCAGATGCTGGATTTTATTTTAACCGGCTTGAATGGTTGCAGCGTGCGCGTCAAACGGCTGACTTTATCTGGGACCAACTAACTACTCAAGAGCCACACGGAAAACTCCGTTTGAAGGCTGTTTTTTATCCAGGCTGCGGTGCTCAGGTCGATGGTTTCTTACATGATTATGCACTCGCGGCAGAGGCCTTCTTAAGCATTGCGGCGAAAATTGATGTGCTTGAGGCCGGTGCCAGCGCCCGCTATCAGTCGCGGGCCCAAGCCTGTGTGCACAGTGCATTGGATTTGTTTGAAGATCGACAGGCTGCGGGTTGCTTCTTTACTGCAGCAGACAGCGAAACCGTTGTGGCTCGGCGGAAAGAGTGGTTTGATAATGCCACTCCTTCGGGCAATGCCGCCTTGCTACACGCGCTTTCCGGCCTGTATGCCTTAACCGGCACAAATCGCTACGCCGCAGTCCTGCGTGCCACATTGCCAGCGTTTAGCGATTATGCCGAACGAGTTGCCGCTGGTGTCGCGCATGCACTTGAAGCTGCAGCGACACACACGATCGGTATTGTTGTGATCAAAGTGCGTACCGGCGTATCACTTGACGCACTCCATCGTGCACTCACCGAACGGCCCTGGCGGCGCACTTTTATCCAAATAAACAGTCACGAGCAGCCCACCGACTATCAGGTGTGCATCGGCACACAATGCCAGGCACAAACCAACCAGTTGTCCGAAGTCATGCATGCGCTGACATTACAGCAACTACAGTAGAGCATAGTCACCACGCAGGCGCACTTTATCAGTGGCAGGCTCACAGGGATTTGAACCCCGACTGAAGGAACCAGAAACCTTAGTGCTACCATTACACCATGAGCCTTAAAACCAACACGATCAGTAGCCTTGAATGCTGAGTGCTGTTCGTCAAGTCGTTTAAGCAAGCAGATTGTTGAAAGCAATGTATCTATGCGTCCTGAGCTTTCTTTTGCTTCTTCAGCTTTCGGTAAAAATTCGGGCCGTGAATTTCGCACATCATTTTGCGGCGATGGGCAACTGCCATCTTCAACGCTTTCTTTTCGCCATATTTCCTAATCGAAAACGAGGTACATTTCTGCACGCCAGGCTCCGGGCGCCAACTCACCGAATAGCATTCATACTTAGTGCCATTGGGGGTCGTTTTAGTTGTCCGTGATACGCCGAGTTCACCGGTTGTGTTCCGTGAATCAGATACAACGATCCGACGTTGACGCGACTTTTTAGGAATCATTTCAAGATCTTTTTGAAGTTCATCGCGGTAGGTTCTCGCTAATTTTTGTGCTTTGCCCTTACCCCCGCACTTACGGTCACTAAACAGTTTCGAATATGTTTTACCATTACGATAGCCACGAACGAACCAACCATGAGTGGAACCGGAATCGATCCGACTAATGCCTTTATTTGCTTTTGAACGAGAACGTGTCATGTTAATCGGAAAATATTGAGTTAGTAAAAATAGATTTATCAGAATGCTGTCGTAATTAAATTGTCCAATCGTAAACTGAAAGTACTTTGATCATCTATTAAACATTTTAAATATGTATATAAACGTGATTTTTCTACAAGTCAAACGTTGTAAAATTAAAATAAAGTTTGTACTATTGAAATTCTTCAGTATGCGTCATCAAACAAAACAGATGTAAGTTTTGTCAGGCAGTTTGGTTTTGTTTGAATGAAATATTTTTTCCTGTATGGCATCGCCCTTCTTTCCTCGCATCTCATGTCCGCCTATGAAAGCGCCTTTCCAAAAACCGATGTGGGACAGATTGAAATCAAGACCATCCCTGCGGCGCGTTTGATCGCCACGCACAGCGAGCACCACTACTTCGAAGCCAATAATGCGCTCTTTCGTCGGCTGTTTCGCTACATTCAAGCTAACGACATTGCGATGACAACCCCCGTCGAAGCTGTGCTTGACCCCGCTGGCATGTACTTTTACCTAGGCTGTGACGTTGTCTACACGGCGCTTGAAGACAGCGATGAAGTCAGTCTGATCGAATATCCGGAACGTACCGTGTTGAGCATCGGTGTGCGTGGCAGCTACAACGCCAAACATTTCAACCAAGCGCGAGACACATTGTTGACTCACCTCGCCACACAAAATAAGTGGATCGCGACCGGCCCGGCCCGAGCAATTTATTGGAATGGTCCGTTCATGCCCGGCGTGCTCAAACGCTCGGAAGTACACATTCCAGTAAAACCTGCCCCAAAAGCTTTACAAATCTGACATCCGGTTTCAGCGTGCTGAGATGCTTTTACGAGTTACCCAATATGGCGAACCCATTCTACGCAAAATCGGTGAACCGATCACCCGTTTTGACACTGCTTTAGCGCAACTTGCTAACGACATGGTCGAAACCATGTATCATGAAAATGGCATTGGGCTAGCCGCACAACAAATCAATCTAGCGCAACAGATCTGTGTAATCGATGTACGCCCCCCACAGGGGCAACAAGCAATGTTCGAATATAGCCTGGATGGCAGGTCGGCGCCACTCGACTTGATCATGCCGATGGCACTGATCAATCCCACGGTGTCGATTATTGATCCGAGTACGGAGGTTTACGAAGAAGGGTGCCTTTCCTTTCCTGACGTACGCGGCAAAGTAAGCCGCCCGATCGGTGTGCGTTGTGAGTATCAAGACCGCACAGGTACTGTACATACCCTCGAAGCCACTGGATTACTCGGGCGCTGTATCTTGCACGAAGTCGATCACCTCAATGGAAAATTGTTCATCGACCGGATGGATCCACGCGACTTACACCGCATGCAACCACGGATTAAAAAAATCAAGCGCGCCAGCCGTGACTTTCTAAAAGCACAGCAATAGACGGTTGCAGCACTACAGAATAAACCGCTAAAATCAACTGCACCGGCTCATAATTGACTTGGTTTTTTAATACGTGAAATATCGCGTACGTCAAAGTGCAAAATATATTTTTGCTCAAAATATGGATCGCTGAACGCTTGCTCTAAATGAATCACCCTGCGTGGGCGAATGCCCAGAGCCTTCAATTCGTCCTCCAGTTCACCGCCCTTCCAATAAAGAACGCCATTAGGGATAGAATGACGCTCACCATGGCGCACTCGACCCCGAATCCAACTGAAAAACTCCGGCAGATTCTTGACTGCACGGCCGGTGATAAAATCAAATTGCTGATGGATCGCTTCGGCTCGCATCTGTTGGGCGTTCACATTCTCCAGCTTCAGACGATCCACTAGATCCTGCACCACCTTAATCTTCTTGCCAATCGAATCAATCAAAGTGAATTGTGCCTGTGGATAGCAAATCGCCATAAGAATCCCCGGAAAACCGCCACCGGTACCAACATCCATAATCTGTGCACCCGGCATCAAGCGGAGATCATTCGTAATCGCGAGGCAGTGTGACAAATGCCGTGTTTCGAGATATTCAATATCCTGACGCGAGATTAGGTTGATCTTAGTATTCCACTCACGCAGCAAATGTACCCACTCGGTCAAAACAGGCCAAGCATTGTCGGCGATATGCGGAAATTGTTCTCGGAGCAATTGCATGTCATTATAGAACTTATGGAAAATGCCTTTTGAACGCCGGAGACGACTCAACGGGCGTTTTTCACACTTAATTGCAAGTTGGATGTTCGAGATCGAATGGTCTGGTTGAGATTTTGACTTTTAAACAGTGATCGGAGGCGTTCCAGCAGTCTTTGACGGCTTGCTTGATTCTAGCCCGGCACAGGATGGCATCGCAGTCCGTAGCGCAAATAAGGTTGCAGAATTAAGCCAACGCTGTAAAGATCATAACATGCATCCCATAGAATTTTAAAAGTTGGCTGACTTCGGATGGTTGTCTACCATGGATACCCAGGTACCCTACACTTTCACATGCCGCTAAGAGTCGCAGTGCCGACAGGATAATTGAGCGCTTGCCACACACGGTCGCATTGATGGCATGTGGAACCACTCTCAGCGCATGCTGCGAAATACCGATCGGCTTAAGGTATTTTTCGAGCAAGATTTCGCCCGGTGTGATCGGTCGGTTCTCGAACTTTAATTCGCACTTACAAGAAGCACGGCAATGCGAGGATTGAACTTTTTCAAAAAATTAGTTTACTCATGTTTTCATGAGACATTTTTTTAAGTTCAGCATCTGGGCTACCATTTTTAGCTTAAGTTTAGCCACACAGCAAACATTTGCAGGCTATGCTCCGCTACAAATCCCTTCAACCTGGCAATTCACCGAAGCCACTCCCGCCTTCAAGGTTGAAGATCCCAAGCAAATACTCGGCAAATTTCAAGTGGGACTCAAAGTCAATGTGCTTGAACCACACGCAGATACTCGCCACTGGGTGGTTGAATATCCGCGCATCGGCGCTTCCAATATCAGGGCGCTGATTGCTGAGCCCGATCTATCCGTGGTGCATCGCTATGCTTTTAAACAAGTCACCCCGATCATTGATGCCTGCGCGATTTTAAAATCTCAACTGGAGGCCGAACAGCCCTGGCCCGACACGATCGATGCATTGTCCAACAGGTTGTTTCCCGCCGGCTGCTCAAAATTTGATGGCACGCCGGAAATCCCCACCCTACTCGTTGCTTTATCGCCCGAGAAAGATGCCATGCTCTGGGGCATGCAAGCCTTACAAGCCAGTGTTGACTATCGTTCGCCTAGCAAGCCAACGATTGTGATCGAATTATGGAATAAAGGAGACGCACACCATTCAAGCATTTGTGGTCAAGCTGCTTATGTGCAACTAAAAGAGCATTTCATCCAGCTGGAAAAAGCCTTTCACACCTACCAGGGGCCTGACGCACGTAACAAAGGGGTGTATTCGAATATTACAGCTGTCGGCAATGACACATTGAACTTTTTTCTCCCCAATGATCTGAAAATTTCCCTACGCTATGTAACAGGCGAATATTTGATCATAGAGATCAGTCCATTCAGTGCGTCTGTTCGGCAAAGTCCCGCTTACAATCCGCATACATTTGCAGCAGACATTGCCAAGCGAGTTAAAACAAATCAAGATGGCTATCGATATCTGAGTGGCATTCCGATGGTGACCCAAGGCAGCAAAGGCTATTGCGCAGCCGCAACCCTCGCGCGAATTCTGAAGTATTATGGCTATCCGGTGGATATGCACTCAATGGCTGACTTGGCGAATACTGAAGGCCGCACGGGGACCCACTATGAAAATGTTACTTCTTCAATTCGACGAGTCTGCAACAGCACGCCGTTCAAGATCAAACAAATTAAACAGGTTCGTAGAAAACAGATCTTAGCAAAGATCGAACAAGGCATTCCGATTTATTGGCTTATTCCGGGCCACGCTTGCCTCATCATCGGTGTTCACCCTGAAGGAGGGATTGTCTACAGTGATTCTTGGGGGCCCGGCCATGAATTCAAGACCATGGACTGGGTCGAATTTATCAATACCAACCAAGAAATGTGGGTCTTAGAGCCCGATTGCTAAACGCATCTAAGCGCTTTTTAAAATTCCAATCATCAATCCAGTCGCCAGGCGATTGCTATCATGAAAATCCAACTTATCGTCACGGTCTCGATATTGATTCTTGTCCTCACCACACAGCTTTCGGGAGAAGAATACCGCGTATTTACTGACACTCAAAATCGAACCATTCAGGCAAAACCGATCAATGTGGTGGGTAATAAGATTCGTATTCAACGAGACGATGGCTCTGAATTCAATGTCTCGATCACACTCTTTTCGGAGGCCGACCAGACTTACCTGAAAGACTGGATGATTCGCTTTCTCAGTGAACATGATCGCATGCTTGACATCGAAGCCAAACGACAAAATGGAAAAGTGACGAAGACAAAAGAAGACGTTACCTTAATCACAGGTAAAATCGTCAAAAATGCTCGTTACATCAAAGAATTTGACGCAGGCTATAAGATTGTCATCAAAAATAAATCCAAAAACACGTTTGAACATTTAAATGCTGAATATATCTTGTTTAGCGAACAGGATGAAATCGCCGCAAAATCTCGAAAAGACAAATCCTACCAACGCAAAAAAGGAAAACAAGCGATTCCAATTATCCTCGCCCAGGACAACTATACGTTTAAAACCGAAACAATACGGCTAACTAAAACCGAGCTCAGAAAAGGAATCCGTTACAGTGGAGGCGGTGATACTGAATCCGACGCAAAACTGTCCGGTATTTGGATACGAGTTTTCAAAGATCAGCAATTAATTGCAGACTATTCCTATCCCAGTAATATTGCCACAGAAGAAGACTGGTAAACACACAACACCCTCAAAATGACGCACTTTAATCCGCAAATACGGATTCCCTCCCTAGGCAAAGGCGCCCTCCTGTTCACTATCTAATGTGAATAGACAGCTTGAGCTAAGTAAATCAGGCAACTTGCGAAGTCTTTTGATATCAAGATTAGACGCATCCATCCCCATAATGTTCAGGTCTGCATGTTCAACTTCGTCCCACATGGTATCTGATTTTCGAATAATCTGCACCGAGGTTTCCTGAGGAATACGTGCGAGTTCTTTGATATAATTGACTTGTTTCATCGCAGCGTCGGTGTGGGCGCCTTTTTCAATGATTCGGATGATCTTGAGTGTGCCATTCCAGTTTTTGCAAACAATCAGGCTGAGCAGAAGCGCTAGATCATTGTTGCCCAGATCAAGTTGCTCGACCCAGTCGTCAGAGATGTCACTCAGCCAGAGATTAACGGTTTTTTCTATGCCCAGATTGGTTTCATACGGTGCAAAAAACACCACACCCCAATCGGTTGAGTTAGCTTGTTCGACAATCGAGATATATTCTTCTTCTTTATGATCGGCACGATCGTCAAGTTTGAGGAATACTGTATTGGGCTTAAAAAAGGCAGTTTTCAGGGCTTGCATGCTGACGCTGACGACTTTTCCGTACTCATTGCCTTTGATAAAGCTGTAGGAGGAGACAATATTTGCATTCTCAAAGGTCTCGATCAAAGCGGGCAGATAGTTTTCGAGGCGGCCTTTGTTATCAGGTGTTTGCATGCCCAGCACTTTAACGGAGCCCTTGGGATGAGTCAGCGCGTAGAGCATGCGATACGCACCGCGCAGTTCCTTTGCGTATTCGATCAGTACCAGCAATTCCGGTTGCCAGGCACGTCTCTCTTTTTGAGGTGCCAGTTTTTTGGACTTTTTGGTTGCCCACTCGGCGAGGGCAGTGAACAGACCGCTGCGTGAATCACCTTGTTGCCCGGTGAGTTCCCGTTTCAATAAATAGCCGTAGAAGGCAACCACCAATCCCATTGAAATAAGCGCAAAGGCAGGGTTGATAATAAACATAACAAAGAAACAACCAACGGTTCCGAGCAAGGGTACCAGAATGGGTACTTTGAAGGTCGGACGAAAGCTAGGTAAGCCCAGGCTCTGCTCAATCAATACAACGACATTGATCATCGCATAAGTGATCAGGAAAAACATAGTGATCAGGGGCGCAATTGCATTCAGATCACGTGTCAACAGTGTCAAAAATACAATGACCGCAGTGAAAAAAATAGCGTTTTGAGGCTCACCTTTCTGGTTGGTTTTTGAAAAGAATTTACTTTTGGGGAGAATATTGAAGTCGCCGAGAGCCGCAAGGATACGAGGCGCTCCTACAAAAGACGACAGGCCTGACGCAAAGGTTGCACTGAGTAGGCCCACCAAAACAATCTGCCACACATAGGAACGATCGATAAAGATGTAATAAAAATCTTTCACGGAGTCCTCGGTTTTTATAAGCAATCCAGCCAAAAAAATCAGCGCTAGATAAATAATAGTCGTCAAGATCACTCCGTAAAGTGTTCCGTTAGGAATTGCCTTACGCGGATTCTGCAACTCTCCGGAAATATTCGCGCCTGCCATGATGCCAGTAACGGCAGGAAAGAAAACTGCGAAGACAATCCAAAACGAAGTGTTGCCTCCATCGAAATCGCCAAGCCATTGAATAGTTCCCCAATTGCTTACGATATCTATTTTTGCCAAACCGCCGAACATAGAAAACAGCGATGCGATGACAATTGCCAAAAGCACATACTGAATTCTAAATGCAAACTCGGTACTGATTTTTACAATAGCAAATATAATAAAGAACATCACAAAATCAATGATCCAGGGAAATAGGGCTGAGGTCCCAAAATCAACGACCCAGGAAAATGAGGAGGCCTGAATCCACTCGGGATTTTCGGCAACTCTACTAAACAGCCAGCTAACACCTTCACGAAACGCAAAAATGTACATGGTAACCGCAAAAGCTTGTGAGAAGTAGAGCGGCAGTCCTATGCTACCTCCCACTTCTAGACCCAGTGATTGTGAAATGATTGAAAAGGCCCCGCCACGACCAATCCGAATGTTTGTCGTCATGGAAGCCATCGAAAGAGCAGTGGATAGGGTAATGCTTACGGCTAACAGAAGAATTAAAATAGCACCCATTACACCGGCATTGCCAACCACCCACGGCTGAAACAGGTACATCATACAAAGAATGATGATCACCATCGGTGTAAATACACCTTGGAACATACCAAATTTTTGCGCGCCTGCTGGTTCGCTTTCGGGCACTTCGGTTGTATCAGCTTTTTTAGTAAACATCGACTTAAATAGATTTGGAAATGCCATACATTTGAATAGGTTTGATTTTAGCGAAGCAACCTGAACAAGCAGATTTGTATGGTCATTGCAGATCAGGCCTGGATCAACAAAAATATGGCTCTGCGATTAAATGCTGCCACCATTCAAATAAATAATCGAAAATCATATGTGTTCAGTAATGATCCGACTTGAACAATTAGCGGCCTCTACGCTCCACCTTTAACTGACCACAGCCCGCTGCCACATCAATGCCGCGGCGCTGGCGCACCGTGACTGGTAGTCCCGCAGCTTGAATGATTTGCTGAAAGCGACGCACCCGCTGATCAGCCGGTGCCCGACCCTCAAAGCCTGCGGTCAGGTTGAGTGGAATCAAATTGATCTGTGCATTCATGCCTTTCAACAGTGCCGCCAGACGCTGTGCGTGATCATTGCTATCGTTCACCCCAGCAATCAAAGTCCACGCAAAAAACACTCGAGCGCGCTTGATGGTCGAATATTCGCGGCACGCTGCTAACAAGTCACTCAAGGGCCAACGTTTGTTGATCGGGATCAATTGAGCACGTTCTTCATCACTTGCACCATGTAAGCTAACGACGAGTGAATAGCGTTTGGGGTGGCGTGCCAACTGCTGAATGCCGGGTATGTAGCCAACCGTGCTGATCGCAACGCGTGCAGGACCAATGTTTAAGCCACGACTGTCCGTCAGGATATCGAGCGCTTGCATGGTCGGCGCAAAATTATGCAGTGGCTCGCCCATGCCCATCATTACAATATTGCGCAGGGTACCACCCCGGGTGCGGCGTAATTCGCGCTCGACATGATGCGCTTGTGCGACCATCTCACCCGCGCTCAGTTGCCGCACAAAGCCCATCTGCCCGGTCGCACAAAACACGCACCCCATCGCACAGCCAACCTGACTACTCAGGCAAGCGGTATAGCGTCCGGGAAAGCCCATTTGCACAGATTCAACCTCAGCCCCGTCGTGCAGGCGCAACAAATATTTGCGCGTCCATCCATCCGAACTGACGGCATCATCTACCAAATCCAGTATACAGCGCGGCACCGCACGCTCACTGGCCAACCACTTTTGTACGGGTGGCACAATTCCCTCAGCCAAGCTTAGCTCATCCTGAAGTAAATGTCGTTGCACCGCAGTAAACAGCGGCTTCGCATGTATCGGATTAACTCCTGATTCAGCCAGCATTGCCTCAATGCTCGCATAGCACAATCCTTCCAAGCAAATACTCATCACATGCCTGCGTGTTTACGGATTACAGTCACAGCAAGAGCTGCTTGATATCCTCCAAGCTAACTTTTGCGTTGGCCGCTTTGCTCTCTTGAAAAAGTTGTTGGAGGATTTCGGCTTTCCGTGCTTGTAGTTCAAGCACCTTTTCTTCGATCGTATGTGCGGCAATCAACTTGATACTGGTCACTACTTTGTCCTGACCGATTCGATGGGCCCGATCGGTTGCCTGCGCCTCCGCGGCGGGATTCCACCACGGGTCGTAGTGCACCACCGTGTCGGCACCAGTCAGATTAAGGCCGGTGCCGCCCGCTTTGAGTGAAATCAGGAATACCGGAATGCGGCGGTCTCGATTAAACTGATCACAGATCTCGAGCCGGTTTTTGGTCTGCCCATCCAGATAACAAAAGGGATGCCCCTGCTCCGTCAGATGCTGTGCAAGCAAGCGCAAGGCAGTGACGAACGAAGAGAATACCAGTATGCGGCTGCCGGCGTCGATGCACTCGTCAAGCACTTCATCAAAGACGGCTAATTTGGCCGAATCGGCCGCCGGATAGCTATCGTCAAGAATCCGTGGATCCACGCAGGCCTGCCGCAGGCGCAGCAGCTCGGTGAACGCGGCAAATTGCACGCGTCCGGCATTTGCCCCGGCCATCTCCAAATTGAAAATTTCGCGCCGAGTTTTTTCAAGCGTATCCTGATAGAAGCGCAGTTGCTTCGCGCCGAGTTCGCAAAACAAGGTCTTCTCAATCTTGTCGGGCAATTCAGGCGCAACTTCTTGTTTGGTACGCCGCAGAATATAAGCAGCGGCACGCTGGATCTGACGCTGCGCATGCCAGGCGCGGTCTTCCGATGCAAGTTTGCCGGTTGCCTTGGTTAAATAACCGGGCATCAAAAAAGTGAATAAAGAAAGTACATCCTCAAGTGAATTTTCGACCGGTGTACCGGTCAGCAAAAAACGCCCGTGACTTTGCAAGCGGGTAAGTGATCGGGCATTTTGTGAACGACGATTCTTGATATGCTGGGCCTCATCGCCGACGATGACTGACCAGTCGACCGTCGAAAGCATGTCGATATCTTGCCGCAAAGTCCCGTAGGAGGTAACCACGAGGTCGGCTCCGGCGAAGGCGGCAGACTGTTTTGCACGCTTGGTACCATGGTGCTTGATTAGGCTTAGAGCGGGCACAAAGCGGCCGGCTTCACGCAGCCAATTTTCCACTAAACTGGCCGGACAAACCACCAGCGCCGGAAGTGAATCGGTCGCCTGATTGATAATGCACTCAATTAACGCCAGCGCCTGCAGGGTCTTACCAAGGCCCATTTCATCGGCGAGAATCCCGCCCAGTTGATGTCGATACAAATGCCACAACCAGGCCACACCAATGCGCTGATACGTGCGTAAAATGGCATCAAAGGTCGCCTGTATCGGTGCCGCTTCAAGCGCATCGACTTGTTTCAGTGCACGACTGCGGGATTGCCAGGCCTGCGGCGGCTGCCAGCCCTCCAGCAATTCATCCAGCACGTCTTCAACATCGACCAAATCTTGGGTGTGCAAACGTTTTGAAAAGGTCGGCGTAAACGGACGATCCGCCTGCCCGCTAACTGCGCGTTCAATCTGATGCAGGCGCTCTACCGAACTTTGCTCCAGCAGCGTGATCGCCGATCCATCCGTATCGGATTCCACATAACTGCGTCCGCTGGCAATCGCACGGCGCAGCTCGGTCTCATCACCGTCTTTGCTGAGCGTGACATCGAGTACGAAGCGCTCTTCTGCTTGTCGGGTGTTGACCTGCAGCTCGGCAAGTGTCACATGCGCGAGCTTGGTCTCAAAGCTGTCAGTAAATTGCGCCTGCCATTGCTCGCGCAACGCTTTCCAGTGTGTAGCCAGAAAATTAAGTGTCTTATGACGATCGCGGAGCCACCACTTTCGATTTGAAGGCTCCAGCATGAACCCTTCTGCTTTTAAAATATGACGCAAGGGTCTGATCGAGTCATCCTCTCTGCCAGCCGGCAGTCGAATCGCCAGAAAGTTGGGCGATCCATCCACCACCACCCGGCTGTCAGGATAAGATTCCATTGAATCCGCCAGCGTTTTGGCAACCGGATAATCCGTGGAACGTGCCCGCCAGATGCCTTGCGCCCGCGCTTCGGCAATGCGGCGCGGATTGGGCTTAGACGGTTCACGCCCGCCGGCCGTGCGCGGGATTCTGACATGCTGCGGCTTATCTACGACGGCGACGCTGTCGTCCTCTGAGTCATTTGTCTCAGCCGGATCTGCTGCCCGCAAATGTTCGTGCACCCCAGGAAGGATCTCTGCCTGCCACGCGATCGGTGCATTGGGCTGTTTGAGCCAATAAATGGTCGGTTCACCACTGAGTGCATCCAGTAGGCGGCGCAAGCGGCCACCGGTCAATTGCAACAGGCTCGCTAGCTTGCCGCCACACCAGGATTCCACCAGTGCTAGCGCCGCATGTTGCCGCTGCGAGACTTGATACAGGCGTGTCGGGCTGAGCCGGTTGAGTGGCACAATCGTGCGGCCGCTTGCCGCCTCCAACTTCACAACGATTGCATCGCGCTCACCGGCAGCCGGCAAATTCGGGGGCAGGAAAACCAGCATGCGCAGCGCTTCACCGGTATCAACCGACACTTGAATTGAGCGTACACTGCAGGTTTCAGCTACCGCAGTGGCGGGCTTCGATTCAGCCGCTTCATCCGGGGGCGGTTGGCAAGCCTGCGCCTGCTCTCGCTTGAGCGCTTCATAGTGCAGCGCCACCGCTATGGCATGGGCACATATCTTGCGGCGACGACCTTCAGTACAGTTGCAACTGTTGACTGCAAACACAGTGGAACGCAGATTAAGCGTTGGCTGGTAGACCGCATCTGCCGCCCGGACCGTGCCTCTCAGACTGGGATACTCCCAGTTCGTGGCACCAACGGCTCCGGTCTCAAACAGCTGCTCAGCCTGCTGCAAGACCAGACCACCCGAAAGTTCGAGCAGAAAGTCACGATCAAAGACTGGGGGTGCTTTGGATGCCGCTGCCATGCCCTCTCACTTAATCGCCGAACCATGCATCGAGAATGTCTAAGCCCATCTCAATCTCTTCACGGCGGCGTTCTTGTTTGGATTGCTGAACCGGCTGTTGCGGCTGAGTCGATGTTTCAGCGCTGCCCTTGGATTCCGGCACGAATGGGGTGGAAAATCTATTCGACGCATTAGCCGTTGCGATCTTCTCCGCGCGGTTTGATTTCGACAAGGCGCCCTTTGCGGCCTGATTTAATAGTTCCATCAAAGCATCTGTATTCGGATCTGCCAAGGTGCCGCCAATTTCAAGTGTCTGGTTAAAATGTGTGAAGCCATCTTCGCCAGCACCTGGCTGCAACAGCCCAAGTGTTTGCAAATACTCGGTAAGCGGTCCTTTCGCCCCCAGTGTGAGGTGTAGATCCATGGGTTGCTTCATGACTTCACTTAATTCACTGGCACCCACCAAACCGGACGCATCCAACAACAAACTGTCGCCAGTCAAGCGAAGTTGCGGAATCAAGATACGCTTGTCGTGATCGGCACCGCGCGTCAGTTCCAGCACGAAATCAGTGAAGGGTATCTCCTTGAAATACGGGATCGTATGGGTGAGGGCAGTAATCCCCGGCCGATCCAGGTGCTGCCCAAGCAGTCCGGCAAGTTCGAGTCCGAGTTGCTTGCGCTCATCCAAGTCAAAAGCGCTCAGTACCCCATGCGCACCGTTAATTTGAAGTTTCGCAGTGGAATCCTCAAGTGCGGCCGCCGGGGTGTCACCGGCACCGACCAATTCAAATACGCCCTTAAATTGACCCCTTAGCGGCACGCTCTTCTCATGCTTATCGACAAACCATGCGGGATCAATCTCTGCAAAGTGAATATCCGTATGCAGACGGTAGGGCGTTGATTGAGAGGCATCGTGCCGCAGCGCACCGCTGCCCTCAAAATTGCCGTCACCAAGCTTCACGCTAAACGAATCCACGCTTAGCATTGGTGCGGATACGAGCGCTTGCACAGCAAGCGATTCAATCACTTGCCCACCCTGCAGGCGAAACTGATCAATCTGCACAGATGCACGCCCGTCCAGCCCTGCCCACGGCGGCGGCCCGAAAGCAACGGCAGGCAGATCGGAAGAGCACACGTCTG